>CADBHY010000001.1 GCA_902794615.1 uncultured Bacteroidia bacterium
TCTACGCTTTACGACAGTACCATTGGTAGCCCATACAACAACCGTGTAGCTGGTGAGAGCCTTCAGGCCGGTTGTGTAGGTATAGAATCCACCGGGAGCGTTGATTTCGGCCAAGACGCTTGCCGACGCAACAGATACACCGCTTCCTGTTTCGGCAGCCTTCATTTCGGCCAGAATGGCTTCCTGCTTTTCTTTGAATGTATCCGTCGCATAAATGTTGATGTGAGCTTCCTGAATGTTTTTGCCCATTACATAGAAAGCGAAGGAAGAGTTGGCGGGATAGTCACCGTAGCGGGCGGGGACATCCTCTGTACCAACCTCAAGCTGAACAGCGTGGTCGGCCTGGTCATCGGCAGAGATGAAGTTGAATACGGTATGAGCCGAATTCTGGGCGGCCTTTTTCTCATCCAGGGCAACGGCAACAATCGTATATTGACCGGCGGCCTTTTTCTCATCCAGGGCAACGGCAACAATCGTATATTGACCGGAGGTTTCCGGAGAAACTTGGAGAGTAGCGTAGTTGATATCCTTCGTCTCATCGTACTCAAACTCGCTGAAACTTTCGGATTCTTCTTCCTTTGCAGCTATGGCCTCGGCCTTCTTTTCTGCCTCGTTTTCGGAGAGCTTACCGGGATAGATGGCATACTGGAGGGTCTTCACATCGCGACCGGCTGTCACGTAAACGGGCGTTGCGCCGTTGGACGGATAATCGGCCTCAAGGGAGAGGGAGTAATCCGTGCGGATGAAGCCTTCGCCGATACCGATAACATCATAGCTGTCCATGGTCCAACCACCGATGCCCATCATATAACGGCCATGGGCGAAGAAGAACAGTCCGCCGTTGTTGTCATAGTAACCGAGCGGATAGTTGCTGCTGTAGTTCTTGGCGAAGTTAATCCAGGAAACACCTTCCAGGGCAGCCTGGGGGTTATATACGGTAAAGTAGTAGTACCAGTCGTAGAGAACGACATCGGCATCATAAGAGCTGTGGTGGTAAATGACGCTGGGAATCAGTTCCATGTACATGTTCCCGTCGGCATTCAACTCCTTGGAGTAAATCTTGAACTGGAGTTCGCCTTCGCCTTCAGCCTCGGCATTGCCCCAGAAGCCGTAACCGCCGGTGGCGGGACCGTACTGCTCGCCCTTGTACTCATGCAGGAAGGATTCCGTCTGGCAGGTCCAGACGCCGTCCAAGTCATAGTACTTCACATAGGCCCAGCAGGTCTCACCCCAGTACTCCTGAGTAAAGGTAAATACGGCCTTTTCTTTGGTCTGGGGATTGAGGATATACTGCCACGCCACCACCATCACATCGAGTTTAAGTTCGGTGGGATTGCTGGCATAGAGGGAAGCATACTGAGGGTCTTCCAACTGGAGGGAGAGGTCGTATTTCACGCCCTCTTCCGCCTTGTCGAAGGTAATGTCTATCGTAGTTTCAGACTGGCCGCTGGCGAAAACGATTTCTCCGATCTGGAAGATATTCTCTTCGGAAGATTTCACGGTATAGGGGACCTTGATTTCTTCATTGATGAGCGGTTGGTCGGCCTTACGGGCAACGGTAACGGTAATGATACGATCCATCTCGGGATCGAAAGTGTGGCTGCCGGAAGCCTCCTGGGTAGGGAAATAAACTCCGTAGCAGTTGGTCAGGTCGGGTTCTCCTGGCTCATAGGTCAATTCGGCCTTTTTGCAGGAGAACAGAACAAAGGGCAACAGGGCTGCAAGAACCCAAATTTTATTGATTGCTTTCATGGTGTTCCAATTTTATTCTTCAGTCCATTCAGGAACCGATTTTGTCGGATCCGGGTTGTTGTAACCTTCAATAGCCGGGTTGCCATTGATTTCGCGGCGAGGGATGGGCCAGTTCCACCAAGGGGCATTTCCGGTCACGTTGTAGCGATAACCTTCCTGAACGTTGGTTCCGGCATAACCCACGGTTACGCCTGCGCCCAGACGTTTGAAGTCAAAGAAGACAACACCTTCTCCCCAGAACTCAACTCTCTTCTGACGGAAAACTTCCTGCTGGAAGCGGGCCGGATCGGAGATGGCGTCACAGCTGTATTCGGGGTTGCGAGTTCTCATGAGTTCGTTGAGGACGGCTTTGCCTCCACCCAAATTGCCGGACATAGCCAGACCCTCGGCCTCAATCATCATCATCTCTTCCATACGCATGGCGCATACTTCGGAGGCGCCGCCGGCCTTGTAGTCGCTATAGTTTCCTCCGACCGGACGGAACTTCAGGTTGGAATAAGGCTTGACGACACGGCCACCGGCAGAGGTGAAGACGTCGCGGGACACTTTGTAAGCATAGTAGTCCGTCCCGTTGGGATCAATCCAGGAGTGTTTGCGCCAGTCGGTATCCGGGATGCTGGCGTAGAGGCTGCTGGAGATACCGCGCTGTACGGCAGAGCCGTAGGAGGTCCACATTTCCTCGTTGGACATGTGGGCGGTATAGTTGGCCAGGTTGCCCATATTGTCGGCAGAGTAGGCCAGATACCACATCCAGGAATTGGAGTTGGCCGAATAGGTGTTGAAACCGGTCGTCGGGCTTTCCCACTGGTCCTGGGTAAGCGGAGATCCGCCAAAGGTGTCCAGGGCCAGACGGGCATATTTGGCCGCATTGGCGTAATCTGCCAGGGCCAGGTAAGCACGGGCCTTGAAGCCATATACCACATCGATGGTAGGAAGCATCCGGCCGCTGACTTTCGCTTCCGCCAAATATCCTTCGGCGGCATCCAGGTCATCAAAGATGAACTTGTAGATAACATCTTTGGTTGCACGAGGGTTATTCTTTGCCTCATCCTGGGTCAGTTTTTCATCTACGATAGGGACCGTGAGCCCGGCAATGTCGTTTTCCGGGGCATAGTCGGAGCGGACAGCAGGGTCTGTGGGGGCCTTGTATTCATAAATCTGAGCAAGGTTCAGATAGCAGTAGGCACGGATTGCCCTTGCCTGTCCCAGGTAAATCAACTGCTGTTCGTTGGCCGTTTCCGGGTCTATGGCGCTGATAACATCGTTGGCGCTCTTGATAAACATATACCAGGTGCGCCAGGCAATGTAAACGCTCTGGTAGACGTCTCCGAAGGGAGATTCATTGGTTCCCCAGGAAGAGAACCAGTCATAACCGGAGTTTCCGTTCACCACGATATCTCCGGTATTGGAGTCCGTCATGATAAACATGGACGGTATGCCGAAGTCGTAGTCATTACTGCTGCGCTGGCCAAGGGCGAGGTAGCTTTCCACCATCTGGGCCGGAATCGCGCTTACCATGGCTTCCAGGGCCGTGCTGGATTCACCCACCTGCTCTACCGTGGCAATGCTTGTAGGAAATGTTTCCTTGATACAGCCGGAGGCCAGAAGGCCGGCACCAATAAGGATATATACAAAATTTTTGAACTTTTTCATAACACTATCTCCTCTAAATTAGAATTTGAAAGTGATACCGCCGGACAGCGTTCTGACCGGGAGATAGGAAGCAAAACTGGAACCGCCGGAGAAGGAGCTGCGCGGGTCGAAGCCTCTGCGGACCGACCAGTAGAAGACATTCTCACAGGCGACATACAGACGGAGACTCTGGATGCCGATCTTGCGGGTCCATTTAGCCGGGAAGGTGTAGCCGAGATTGACATTCTCGATGTTCAGATAGCTGGCATCGGTCATGAAACGGTCGGAGGTATAGGCGGTGTAAACGTCACCATATACGAAGCGGGGAATGGTGTCGCTGGGCTTGTCGGCCGTCCAGGACTTCAAGACGTCCACGTGGAAGTTGGTACCGGTATTGCCGGCGGTAGGAGGGCTCATGAGAGCGGCATAACCGCTGTCATAGGCCTTGCCGCCAATCTGGTAGGAGAAGTTGATGGCAAAGTCCAGGCCCTTCCAGTAGAAGGATGTGCCGAAACCGCCGTACCACTTGGGAATGGAGTTGTCTCCCAGATAGTAGCTGGCCGAGGAGTAGTTGTTGGTTTTTTCCTCGCTTTCAACGTTGCCATCGGCATCCAGGTTCTTCTTCCACCACAGGGATTCACCCGTCTGGGGGTCCACCCCTGCGTATTTCTTGAGATAACGGGTATAGAGCGGCAGACCCTGGCCATAGAAGTAGGTGCCGTTGTTGTAGCCGTCATAGCCGTCCACATTGAGCGTCTTCACATCATCATGCAAGTAAAGAATCTTGTTCATCACCTTGGTGGCGTTTGCGGTTACGCTCCAGCGGAGGTCTTTCTTGTTAAAGATATTGGCCGTGAGGGAAAGTTCAACACCCTGGTTGCGCATGTCGCCCACGTTGTCATAGTAGGAGGTGTATCCCAGTGAAGGAGCCACCGTGAAGGCAAAGAGCATGTTCGTGGTGGTACGGTTGAAGTATTCGACGGAACCGTCCAAAATGCCTTTGAGGAGAGTGAATTCTGCACCGACGTTAAAGTTACGGTTGGTTTCCCAGGTAATGTCGCGTTTGCCTTTTCCGTCGAAGGTTACCGCGATATTGCCGTCAGAAGGAACGATATTATATGTATCGGTGTACATGTAGCTGCCGATGTTGTCGTTGCCCTGTGAACCGTAGGAAGCTTTGAGTTTGAGCATGTCAACCCAGGATGCAGTAAACCACTTTTCCTTGCTGATTATCCAGGCTGCGCCCACAGACCAGAAATTACCCCAGCGGTGATCCGGGTGGAAGCGGGAGGATGCGTCACGACGGAAGGAGGCGCTGGCGAAAATCTTGTTGTCGTAGTCGTACTGGGCACGGATGAAGTAACCCTCGTTGTTGTATTCCGTGGTATAGGAATTGGCGCTCTGGCTGTCCACGACGGCACCGGCCAGTTCCTTGTTGGACTGGGAGAACATATTTCTCTTGCCCGCACCCAGATAAGCATACTTGCTGTCATACCACTCGTGGCCCAGCATGGCGCTTACCGTATGAAGGCCGAAGGATTGGGTGTAGTTGAGCAGTTGCTGGGTGTTCAGGTTGGTGGAACGGCTATGTGACTTGGAAACGGAACCGCCGGAAGATACGAACTGTCCATAGTAAGGATTCAGAACCGTTGTTCCGCGTGTTTCGTCCAGGGCAAAGCTGGTATTGACCGTGAACTTGAAGTATTTTAGGAAGGTAAAGTCGGCTGCGCCACTGGCGGTGAAGGCGTTGCCTTCGCTGTTGCGGGTATTAAGCTTATTGGCCAGCAGGGCGTTGTTGTTCGGGAGGAAAGGACGGGTGAGTCCGGCGTTCATTTCTCCGTCACCATAGTCCAAAAGAGCGATGCCGTTCTGGTCGATAATCTGCTTGCCTTCTCCGTCACGGACCAGAAGGGGGTAGATGGGGGCCATCTGAGCTGTGTAAGCCCAAATGTTACCGGAGTCACCGGTGCCGCCGTCTCCCGAGAGGGAATTGTAATTGAAGTTGGTATAGGAGACGTTTCCGGAGAATTTTACCCAAGGTTTTGCCTGATAATCGGCACGGAGGCGAGCTGTGAGACGCTGCATGTCGGAGTTATAGGTGACACCCTGGTTGTTCAGGTAGCCGACGGAAGCGTAAATGTTGGACTTGTCTCCGCCGCCGGAAACGCTCAGGTTGTATTCCTGGCGCAGGGAATTGCGGAAACCGGCCTTTTCCCAGTCGTCCGGGAGGAGGAGGAACTCCTGACCCTGATAAGTCACCTTGTTGCCCAAGGTGGCAGCGGGGTTGATTTTTCCGTTTGAGCCGATGAAGTACTGCCCGTCCGGAACGCTGTAAACCTGGTATCCCAGACCACCGGCGGCTGCAGGACCGGTAATGGTGCCGTTGGCACGGGCCCAAGCCGTTGCGGCAGAAGCTCCGCCGTTGATATAGGAGTCGTACAAGGCCTTGTAGTGCGTCTCATAATACATGGCAGGATCGGAAATCATGTCGTACTTGAGAAGGGCGTTGGAGTTCACACCCACCTTTGCGTCCAGTGTAATGACGGCATCGCGCTCCTTGGAGCGCTTTGTGGTGATGATAATGACACCGTTGGCACCACGGGCACCATACAAGGCGTTGGAGGCGGCGTCCTTAAGAACGGTCATGGACTCCACGTCGTTCGGGTTGATGTTGTTGATGTCTCCGTCGTAAGGCATGCCGTCCACAACATACAGCGGGGCGTTTCCTGCTGAAATGGAGCTGAAACCGCGGATTCGGATGGCAGGAGTGCTGCCTGGAGCACCGCCGGTAACAGTGGTTTGCACGCCGGCCACCTGACCGGTAAGGGCGGACGTGACAGCGCTCACCTGGGAGTGACTCAACTGTTCTGAATTCACAACCTTCGCAGAACCAGTGAAGGATTCCTTGGTGGCAGTACCGAAGGCCACAACAATGGTTTCATCCAACATTTGGCTGTCGCTTTCAAGGACGATGTTCAGAGCGGTGCGTCCGTTGACCGGAATCTGCTGCTCCACAAAGCCCAGGCTGCTCACGACAAGCGTCCCGTTGCCGGGAACGGAAATTTTGAAACTTCCGTCCATTCCGGTGAGGTCATAGACGGTCGTGGATCCGGCAAGGATCACGTTGGCGCCTACGATGGGGTCACCTGCTTCGTCTTTCACTGTACCGCTCACAGTGATGTTCTGTGCCACTGCGCTCAGTGCGGAAAGAGTCAACGCTACAGCCGTGAAAAAAATCTTGAACTTTTTCATAAGCTAAAGACATTAGTTAAACATAAATATTGATACTGATACAATAGGCATTACGGCATCTGTACACTACAAAACGTCCGTTTAAAATTATGGGACTTGCCTGCAAAAATGCAAAACAAATTTTTAATTTGCAAGCCCCTCAAAGGAGTCTAAAAGTGTAATTTAACAACGTTTTCTCGGTTTTTAAAAGTTTTTAATGTGTTTTCAGGCACAAGTTAGTTATAATTTTTGAAAGATTTATACAAAGAGCTTACAATTTTTAATCGAAAAAAATTTTTCATTTCTATGCTTATTTCTGCACTTCTTTTGCGAATAGGTGAATACCAATAGCTTAAGACTGCTTTATTCATCTTTCAAATACCTCGCAAGGGTGTTGGGATGGATACCCAGTTTTCGGGCCAGCCGGTCGATAGTGACCCCTCGGGAGCGTTGTTCCAGAATATCGGTCTTCTGCATTTCAAACAGTAGTTTTTGGGCCGATGGTCCCGCTGGCCGTCCCAATTTGATGCCCGCCTGTTTTTTGGCAGCCAGCGCCTCGCGCGTGCGCTGGGAGATAAGGTTGCGCTCAATCTCGGCCGCCAATGAAAAGGCAAACGCGATGATTTTGGCGTTGAGGCTGTCCGAGAGCTCGAAATTGTCCTTGATGGAATACAGATGGATGTCTTTCTGGGAACAAGTGTTGAGGATAGACATCACCATCATCATGTTGCGGCCCAGGCGGGAGAGTTCCGTACATACCAGCGCGTCTCCGGGTTTCATCCTGTGCAGCAGGCGTCCCAGCGTGCGTTTTTCCAGTTTTTGGGTGCCGGAAACCTTTTCCTGTACCCATCGGCCTATTTCCCAGCCTCGGCGGAGGCTCCACTGCTCAATCTCATAGCGCTGGCCCTCGTAAGATTGCATTTCCGTGCTCACGCGGATGTAGGCGTAATTCATGGTTCTCCTTTTTAGTGATTGTAATACGATGATGTTCCAGGGGCTTAAAATCGTAAGAAACACACAAAAAGCATGTAAAACAACACAACTTTTTTTACGATTGTAGGTTTTTCGGAGTCCTTGTTCTATGTTTGTAAGTGTCGGATAACTCCGTCCGATACTAACAATCTTTTTTATGAACCTCAAAATGACTCCTGCGCAGATGCGCAAATTCGTTGCCATCGTCAATGAGGTGGAACGATACCGGGACCTTACCGAGAAAGAGAAGGAACTTCTTGTCTTATCCATTCTGGACCATCCGTACATGGACCTTCGATGTGACTGGGCCTTCAAGCACGTGATGAAAAACACGGAGATTTTGAAGATGCTGCTGAACGACTTCCTGCCGGAAGAGATTGAGTCTGTGGAACCACAGTCCAACGAGATTGACAAGATGCGCCCGGATGACAAGAACGTGATCATGGACGTGCTGTGCCACACGGCGGACGGGAAGGAGTTTATTGTGGAGATGCAGCGGAAGAAGAAAACGACGTTCAAGAACCGGATGCTGTACTATGGCGCCTCCATGCTGCATGCCCAATTGAAGCCACGGGAGCCGTATTCGGCCCTGAAACCGGTCTATGTGATTTGCTTCATGGATTTCAAGATGCACCATGAGACTGACCAGCTGGTGTACCGGTACTCGCTTTGCGAGCAGGCCTCCGGAGAGCGCTACAACGACCTGCTGTCCATTTATTTTTGTGAACTGCCCCGCTTGCAAGCAACGGCCATTGAAGGTCTTGACCCAGTACAAAGTTGGTTTTATATTCTCGTAAATATGCGTATCTTTGCAGGAAAACCGGAAGATATGGGAAAACGTTATGCCGCCGTAGCAGAGGAAGCGCGGATGCCAGGCTTTCCGGAGGAAGAAGAACTGACAAAATATTTCCGCAATATGATTACCGAAGAAGAAAGACTGGATATAGGTACCGCCTACTATGAAGACGGTTTCAATGATGGTATGGAAAAAGGAAAGGCGGAAGGGCTGGCGGCGGGCGAAGCTAACGCCATGCGAAAGATGGCCCTGAGGATGCTTAAGGCCGGTGAGGAACCCTCCCGCGTGTCGGAGTTTACCGGATTAAGCCAGGAGGAAGTTTTGGCCCTTCAGGCGAAGTAATAAACTCAATAATATCAGAGTCGAAGACGGAGTACGAAAGTGCTTCGTCTTTTTTGTGCCTTTCAAATCATAAGTTCAGCCATGGTTTTATGTCTGTTTTTGGATTCACAAAAAAACGGACGTTTATAAGTGTATTGGATACCTATTACAGACTATTTGTATCAGTATCAATATTTATGTTTAACCAAATTGTTCAGCTTATGAAACAAGCGAAAGTTTTGTTTAGCTCCTTGTTCTTGTTCGCGAGCGTAGTCCTGTCTGCACAGAACATTACCGTTCGCGGTACGGTCAAGGACGCAACCACCGGTGATGCCATCCCTTATGCCGGCGTTCAGGTTAAGGGAACGAGCACCGGAGCTATCTCTGACATGGACGGTGTCTATGTTGTTTCTGTTCCCTCTCAAGGAACGCTCGTTATTTCTTCCGTAGGATACACAACGCAGGAAATACCTGTGAATGGACGCACCTCCATTAATGTAACCTTGGAACAAGACAATGAGTCTCTGGAAGGTACTGTAGTTGTTGCCTTCGGAACAAAACGCAAGCAAGACCTTGTTGGTTCCGTTTCCAGCGTCAAGTCCGAGATTCTCCAGAACAACCAGTCGGCTTCAGTTACCAGCGCCTTGGAAGGTGCGGTTTCCGGCCTTCAGGTAATTACCTCTACCGGTCAGCCGGGAAGCGATGCCAGCATTTATGTCCGTGGTATCGGCTCCCTGAGCGCGAGCAATGCCGCCCTTGTGGTCGTAGATGGTGTTCCGTACAACGGAAGCATCTCGAATATCAATCCGCAGGATATTGAATCTATTTCCGTATCCAAAGACGCCGTCTCCAACTCCCTGTACGGTTCCCGTGCAGCTGGCGGCGTGGTTATGATTACCACCAAAAGCGGAGCCAAAACCAAGGCGAACATCCAGTTCAGCGCCAATGCCGGTGTCTTGAGCCGCGCATACAAGGACTATAGCATGGTGACCGATCCCGCCGAATACTACCGCCTCACCTGGTACGGTATCCGCAATACGGAATTCGTCGCCGGTGCTACTGCTGAGGAAGCGGCAGAAACCGCCTCGAAAAACCTTCTGAAGGAATTGGGTAACTATAACTCCTTCATCATTCCCGACGGAGAGTATCTGGTGGATGTCAATGGCAACCTGAACAGCAAGGCAAAAGTACGTTATAACGATTCCTTTGCCGACAATATGTTCAAGACCGCCGTGCGTCAAGAGTACAACATCTCCGCCTCCGGCAGCAATGACAAAGTAGATTACTACATGTCTATCGGCTATCTCGATAACAAGTCCTACATTGTGGGTTCCAACTACAACCGCTTGTCTGCCCGTACCAATTTGACGGCGAAACTTACCTCCTGGCTCCGTGCGGGAATGAACCTCGCCTATTCCAAGACGCAGAGCAACGGTATGCAGGAAAGCACGACGGCAGCCTCCAACCCCTTCAGCGTAGCACGCAGCTGGGCTCCCATCTACCCCGTCCATGCCTATGATGCCGAGGGTAACATGGTGAAGGACGAGAAAGGCAACCCCGTATGGGATGCCGGTACCGGCCAGACTGCAGGAACGTCCAAACGTCCTACTGCTACGAACCAGAACGTCATCTGCAACCTGACGGAAGACATTCGTCGCACCACCCGTCACAATGTAACCACCCGTGCATTTGTTGAAGCTAAATTCCTGAAACACTTCACGGCTTTGGTTAACTACAGTTATGACTTCCGTAATGGACAGGGCCTTACCTATTATACTCCCACCATCGGTGACGGCCAGTCCTTTAAGGGCCGTGGTACGCACAATGCCACCACTTCTACCGTGTCCAATTTGCAGGAAACCCTTTCCTATGAGAATATTTTTGGGGATAACCATAATTTCTCCGCCAAGATAGGCCATGAGTATTACCAGTACAGGTATCGCTACCTGGAAGCCCAAAAGACTAACTTCTTTGATCCGGCCAACCCGGAACTGGCTAATGGTGGTCAGCAGCAATATAGCACCAGCGGTACAGACGCCCTGAATATTGAAGGCTTTTTCGGAATGGTTGACTATAACTACGCTTCCAGATATTATTTCTCTGCCGCTTTTCGTAGGGACGGAACTTCCCGTTTCAATAAGAAGTGGGGTAATTTCTGGTCTGTCGGCGCTGCCTACCGTATCTCTGCAGAGCCATTCATGGCCAGCACCAAATCCTGGCTTGACGATTTGAAAATCCGTGCCTCCTATGGTACTCAGGGCAACCAGGAAGTGGGAAACTACTACCCCGTCCATGATCAGTACGAAGTTGGTTGGGACGGATCCAACCTGTACACCTCCTTGTCTTATTACGGTAATCCTGATCTTACTTGGGAAAAACAGAATACCTTTGATGTCGGTTTGGACTTCAGCTTCCTGGGTCGCATCAGGGGAAATATGGACTTTTTCATCCGCAAAACAGATGATATGCTGTTCCAGCGTCCGCTTGCCTATTCTACCGCAGCCCGCCCCTATAACTGGGAAAACCTGGGCGCCATGAGAACAAACGGTATTGAGTTTGAAATCAGCGGTGATATTATCAAGAACCGCGATTTACGTTGGACCGTCACCCTCTTGGGCTCCCACTATGGTAACAAGATTCTCCGCCTGCCCGAAGAAAACAGGGAGGATGGTATCACCTCTGGCACCTATAAACTTATGGAAGGCCGTGACCGGTACGAATACTATACTTATATGTATGCTGGAATGGATGAGAATGGAAATGCTCAATGGTATAAGGATGAGGTAGATGACAAGGGTAATAAGACCGGAAACAAAGTAGCAACCACCAAATACAGCGAAGCCACAAAGTATTATCTTGGCAAGACCGCCTTGGCAAAACTGAACGGCGGTATTAACACTCAGTTGTATTGGAAGGGCTTGGACTTCAGCATCCAGACCTCTTACCAGATTGGTGGCTGGGCCTACGACTCCGAGTATCTGAGCGGTATGAGCGTCTCTTACTATGTGGGTCACAACGCAGACATGTGGAATACCTACGATCCCATCAAGAAGACCGGCTCCATCCCGGTATGGAATGCCAACAACACGTCCAACTCCTACAGTCAGACCTCCGATGCACATCTGGTTGATGCCTCTTATCTGAGCATCCGCAATATCACCATCGGATATACTCTGCCCAAGCACATCACCCGTAAATTCTACGTGGAAGGTCTTCGCTTTTACGTTATGGCCGACAACGTAGCCCTCTTCTCCAAGCGCCAGGGATTCGATCCCAGGGTTTCTTTCACCGGCTCTACCGGCAGCTTCCGCGGCTATGCCCCTATGCGCACGGTTTCCGGCGGTATAACCGTTACGTTCTAATTTAAAGGAGAGTTTTTATTATGAAAAAGAATATTGCCATCTTATTCTCCATTGCTCTTCTGGGAGGTACGATAAGCTCTTGCATGAAGGATGCAGAACCCACAGGCCTGATTACCCAGGAGCATCTCAATACTGTATTGGAGGAGCATCCCGAAAAATTCGATGCCCTTGTACAAGGTATCTACACGGATATTCAATCGTTCGGCGACCCCGGAATATCCCATAACTACTTTGGACAGATGGGATTCAATTACTTGACCTCCCTGATGGGTAATGATATGATTATGACCGGCCGATATGGCATGAGTATCTATCACTATCTGCTGGACTACTGGCAGCAGGACTATAACGCAACCCTGACCCGCTGGAGAGAGTACTACCGCCATATCGCAAACGCAAACAACATCATTCGCCAGGCCCCTGCCGATGCAACAGATCCGGTTACGCTACAATATCGCGCCATTGCTCTGGGTATTCGGGCTTATGCTTACCTTCAGCTTTCCTACCTATATCAGTATTCCTACTATGTAGGTGCCGATGACACAGTTTGGGGTAAAGGTGCAAAGTATGATCACTCCAAAGATCTGCTTGTTCCCATCGTGGACGAGAAAACAACAGAAGATCAGCCGCGAAAGACCGTAGAAGATGTTTTCAACTTCCTTATCAAAGACTTCGAAGAATCCTATGCCATCTTTGAAAAGATAGGAGCGGTCCGCACATCTTCACCCACCGACATTGATGGTTGTGTAGTGGCCAATTACCTGGCCCGCGCCTATATGATCAAACATGATTGGGATAACGGTGCAAAATACGCCAAGGTTGTCATGGATAACTTTGATATTCTCTCTACGGAAGCAGATATTCTCCAGGGATTCAGCAATATCAATCTGGATGACGTGGTGTTTGGTTGTGACATCACTTCTGACAACTCGGGTATCTACAGGTCCTGGTTCTCCATGATGGACTATTTTGGCGACGGTTATGCCGGCATCGGTGTCTGGCGTGCCGCTTTTGGTCCGCTGGTAGATAGAATTGCCGATGACGACGTGCGTCGTGAATGGTTCCTGGATAAACGGAATCCGCTTACCATGCAGATAGCTGCTGTATTGTATCAGTCCATCAAATTCATTGGCGCAGGACGAAGTGCCGTCTTTAATTCCGGTTTTGACGGAACCGGCTGGGAGTTGGGCGACTACATCTATCTCCGCTCCGAAGAAGCCTATTTTATGTATGCTGAATGCCTTGCTCATCAAGATAATCTGACTGATGCCGTAGCGCTTCTTGAAGATATTATGTCCACCCGTCAGCCCAGTTACACTTGCAGTGCTACTACCAAAGAAGACTTCTTGGAAGAACTTATTTTCCAGAAGAGGGTTGAGTTCTGGGGAGAAGGAATGGAATTTTTGGACAACCGCCGTCTGAATATTCCTGTTGACCGTACCGATGCTACCTGGACCAAGGAAAGGAATAATCACCTTGCTGCGGCTAAATTCAAGAAGGAACAGGAAACTGAGGAATTCCTCTACCAGTTGCCTATCTCTGAAATTGAAAACAACAAGAATATCAACGAGGAGGATCAAAACTAATTCCTTGTAATTTCATTTAGGGAGCGGGAAATTCCCGCTCCCTTTTTTCTTAAAAGACAATAACAACAGAATATGAAAAGAATCTTTTGGATTACCTTTCTGTGTTTCTTGGCACTGTCGGCCTGCAAGAAGGAAGACCAGCCCTATTCCACGGAGGGAGAGACTCCTGTAGTAGAGCAAGAAACCGAGCAGCAGAAAACCTGGAGGTATGCCAACATCTTTGCCATGAATACAATGAATCTCTACTATCTGTGGCAGAAGGAGATTGCTTCCTCGTTGGAAACATGGAAGACCTCGGATAATCCCGTGGAGAAAGTCCAGAAAGTCCGTTACAAGGACGACCGTTGGACAGAGATGATAGAGAACTTCTCCGACTTTCAGGGCAGTGTGTCGGGAACAGAAAAAACCTATGGATTTGACTTCATTCTGTATCCCTATGACAATCCGCTCACCACTCTTTGCGGAGTGGTTAAATACACCTATGAAGATTCTCCGGCCAGGAAAGCGGGTCTCAAACGGGGAGATGTCATCATGAAAGTGAATGGCAAGAGCATTCCCTATCCCAATTATACCAGTATAGTCTTCAATGAGTTGCTGGGAGGAGACAAACTTACGGTGGAACTCATGGACGGAAGGACCCTTACCATGGATTCGGTAGAGATGTATGAGAATCCGGTACTTCTTTCAAAGGTGTTCACGGCGGAAAGCAAGAAAATAGGCTATCTGCATTTCACCAGCTTCACGCTTGATGCGTGCAGCGACCTAATAAAGGTGTTCAAGGAATTCAAGGAAGAGGGCGTATCGGAACTCATCCTGGACCTTCGGTACAACGGGGGCGGCTATGTGATTACCGAAGAAGTGATGGCGTCGCTCATTGCTCCTGAAGAAGAGGTGCTGGCCGGAAGCGTTTTGTCAACCATGGTCTGTAACGAAGGATTGAGTGAGTATTTCAAAAAACAAGGCACAGATACGAACACTTATTTCAAAACGAATTTCTCCTTTACCAGCAATGGGCAGAAACAGGAGCTGTCCACAATGGGAGCCAATCCCGGAATCCAGAAACTGTACGTAATCATGACATCCTCTACGGCATCGGCATCGGAGGCCATCGTTTGCGATTTAAGCCCGTATATGCCTGTCTCTTTGATCGGCGAACAAACACACGGGAAATTCTGCACCGGACTCATGATGGATGCAGTAGAGTTCTTCGAGGATTATGCCGACCAGCTGGGAACCACTGTTTCCGAGCAGGGGAAAAAATACACCGAAAACTGGGGCTTATACATCATGTACTCCCGCTTTGCCGATAAAAACGGTGTAACCCTATGTATGCCGGACGGCCTGCACCCGGACTATGAGGCCGAGGATGACCCGCTGGACGGCTTCCAGCTGGGAGACCCCTCGGAAACCATGCTGGCCCGCGCCCTGGCGCTTTGCGGATACCAGGCCGATACGAAAGCCACTGCCGCGCCGGCCGTCAGCCTGGAGCGCACCCCTATTCCTTTCAAAGACAAAGCCTATCGCATCCTGCTTCCGGAACAGCTGCCCAAATAGAAAAAAAAATTATCCCGGCTTCCTTTCAGAAACCGGGATAATCATTTATACAAACCCTTTTACTCGCTGAAACGGGCTTTCAGGTACTCACGGTTCAGACGGGCGATATGGTCGATGGTAACGTGCTTGGGGCACTCCATCTCGCAGGCCCGGGTGTTGGTGCAGTTACCGAAGCCCAACTCGTCCATCTTGGCCGCCATGGCCAGCGGAAAGCTCACACTCACATCGGCCGGAGGAAAGGAAGTGGATACCTATACAAAGATATCCGCCATTCCCGCTACCGTAAGCGGAAACACCTATTAAACCTGATTCTTCCGCTAAATAGAACGGGGTCCGTTTGGGCCCCGTTTTTCATAGGAAGCCTGCCTTCAAATCGAAAGAAACACACAAAAAGCATCTAAAACAACACAACTTTTTTTACGATTATAGGTTTTTTGAAGTCCATGTTCTATGTTTGCTGCAAGGACAACTCCGTCCGGCATAAACTATCGGCCTTATGAACAGAAAACTTGCTCCGGCGCAGATGCGCAAATTCGTTGCCATCGTAAATGAGGTGGAACGATACCGGGACCTCTCCGAGAAGGAGAAAGAACAACTTGTCCTTTCTATCCTGGACCACCCTTATATGGACTTGAGATGTGACTGGGCATTCAAGCATGTTATGGAGAACACGGATATTCTCAAAATGCTTTTGAACGATTTCTTGCCTGAAGAGATTGACTCCGTGCAGATGCTGCCCAACGAGATTGACAAGATGCGGCCGGACGACAAGAATGTTATCATGGATATTTTATGCCACTCCGTTGATGGAAAGGAATTCATTGTGGAAATGCAGCGGAGAAAGAAGACATCCTTCAAGAACCGGATGTTATATTACGGGGCCTCCATGTTACATAGCCAATTGAAGCCTCGGGAGCCTTATTCTGCCTTGAAATCCGTATATGTGATTTGCTTTATGGATTTCAAAATGCAGCACGAGACAGACCAGTTGGTTTACAGATATGCTCTTTGTGAGCAGAATTCCGGCGAGCGTTACAATGATTTGCTGTCGGTCTATTTTTGTGAGCTGCCTCGTTTGAAAGCAACAGGTATCGAGGGGCTGGATCCGGTACAGAGTTGGTTTTATATTCTCGCAAATATGCGTATATTTGCAGGAAAGCCGGAAGACATGGGGAAACGATATGCTGCCATAGCAGAGGAAGCACGAATGCCAGGTCCTCCGGAGGAGGAAGAACTGATTAAATATTTCCGCAACATGATTACCGAAGAAGAAAGACTGGATATGGGAGCTGCCTACTATGAAGATGGCTTCAACGATGGTTTGGAAAAGGGAAAAGCGGAAGGAAAGGAGGAAGGAAAAGCGGAGGCCAAAACCGAGATGGCGAAAAGCATGCTTAAAGAAGGGATGGACCCATCCTTTATCTCAAAGGTAACAGGTCTTTTTCCGGCAGAAATACTTAAACTTAAAGAAAAGGAATGAAAAAAAATCTCTTCTTATTTTATATGTGCCTGCTGGCCCTGTGGGCCTGCGAGAAGGTAGTTCAGCCATCATCTGAACCCGGCAGTTCCGTCATCGAAGGAACCGAGCAGCAGAAAACCTGGGGCTATGCCAACGTGTTTGCCAAGAACACCATGAACCTGTATTATCTGTGGCAAAAGGAGATTGCCTCTTCACTGGACTCGTGGAAGTCCACGGAAGACCCCGTGGAGAAGGTCAGGAAAGTCCGCTACAAGGACGACCGCTGGACAGAGATGATTCAAGATTTTTCGGCGTTCCAGAGCAGCGTCGCAGGGACGGAGAAGACCTATGGATTTGACTTTGTGCTGTATCCGCTTGACAACCCGCTCACGACCCTCTGCGCCGCGGTCAAGTTCACCTACGAAGACTCTCCGGCCCGCAAGGCGGGGCTCAAGCGCGGGGACGTTATCATGAAGGTGAACGGAAAGAGCATCCCCTATCCCAATTATTCGGGCATCGTCTTTAACGAACTGCTGGGAGGAGACAAACTGACGGTGGAACTGAAGGACGGAAGAACCCTCACCATGGACTCGGTGGAGATGTATGAGAACCCCGTGCTCCTTTCCAAGGTGTTCACGGCAGGGGATAAGAAGATAGGCTACCTGCATTTCACCAGTTTTACGCTTGATGCTTGCAACGAACTTGTGGAGGTGTTCAGGGAGTTCAAGCAGGAGGGGGTTTCGGAACTTATCATGGACCTGCGGTACAACGGGGGCGGATACGTGCTCACCGAAGAGGTGCTGGCGTCGCTCATCGGACCGGAGGAGGAAGTGCTGGCAGGAAGCGTCCTGTCAACCATGGTGTGCAACGAGGGCCTGAGCGAGTATTTCAAGAAGCAGGGAACGGATACGAACACCTACTTCAAGACCGAGTTCAGCTTTACCAGCAACGGGCAGAAACAGGCCCTGTCAACCAAGGGGGCCAATCCGGGCATTCAGAAGATGTATGTTATTATGACCGCATCCACCGCATCGGCCTCGGAAGCCCTCGTGTGCGACCTCAACCCCTATATGCCCATCTCCCTGATTGGAAAAAAGACGCACGGGAAGTTCTGCACAGGCATCATGATGGAGGCCGAAGAATTCTTCGACGACTATGCCGACCAGCTGGGCAAAACCGTGTCGGAGCAGGGAAAGAAATACACAAAAAACTGGGGCCTGTACATCATGTATTCCCGCTTTGCCGACAAGAACGGCCGGACCCTCTGCATGCCGGACGGTCTGAAACCGGACTATGAGGCCGAAGATGACCCCTTGGACGGCTTCCAGCTGGGAGACCCCTCGGAAACCATGCTCGCCCGCGCCCTGGCGCTTTGCGGATACCAGGCCGATACAAAAGCCATCGCCGCACCCTCCAAGCGTCCGGAAAGAATCCCCCTTCCGCTCAAGGACAAGGCCTACCGCATCCTCCTGCCCGAACAGATGCCCGGGATTTAATTACCAGAGGAAATTGTTGAAGGGGTAGCGCCCCGCATGAATCTCCGAGACAATCTTGTAAAGGTCGCCCCGGAGTTTTTCTATGCCAATCTTCTCTTTGGCCGATATGAAGATGCAAGGAGTCTTCTCTTGGGCAATCCAGCTGTTCTTGAGCTCCTCCAGCGTCCGGTTCACGGGCTGCTTGGGTTCCAGGGAGAACTCGTCGTAGGGCTCGTAGGTGTAGGCGTCCACCTTGTTGAAAACCACCAGTACGGGTTTCCCGGCGGCGCCGATGTCCCGGAGAGTCTGTTCCACCACCTGCATCTGCTCTTCGAATTCCGGGTGCGAGATATCCACCACATGCACCAGCACATCGGCCTCACGGACCTCGTCTAAGGTACTTTTGAAGGCCTCCACCAGCTGCGTGGGCAACTTGCGGATGAAGCCTACGGTGTCGCTCAGCAGGAAGGGCACATTCTCGATGACCACCTTTCTTACCGTAGTGTCCAGCGTAGCGAACAGCTTGTTCTCTGCAAACACGTCAGATTTGGCCAGTAAATTCATCAAAGTGCTCTTGCCTACATTGGTATATCCCACCAGCGCCAAACGCACCAGAGAGCCTCTGTTGCCCCTTTGCGTGGCCATCTGCCTGTCCACCTTCTTGAGGTCTTCCTTGAGCTTGGAAATACGCTGCTTCACGATACGGCGGTCTATCTCTATCTGGGTCTCGCCCATGCCGCCGCGGGTGCCCATGCCGCCCCGCTGCCGTTCCAGGTGCGTCCACATGCCGGCCAGGCGCGGCAGCATGTAGTTGTAATGGGCCAGCTCCACCTGCATCTTGGCATAGGAAGTCTTGGCCCGCTGGGCAAAGATTTCCAGGATGAGGGACGTCCGGTCTATCACGTCCGAGCAGGCAATCACCTTCTCGATATTGCGCTGCTGCATGCCGGTGAGCTCGTCGTCAAAAATCACGTACTCAATCTCGTTCTCCTGGCAGTATTCCTTGATCTCCTCCAGTTTGCCCGGGCCGATATACGTGGCCTTGTCCGGCCTGTCCAGGCGCTGGGTGAACATTCTGTCCCCCACGGCGCCGGCCGTCTCGGCCAGGAAGCGGAGTTCTTCCAGGTATTCCTGCACTTTTCTGTCGGCCCCTTTCTCCAGGATAACGCCCACAAAAACGGCTTTGTTGCTTTTGAATTCACTCATAGTCAAATCAATCAAAGAAACGCATGGTGCGGAGCATCTCGAAAATCATGTCCACGTACTTGGACGAGGTGTGGTCCCAGCTGAAGCCCAGCCGATAGAGCACCTGCATGGTAAAGTGGACGGAGGGCTGGTTCATCACCGTCTCGGCGTGGGAAGGAGACTGGGCATAGGCCACCAGGCTGCTCAGCTGCTGCGCCTTCCGGGAATCGGCCATCAGCGCCTGCATGCGGGCCATAAATTCCGGGAATTCGACGTATTCCAGCTTCCTGCCGTCAATCAGACTCAGGCGGGAGAGGATGTCTTCCATGGGGATGAGGTGGTTGTTGGAGACGTTGAAGACGCAGTTTTCGCGCGGGGTCCGGCACAGCAGCATCATGGCGCGGGCGCTCTCGTCAATGGGCGAGAACTCCATCTTGGCGTCCAAGAGCGAGTACGGGCAGGCGCCCAGCAGCTTGTAGGACCGGATGCGCCCCATGGCGGCATTGGCGTTCAGGTTCACCTGGAACTCGCCGTCCGAAGCACGCGGCGACAAGTTGCCGGCCCGCAGAATCTTGGCGTTCAAGGCCCCTGCAGCCATTTTTTCCAGGATGTAACGCTCGGCCAGGAACTTGGAATGGACGTACTGGTTGTCCGTTTGCTGGCCAAAGTACAGCTGCTGTTCCGACAGCTGCTTCGGGTGGCTGCCCATGCTCATGCCGGCCACGCTTTCCGTCGATACGTGCACCAGGCGGGCGCCCGTGGCTTCGCAGAAGGCGCAGAGGTTCTTGACCCCGCCGTAATTGATGTCCTCGATATCCGTTCCCTTGGAGAAGTGCTTCACGTTGGCGGCGCAGTTCACCACCAGCGTCCAGTGCGTTCCGGAGGTCTTGAGCGACTCAAAGACTTCCGTCTGGGTAATGTCTCCGTTTATCAGGCGGATGCGCTTTCCGATGAGGGGCCGATAGTCCTTCTCGAAATAATAGACCAGCATCTCACGCAGGCGCCGGTCCGTGCCGATGGTACCCTTGGGCCTGAGCAGGCACCAGATGACGGTGTCTTCGGGAGTGTTTTCCACCAGTTCCCGCAGCATGTGGATGCCCAGGAAGCCGGTTGCCCCCGTAAGGAGAATCTGGCCCTCGACGCTCTGCATCCGGCCTCCGCCCAGCGCCTCCAGGGTATTGCCGGCAAGGAGGGTGTCGATGGCCGAATAGTCGTAGGAACTCACGTCGCCGTCTTCCTTGGGTGCCTGTACCCCCCCGCTCAGGAAAGCGGCCAGCTCACGGGCGGTGGGATGGGAGAAAACGTCGGCATAGGCAAACTGGAGGCCTTGTTTTTCGGCCTGCACCAAGACGTTGGTCACCATGAGCGAAGAGCCTCCCAGGTCGAAGAAATTGTCCGTCGCACCCACTTTTTCCATGCTCAGCACCTCGGCGAAAATCTCGCAGAGCTTCTTTTCCATCTCTCCCTCCGGGGCCACGTAGTCCTGGCTGCTGTCGGGGGTGGGTTTGGGCAGGGCCTTGCGGTCCACCTTCTGGTTTACGTTCAGCGGAATCTTGTCCAGCTGCACAAAGGCGGCGGGCACCATATACGGGGGCTTCCGTTCCTTGATGAAGGCGGCGGCGGCCCGGCTGTCGAATTTTCCCTCGGCCACCACATAGGCGGCGATGAACTTGCCGCCGGAGGGGCTGTCGAAGGCCTGCACCGTCACGTCTTTCACGCCCGGGCACTCGCGCAGCACTTCCTCCACCTCCTTGAGCTCGATGCGGAAGCCGCGGATTTTCACCTGGCCGTCCTGTCGGCCCACAAATTCAATATTTCCGTCAGGACGGAAGCGGACTATGTCTCCGGAGCGATAGGCCCGCATTCGGGCCGAAAACGGGTTTTCTATGAAGGTTTCGGCGGTTTTATCCGGACGGTTCAGGTAACCGCGGCCCACACCGGCTCCGGCGATGAGCAGTTCCCCAGCCGCACCCACGGGCAGGCGGCGGAAATCTCCGTCCGTCACATACATGAAACAGTTGTCCAGCGCATGGCCGATGGGAATGTTGGCCTCCTTCTTCCGGACGTCGAAGATGGTGGAGAAAATGGTGCATTCCGTGGGGCCGTAGCCGTTGTGGAAACCGTAGGAAGGCGGATCCATGGACACCAGCTTCTCTCCGCCCACGGAGAGGTGCTTCAGCGAGGGGTTCCGGGGGAAGTTCTTGGCATACATCACGCCCACCTGGGTGGTCATGAAGCTGTGGGTGATGCCTTTCCGGCTTATAAAGGCATCCAGCCGGCCCATGTCGTGGCGGGTTTCCTCCGGGATGATGCAAACGCAGGCTCCCGTGGTGAGGGCGGGATACAGGTCCATCATGCAGGCGTCAAAGCCGTAGCTGGCATAGGCCGCCACCTTGCTGCCGCTTTCCAGTCCGTAGTACCGGCGGTACCAGGCGCAGAAGTTCACCAGGTTCCGGTGCTCCAGCATCACGCCCTTGGGCACGCCGGTGGAGCCGGAGGTATAAAGCAGGATGAAGAGGTTTTCGGGCTTGGGGCCTTCCGGCACGGGGCCTTCGGGCAGCGTTTCCAGCTCTTCCGTGGTGAGCACGGGGCCCTTGTAGTCTTTGAGCAGCGGCAGCAGTTCCTTGTCGGCCACAAGGAGGCCCGCCGCGGCGTCGGCAATCATGAACTGCAGCCTTTCCTCCGGGTAGGAAGGGTCCAGCGGTTGGTAGGCGCATCCGGCCTTGAGGATGCCCAGGGAGGCCAGGGCCATCCATTCTCCCCGGCCGATAAGCACGGACACCACGTCCTCGGCCCCGAGGCCCCTTGCGGCGATGGCGGCGGCAATGCGGTCGGTCAGGGCATCGGCCCGGGCATAGCTGTAGGTGATGTCCTGGAAGTTCACGGCCGGGGCGTCGGGCGTCATCCGAGCCTGCGTGCGGAAGAGGCTCACGATGGTTTGCGAGCCGTCCACCGGGAGGCTGTAGTGATTGAAGCCGTCCAGCTCCTTCAGGCGCTCTCCGTCCACAAAGGGAACCTCTTTCAGGAGCTTGTGCTCCAGCAGGCCGCGCACCACGCATTCCATGGCGTCGGCAAAGGCTTGCATGAGGGCGGGGCTGTACTTGCTGTCGTCATAGCCCAGGACGATGGACTCCTTGCCCTCGCTGCCATCGATATAGATGCTCAGGGGGAACTTGGGGGCGCCGGCCTCCAGGTTCTCGCCCGTGACGCTCTGTCCGTTCACGCGGTAATCGGCCAGGACGCCCACCTGGTAGGCCAGCATCACCTGCGGCTGGAAGCCGAAGTCGGCGGCTATTTTGGCGAAGGGGTATTCCTGGTGCTCCAGGGTGGCCTGAAAGTCTTGGTCGCACTGCTTCAGGAAGGCCTCGGTGTCCTCAATGGAGCAGTCTCCCTTCAGGGCCAGGGTGTTTACGAACATGCCGAAACTGTCGGCCGTCCGGAGGTTGCCGCGACCGTTGCTGATGGTACAGATATAAACCTTCTTGCTGGCGCTGTAGGCGCTCAGGCTAAGGTAGGCGGCGCCCAGATAGAAGCTGGCGGGAGAGATGCCCAGCGTCTTGCACAGGGGGTGGATATTGGCGCCCACTTCCCTGCGCAGGAAGACCTCGCGGCCGCCCTGTCCGCCGGTCTCCAGGTCCGGAATAACGGCCGACGGGCTTTCCAGGCCGGCGAGCTGCCCGGCAAAGAATTCCCGGGCCCGGGCATAGGCCTCGCCGCTTTCGGCGGCCTGCTGCTCGGCAGAGTATTGGAAATAGGTATAGCTTTCCGGGGCGATGTCCTTTCCTTCCAGCGCGGCGCAGATTTCCTGGATGAAGATGTCGTAGCTGCGGCCGTCGAAGACCAGGTGGTGGAAGTCGCTCAGAAGGTAGGTATGGCCGCTTTCGGAAAGGATTTCCACCTTGCCGAGGGGGCCTTTCCCCAGGTCGAAGGGGCAGGTGAAGCCTTCCCGTGCGGCCTGCAGGCTGCCTTCCCGCACGGTGACGGGAACGGGAATGTCCGTGGGAACCTGGCAAATCTGTCCGTCCCGCTGCTCAAAGCGGCTCTGCAACGCCGGGTGGGCGGCCAGCACCTTTTCCACGGCCTGTTTGAGCGCCCCGGCCGACACTTCCCCGGGGAAGGTCCACAGCATGGGAATGTTGTAGATGGTCTCGTGGGGGGCTTTCATGCAGTCCAGGTACACGCCGGCCTGCTGGTTGGTGAGGGCCTGGGGGTGGAGCGCTTCTTCGCCCTGCGCGGAGCCGGAAGGGCCGCCCCCTTCCATGAGCTTTTTAAGCACTTCGTTTTCAATGCTTTGCAAGGTTGCGGTTTTGGCAAAGCTGTTCATATCGGCCTGAACGCCGTAGCGCTTGAACAGCTCCGTTGCCAGGCGTAGGCCGCTCAGGGAGCTTAGCCCGTACAGCATCAGGGGTTCCGTGAGCCCGGCTCCTTCGATGCCGGTGGTTTCCTTCAGGAGGGCCGCCAGTTCCTGTTCCAGGATGTTCAGCGGGGCGGCTTCCTGCCGGTCGGCCTTTTGCACCTGCGGCTTGGGCAGGGCCTTGCGGTCTACTTTCTGGTTTACGTTGAGGGGGATGACGTCTATCTGCATGGTAACGGCGGGTACCATGTAGGGCGGTTTGCGTTCCAGGATAAAGGCGTTAAGCGCCTTGATGTCAATTTGTTTATCGCTTACCACATAGGCGGCCATGAACTTGCCGCCGCCCTCCTGGTCGAAGGCCTGCACGGTGACGTCGCGGATGTCCGGGAATTCCCGGATGACGGCTTCCACTTCCTTGAGTTCAATGCGGAATCCGCGGATTTTCACCTGGGCGTCCTTCCGGCCGATAAATTCGATGTCTCCGTCTTCGCGGTAGCGCACGATGTCTCCGGTGCGGTACAGGCGCCTGTAAGCGGGGTTTTTGTCAAAGGGGTTGTCCAGGAAGGCCTCGGCCGTTTTTTCGGGCTTGCCCAGGTAACCGTCGCCCACCTGCTGTCCGGCGGTCCAGAGTTCGCCGGCGGCACCGGGAGGCAGCAGGGCACCGCCTTTGGACACCACATAGGTGCGGATGCCCGGCAGGGCCTGGCCGATAGGGATATTCTCTTCGGACACCTTCACTTCTTTGCTCAGCGTATAGCACAGGCTTTCGCTGGGGCCGTAGCAGTTGAACAGGCGGTAGTCGGGAAGCTGGATCCGGGGCATTTTCTCGCCGCCGGTAAAGAGCACTTCCAGGCCTTTGCACTGCGGATAGGCGCTTACGAACTGCACGGCCACCTGTGTGGTCATCAGCACATGCGTGATGCCGTTTTCTTCGTAATATTGGTGCAGGGCGGAGAGGTCCAGGCGGATTTCTTCGGGGACGATGTAAAGGCTGGCGCCGCTGACGCAGGCGTCGGCAAAGTCTCCCACAAAGGCGTCAAAGCCGAAGCTGGCATAGGCCGCCAGGCGGGAGCGGGAGCTGATGCCCAGGTTCACCGCACAGCGCCGGGCATACAGGGACAGGCTTCTGTGCGGCAGCATGCAGCCCTTGGGCTGTCCCGTGGTGCCGCTGGTGTACAGAAGCGTGGCCAGCATGTCCATGCCGGGCTTTGCCTTCGGGCTGCCTTCGGGGAGGGCGGCAATCTCTTCCGTTTTCAGGACGGGCCCCTGGAAGCCTTCGACCAGATGTCCGTCGGTGATAAGGAGGGCCGCATCGGCATCCTGAATCATGTATTGCAGACGTTCCGCGGGGTAGGAAGGGTCCAGCGGCTGGTAGGCGCAACCGGCTTTCAATACGCCAAGGGGCGCCAGGAACATGTATTCGTTGCGTCCCAGGATAATGGAAACGACTTTTCCGTTGCCGATATGCTGCTCGATATAGGCGGCCAGCTTGTCGCTCAGCAGGTCTGCCTCCCGGTAGGTATAGCTGTGCTCTTTGTACCTTACAGCCGTCTGGGAGGGCGTTTTCCGGGCGTTTTCACGGAACAGGTCAAGCAGGTTTTTCTCCGGGTCAAGCCGGTCTTCCTGCGGCTGGAAGCCGTCCAGGGTTTTGAGCTGGGCGGGAGAGGCGAAGTCCAGCCGGCCCACGGTATCGGCCTTTTTGAGTGATAGGACAGCCGTCGAGAGGCTTAGGGCGAAGTTTCTGAGGATGCTTTCCGAGTATTGGTCCGGCCTATACCAGAAACGCATTTTGTAGGGGCCTTCCGCGGGCGTGAAGAATTCCGTGGACAGGCCGCCCAGCCCCGGAGGGTTGGTGCGGAGGTCTTCTCCCGGGATGGTCTCCCCTCCCAGGACAAGGCTGGGATTGGCGGGGACAAACTGTCCCTGGAAGCCGAAGTTGATGCCCGGGGTGAGGCCCAGGTAGGTGCTGCAGTCGGCTATCGAGAAGAAGGGACGGGCCCTGAGGCCCACAGCCTGGGCTTTCATTTGTTCCAGGACGTCTTTCAGCGGCGTTTCGGGGCCGGCATTCACATAGGCAGGCAGGGTGTGTACGCACATGGTGAAGGCGGTGCGGGAATCTGCGCCTTTGCGGCCGTTCCAGATGGTGGAGAAGCTGGCGGCGGTATCGGCGTTCCAGGCGGCCAGCGTCAGGCCGAAGAGGGCCGTGAAAAGGACGCTGTCGGCATAGCGGTAGCGCTCCAGCACTTCGCGCATGGCGGCGGCGGAGAGGGGCAGGTCCACCGTGAGCTCCTTGTAGGCCTGTTTCGGGGCGCCGTAAACGTCCGGGATTATGCGGCTTTCGGTGTCGGCGGCCGCGCCGAACTCGGCGGCAAACCACGTCTTGGCCTCCTCGAAGGCCTCGCTTTCGCGCAACTTCTGTTCCTCAAGGGCAAGCTGAGCGCCGCTTATCTTTTCGGCCGGAACTTCCCGGCCGTCGTAGGCGGCACTCAGGTGGTTCAGGATAATGGGGATGCAGGCCCCGTCGGCAATGATGTGGTGAAAGTCCACGTAGAGGTATGCGTCCGTGGGCGTTTTATAGATTTCCAGGCGGAAAAGCCTGTCCTGAAGTAGGTTCATGGGCACGGCAAAGCCCTTTCGGGCCTCCTCGATGCTGCCCACCTCCTTAATCTCGGCCGTCCATTGCTCTCCGGACTCCACCATGACGGGGGCGCCGCTTTCGGTGCTGATGCGCGAGAGAATGTAGGGATGGGTGGACACCAGCGACTCCAAGGCCCCTTTCAGCTTTTCCAGCTCAATATGGCCGGGAAGCTTGAACAGCAGCGCCTGCTGGTAATTGCCGGAAAAACGGTCCAGTCCTTGGCTGGCAAGGAAGATGCTCAGTTGGGCTTGCGAGAGGGGGGATGTCATGTCTTTTTCTTTAGGTCTGTACAAATTTAGAATTTTCATTTGAATTATGTATCTTTACCGCATGAAAATCGCCAAAAGAAACTGGCTCTTCCGTTTGGGGATTGTGGTGATTGCGGCTTTGCTGATGGAGTTAATCTCCTTTATCCAGTACAGCCAGACCCGTAAGATAATGGAAGAGGAGATGAATATCCGGTCCCGCGTGGTTCTGGGAGCCATGGCCGACAGGATAGACCACGTCATGGAGCTCACGGAAGCCACCATGCGGGAGAACCTGCTGTATCTGAGGCGTAGCCTGGACCAGCCCGATTCGGCCTCCCGGGCACTTGTTTACCTGATTGACGACAATCCGCACGTGGTGGGAGGGAGCCTGGCCTTCATCCCCGCTTATTATCCGTCCAAGGGGCGCCTGTTCGAGCCTTACGCCACCAAGGAAAACGGCCGGATTGTGCTGCGGCAGATTGCCGGCGACAAGCACGACTATACCCGGACAGACTTTTACATAGACGCGCTCAGCTCCGGAAAGGCCGATTGGTCCGACCCTTATTCCTACACCGACGGACAAACCCGCAACCTCATCTCTTACTCCAGCCCCGTTACCGACGCTTCCGGCCGCATCGTGGCTGTCTGCAGCCTGGACATGGACCTTTCCTGGATGGGAGACACCCTGAATGCCAGCCAGCGTTTTCCCTCTTCCTTCGGCCTGCTGCTTACGAAGGATTTCAGGCTGGTGGCCGGTCCCTTGCCCGACAAGATTTCCCCCGCCCTGGTGGAGCAGGCCCTGGGCCTCCTTCGCAGCGGGATGGAGAAATCGGCCGACGGAGACATTTTCCTGCGTACTTTGAGCCTGCGGAGAGACGCCTACTGGCAAATTGCCCAGGTTTACAAGTCGGACGAGGTTTATGCCCATATCCGCCAGATTCGCTCGCGGCAGGTGATACTCCTTCTGCTGGGCCTGGCCGTGCTCTTTTTTATGATAGACCGCTTTGCCCGGAGCGAGCGGAAGTTGAGGTCGGCATCCGAGGAGCAGGCCCGGATTTCCGGCGAGCTGGCCGTGGCCCGGGACATTCAGCGGAAAATGCTGCCTACCGATTTCCCCGAGGGTGTTTTCGGCCGATTGGAACCGGCCCTGGAGGTGGGCGGAGACATCTACGATTTCTATATCCGGGACGGAAAGCTGTTTTTCTGTATCGGCGACGTGAGCGGAAAGGGGGTTCCGGCCGCGATGGTGATGGCCGTGACGCACTCTTTGTTCCGGATGGTTTCCAGAAAGGAGGAGAGTCCTTCCCATATTTTGGCCGCCCTGAACGAGCAGCTTTGCAACAGCCGGGAGTCCAATATGTTTGTCACCTGCTTTGTGGGCTGCCTGGATTTATATACCGGGAAACTCCGCTTTGCCAACGCCGGGCACGACAAGCCTTTTGTGCTGTCGGCCGGTGTTTCGCTCCTTCCCGCCAAGGCCAATCTCCCGCTGGGTGTTTTCCCGCAGACGGCCTTTGTTGAGCAGGCGCTGGAACTTTCTCCCGGAGACACGCTCTTCCTTTATACCGACGGCCTTACCGAGGCAAAGAACCTTTCCCGCAAGGCTTTGGGCCGTGACCGCGTCCAAGCGTGCCTTGCCGCCGGTCTTTCCTCCGGTGCAAATTCCGCCTCGCAGCTGGTTCAGGCCATGGCCCAGACGGTGCGTGCGTTTGTGGGAGAGGCGCCCCAAAGCGACGACATGGCCCTTCTTGCCATCCGTTACCTGCCCGGCGATTTGTTGCGTGAGCAGATAGTCCTTACCAATATAAAATCCGAAGTATCCCGTTTGAGCGACTTTGTCAAGGCCTTTTTCGAGCGCCTCTCCTTGGACCGCAAACAGGCTTCCGGCCTCCGTCTGGCCTTGGAAGAGACGGTGGTGAACGTGATTAATTACGCTTATCCCGCCGGAGAAACAGGGGACGTTGCGGTTTATGCCGACAGCAACCACCGCGAGGTCCGTTTCACCGTTGTGGATTCCGGCTTTCCCTTTGACCCGACGGCTGTTTTGTCGGCCGATACCACCCTGGATGCCAAGAACAGGCCTATCGGCGGGCTGGGAATCTATCTTACGCGGAAGCTTGTAGATTCGGTCTCCTACTGCCGCAAGAACAATCAGAATGTATTAACTTTAACCAAATCCATATCATGACAACCCGCATTGAAGAAATTGACGGCAAGCTTGTCGCTACGCTCATAGGCGAACTGGACACGGCTGCCGCTCCCGAGACGGAAAAGGCCCTGCAGCCCCTTTTGGACTGCAAAGGAAAGGATATTGTTATTGACTGCACGGAGTTGGAGTATATTGCCTCCAGCGGCCTCCGTCTCCTTTTGGGAATACTGAAACAGGCTCAGGAGGTAGGTTCCCGCGTTGTCCTTAAAAACGTCAACGACGTGGTGAAGGACGTATTAGACCTGACAGGTTTCGTATCTATTTTTGAATTCGAGTAGGATGGTTTCATATTTCACCGAAGATTGCAAGTTTGCGTTCAAGGAAAAGCGTCTGACTTCCCGTTGGCTCAAGTTTGTGGCCGAGAGTGAGTCCAAGCGCCTGGGAGACATTTCCGTTATATTTTGTTCCGATAATTATATTCTGGATGTCAATATAAAATATCTGCAACACGATTATTATACGGACATTATCACCTTTGACTACTGTGAGGGTGAGCGGCTTTCCGGAGACCTTTTTATCAGTGTTGATTCCGTGCGTGAAAACGCCTCCTTCTATGGGACCGAGTTTGCCGATGAGCTTAACCGCGTGATTGTCCACGGCCTTTTGCACCTTATAGGATATGATGACCATACCGAAGAGGACATTGCCCAGATGCGGGCCAAGGAGAATTACTACCTTTCCCAGCGCCCTAAGATATGAGTAATCGCTTTGATGTGATTGTTGTGGGAGGCGGGCACGCCGGCTGCGAGGCGGCAATGGCCGCTGCCGGCATGGGCTGTTCCGTTCTTCTTGTTACGGCCGACCTGAACGGCTTGGCCAAGATGAGCTGCAACCCTGCGGTGGGCGGTATTGCCAAAGGGCAGATAGTCCGGGAGATTGATGCGCTGGGTGGATACTCCGCCCTGGTGACGGATGCCGCCACCCTTCAGTTCCGCATGCTTAACCGCTCCAAAGGTCCGGCGATGTGGAGTCCGCGGGCCCAGTGCGATAAACAGCGCTTTTCTGCAACCTGGCTCAAGACGCTTTTAAGCTGCTCTAACATAAGTATTTATGCTGATTTTGCCGAAAATCTTCTCTTTGAGAATCAAAAAGTTTGCGGCATCAAGACAACTACCGGGGCAATTTTTCATTGTCGGGCGCTTATTTTGACCGCCGGAACCTTCCTTAACGGGAAGATGTTCATCGGCCAGCACTCCTTTGAAGGCGGGCGCATCGGTGAGAAAGCGTCTTATGGAATTTCCGAGCAGCTGGCTTCTTATGGAATTCCGACAGCTCGCATGAAGACGGGCACTCCTCCCCGAATTGATGTCCGTTCCTTGGACCTCTCCCGTCTTCCCGTTCAAGAAGGAGACCCGGAGCCCGAGCGTTTCTCTTTTTTGGATATTCCTTCTTCCGTTCAGGCTTCCGGTAGGCAGATGAACTGTTACCTTCTTCATACCAACGAGAAGGTTCATGATATTTTGCGCAGCGGCTTTGACCGCTCTCCCCTTTTTACCGGTATGATTCACGGACGTGGTCCGCGCTATTGTCCCAGCATCGAAGACAAACTTCGCACCTTTGCCGATAAAGACTCCCACCAGCTCTTTCTTGAGCCGGAGGGTGCGGATTCCCCGGAATACTATCTCCAGGGTTTTTCTTCGTCTCTCCCTCTGGAGGTTCAGTTAGACGCTGTGCATGCCATTGAGGGTTTGGAAAACGCTGTTTTCTTCAAGCCTGCCTATGCGGTGGAGTATGATTACTTTGATCCGCAGCAGCTTTACGCTTCGCTTCGCTCGAAAATAATTGATAATCTGTTTCTTGCGGGACAGGTTAACGGTACTACCGGCTATGAGGAAGCCGCTGCGCAGGGCATTGTTGCCGGCATTAATGCAAGCTTGTATCTTGCTGAACGTGAGGCGTTTATCCTTCGTCGTGACCAGGCTTATATCGGTGTTCTCATTGACGATTTGATTACCAAGGGCGTTGATGAGCCTTACCGGATGTTTACTTCCCGGGCCGAATACCGTATCCTTCTGAGGCAGGACAATGCCGATTTCCGCCTTACTCCCCTTTCTCACTCCCTTGGGCTTGCCAGCGAGTCACGTTATGCTGCAGTCATGTCCAAGATGGATGAGGTTGAAAAGCTTACTTCCCTCTGTCATTCAACCAAGGTTCGGGCCGATACCGTGAATCCGCTTTTGGAAACTTTGGACTCTACTCCTCTTTCAGAGGGGAAACATTTGGAAGAATTGATTGCTCGCCCCGAGCTTTCTTTGTCTGATTTGTTGCCTTTTGTTCCACGTGGAACTTCGTTCTCTCCGGAGGCTGTCTTTTCGGCCGAGATTGCTATTAAGTACGCAGGCTATGTCCAGCGTGAAAAATTGCAGGCAGAGAAGAACAACCGCTTGGAGTATATCCGCATTCCGCATGGCTTTGACTTTGATTCCTTGCAGGGTTTGAGCATTGAGTGCAGGCAAAAACTCAAAAAATATAAGCCCGAGACCATCGCTCAGGCTTCCAGGATTTCCGGAGTTTCCCCTTCTGATATTTCGGTTTTACTGGTTTATTTCGGCCGATAAGGGTAAATTTGTTCCACGTGGAACAAATGCGATTGTTGCTACAGCCGCTTGAGGGCGGCTTTTATGATGTCCTCGACCTTGGCTGCGGGATTTTCCTTGAGAATGGCGGGCATAACTTTGGCGATATTGGCCCTGGAGAAGCCCAGCATGGTGAGCGCGGTGGTGGCTTCTTCTGCCGTGGCACTGTTGTCGGCCTTGGCAAAGAGGGCCGACTCTTCGCTGCCTTCTCCCTTCAGAACCTTGTCTTTTAGTTCCAAAACCATTCTCTGGGCACTTTTAAGGCCGATTCCCTTGACGGATTTGAGTTTGTTTACGTCTTCTGCCAGAATGGCCTGACGGATTTCTTCGGAGCTGAGGGAAGACAGCATCATCCGGGCGGAAGCCACGCCTATGCCGGAGACGCTGATGAGGAGGCGGAACAGCTCCCGCTCGTCTTTGGTGGCAAAGCCGTAGTAGAGTTCTTCATCTTCTTTGAGATAGTGATGGATATACACCTTTGCCTGGCTTGCGCCTTGGAATGCCTCGTAGCTTTGAAGCGAGAGGAGAATGCTGTAGCCTATGCCGCCGCATTCCAGAATGAGTTCCGTGGGGGTTAATTCCACGATTTGTCCCTTTATGTATTCAATCATATCGCAAATTTATGTAAATTTGCAGACTTATCAAAAAGCCCATGTCGCTGCCTCTCATACGTGCGGACTTCCCCGCCCTGGGTACACAAGTGTACGGAAAAGCGCTTGTGTATTTGGACAATGCGGCCACGGCGCAGCGGCCCTCGTCCGTGATTGCTTGCCAAAAGGCCCTTGCAGAGGCGTCCAATGCCAATATTCACCGGGCGGTTCACCGTCTGGCCGTGGAGGCGACGGATGCCTATGAAAGGGCGAGGGACCGTGTGAAGTCTTTCTTGAATGCCGCCGCCCGGGAAGAGATTGTGTTTACTTCCGGGGCCACGCAGGCCGTGAATTTGGTAGCCTTTTCTTATGGGCAAGTATTTGTAAATGAGGGAGATGAGATTGTTGTAAGCGTTGCGGAGCATCATTCCAACATTGTGCCTTGGCAGATGCTTTGTGAACGGAAGAAGGCCCGGCTGAAGGTGCTGGATATCCGGGAGGACGGACTGCTCCATCCGGAAGATTTGGAAAAGCTGCTTTCGTCACGCACTAAGATTGTTGCTATCTCTCACATTTCCAATGTGTTAGGTCTTGTTAATCCCCTTGCGGAGCTTATTTCTGTATGTCACAGGAAGGGTGTTCCGGTGCTGATAGACGGCGCCCAGGGAATCGTTCATGCTCCTGTGGATGTGCAGGCCCTGGATTGCGATTTTTACGTGTTCTCCGGCCACAAGATTTATGCGGCTACCGGAACGGGCGTGCTGTATGGGAAACGCCGTTGGCTGGAGGCCATGCCGCCGTATATGGGAGGCGGTGAAATGATTGAGACAGTGAAGTTTAGCGGAACTACGTACGCTCCCCTGCCCATGAAATTTGAGGCCGGTACGCAGAACTTTAACGCCGTCCCCGCCTGGGTTCCCGCTTTGGATTGCGCGCTGCGTTTGCGGGAAGATGAGGCGGTAAAGAAGGAACAGGCCTCCATTTTGGCCTTTGTTTACGCGAAACTGACTGAGGATAAAAGAATTACGTTATACGGAAAAGGCCTGGAGCACAAGGTTCCCGTCTTTTCTTTTGCCGTAAAGGGAGCCCATCATGAAGATTTGGCCCTCATTTTGGACAAGATGGGAATCGCCGTCCGTTCAGGGCAGATGTGTGCGGAGCCGCTGATGGACCGTTTGGGCGTTACGGGGCTGCTCAGGGCCTCTTTTGCGCCGTATAATACCTTGGAGGAGGCAGAATATTTTGTCATCTGTTTGGATAAAGCCATAGAGATGTTGGTATGACACTGGAAGAAAAGAAACAAAGCATCGTAGAAGATTTTTCCCTCTACGAGGAGTGGTTGGACAAGTACGAGTACTTGATTGAGCTGGGAAAGTCCCTGGCACCGTTCCCGGAGGAAAAAAAGACGGAGGAGCGTCTTATAAAAGGCTGTCAGTCACGTGTTTGGCTGGATTCCGAGCAGAAGGACGGAAAGCTTTATTTCACGGCCGACAGCGACGCCATCATTACCCGCGGCATCATTTCGCTGCTCGTCAGCGTTTATTCCGGACGCACGCCCGGGGAAATTGCCGGGGACGATTTTGGCTTTGTGGAGGAAATCGGCCTTAAAGAGAACCTCTCCCCTACCCGTGCCAACGGCCTTGTGTCCATGATTGAAAGGATTAAACAAATAGCGACAGATTCTTCGCTTCGCTCAGAATGACAAAACGCTCAGCCTTGTCATTCTGAAGACGAAGGCCGAAGAATCCGTATAGGAAAATGGAAGAAAAGAAAGACATACTCACGGCAGAGGACGTAAAGGAGCTTCAACCCCTTTACGCTGCGGTCATATCGGCCTTGAAAGAGGTTTATGACCCGGAAATCCCCGTGAATATCTATGATTTGGGGCTCATTTATGAGCTCACCATCAACAAAGCGCATGAGGTGAGCATCCTCATGACGTTTACGGCGCCCAACTGCCCTATGGCCGATCAGGTGATGATGGAGGTCCAGCAGGGCGTGGAAGGCGTCCCCGGGGTTTCCAAATGCACCATAGACCTTACGTTTGAACCCGAGTGGGACCGCAGCATGCTCTCGGAAGAGGCGCGGGTAGAACTGGGCCTGGACTATGAGGAGGACGATTACGGCAAACTGAACGACTGATGGAAAGGGTGGATGTGTTTTTGGGCCTGGGCTCCAACCTGGGCGAGCGGGAAAAGAACCTCCTGAAGGCCATGAACCTGATGGACGAGGCTTTCGGGATGCACCCGGAACGCATTTCCCGTATTGTGGAAACGCCCGCCTGGGGCTTTGAGGGGCCGTCTTTCCTGAATATGTGCGTGCTGTATCGGCTTCCCCGGAAAGGAACGCCCCAGGAGCACGGCCTGGAGATTCTGCGTCAGGTGAAGGAGATAGAAAAGGCCCTGGGACGCACGGAGGAGGCCCTTTTTGATGAGGAGGGCCGACGTATTTACCGTGACCGGATTATTGACATAGACATCCTCTGCTATGGCGCCCACCGGATTGATTTACCGGAGCTGACCGTCCCCCACCCCCTGATTGGCCAGCGGGATTTTGTGAAAAAACCGCTTTTGGAGATATCCAAGCCTGCCATCCGGGAGGCGTTTCCGGAACTGTTTGTGTGAAGAATCTGTAAAAATTATTGCTATATGACACAAGATGAACTTTTTAAGGTGCTGGTAGCCCATTGCAAGGAGTATGGCTTCATATTCCCTTCCAGCGAGATTTACGACGGTCTGGCCGCCGTTTATGATTACGGCCAGATGGGCGTCCAGCTCAAGAACAACATCAAAAACTATTGGTGGGAGGCCATGACGCGCCTCAATGAGAATATCGTAGGCATCGATTCCGCCATTTTCATGCATCCGCGCATCTGGGAGGCCTCCGGCCACGTGAGTGCCTTCAACGACCCCCTCATCGACAACAAAGACTCCAAGAAGCGCTACAGGGCCGATGTCCTGATTGAGGACTACCTGGGCAAGATTGAAGAGAAGATTGAGAAGGAAGTGGCCAAGGGCCGCAAGAAATTCGGCGACAGCTTCAACGAAGAGCAGTTCCGCGCCACCAACCCCAATGTGCTGCGTGAGAAGGCCAAATACGACGAAGTCCACAATCGCTATGTGGCGGCCGAAAAGGCCAATGATTTTGCCGAATATCGGCAGATTATCATCGACTGCGGCATCGTGTGCCCCATCAGCGGCACCTGCAACTGGACGGAGGTGCGTCAGTTTAACCTGATGTTCTCCACTTCCATGGGTTCCACGGCCGAGGGCGCCAATACCATTTATCTGCGTCCGGAGACCGCCCAGGGCATTTTCGTGAACTATCTGAACGTCCAGAAGACCGGCCGCATGAAGATTCCCTTCGGTATCGCCCAGATTGGCAAGGCCTTCCGCAATGAGATTGTGGCCCGCCAGTTCATCTTCCGCATGAGGGAGTTCGAGCAGATGGAAATGCAGTTCTTCATCAAGCCCGGAACCGAGCTGGAATGGTTCAAGAAATGGAAGGAAACCCGCATGAAATGGCATGTGAACCTGGGTATGGGAGCCGAAAACTACCGTTTCCATGACCATGAGAAGCTGGCCCACTACGCCAATGCCGCCACGGACATCGAGTTCAACTTCCCCTTCGGCTTCAAGGAGCTGGAAGGCATCCACAGCCGCACAAACTTTGACCTGGGCAACCACCAGAAGTTCTCCGGCAAGAAGATTGAATACTTTGATCCAGAGGAGAATACCTCCTACACGCCCTATGTGATTGAAACATCCATCGGCGTAGACCGTATGGTGCTGGCCGTTCTCTCCCACTCCTACACGGTGGAGAAGCTGGAAAACGGTGAAGAGCGCGTTGTGATGAAGATTCCTGCCCCGCTGGCCCCCATCAAGGTGGCCGTGATGCCCCTGGTGAAGAAAGACGGCCTGCCGGAACTGGCCCAGAAGGTGGTGGACGAGCTCAAATATGACTTCTCCTACCAGTACGACGAGAAAGACTCCATCGGCAAGCGTTATCGCCGCCAGGATGCCATTGGAACGCCTTTCTGCGTGACGGTGGACCACGACAGCCTGAACGACGGCTGCGTTACCGTCAGAGACCGCGACAACATGACTCAGGAGCGCGTCAAGATTAGCGAGCTCCGGGACATGATTGACAAGAAGGTCTCCCTTACCAATCTTCTCCGCAATCTCTAGCATGGGACCGCTTCTTCTCCTCATAACGGCCGTTCTGGCTACGCTGGTGCTGTATTTCTGGGCCCGCAAGGCCCAGCTGGAAAAGCAGCTCATAGAAGAGCGTGAGGAGAACGAGCGCATCATGAACATAGCTGAAGACTTGAAGGCCCGCCTGGGCGCCGCTTCCAAGCGCCAGACGGGCCGCAAGTTCGACGCTTTGGACCGCCTTTGCGAGCAATACTACATCTACGAAGGCACGGACAACCTCCAGCCCCGCATTCTGAAGGAGGTCAAATCCATCGTGGACGGCCTCCGGGCCGATGAAAATGTCCGCCGGCAGCTGGAACAGGCCCTCAATGAGTCTTCAGATGGCGTTATAAACAAGCTGAAGGCCGATTTTCCCGGCATGAAACAAGAAGATTACATGCTCTTTCTTTTTACGGCATCCGGCTTTTCCACCACCACCATTTCCACGCTTTTGGAGAAGGACAAGCCCTATGTTTACAACCGGCTTTACAGGCTCAAAGAGCGCCTGAAACAGTCCGGCTCCGCCCATAAAACCCTGTATTTAACCTGTTTGGACAGGTAACTTACCCTGTTTGGTAAACGGCCGAAAATTGCGGGTTTTCGACGTCTTTTTACCGAAATGCGAGATTTTTATTTTCGACATCTCTCGCTACTGCTTGATAATTAGGCGTTTGCAAAAACACTTTTGCGAGATTGTTTTTCCCCCATTATTTGGAGGCAAAAATTATCTTTCCGAACTTTGCATCAGAAGAATACAAACCATTTAATTTTTATACCATGGAAGTAAAGAAATCCCCCAAAGCCAGCCTTGAGAACAAGCGCCTGCTCTTCACGGAGATTGGCCTTCTCGTTGCTCTGGGCATCGTGTACCTGGCCTTCAACTATTCTTCCAAAGACGCCAAGGTTGCCGTTCTTGAAGACACCACCCAGGCCGTCATCGAGGAAGAGATGGTTGCCATCCAGAACGAGCTCCCTCCGCCCCCGCCCGAGGCACCTAACATCCCTGTTCTGAGCGACCAGATTGACATTGTGGACGACGACATCAAGCTCGATGACGACCTGTTCATGAACCTGGAAGACAACAACCAGGCCTTCGAGATTCAGGATTACAAGGAAGCCGTCGTTGAGGAGGAAGAGGTTGAGGAAGAAGCCATTCCTTTCCAGCTGGTAGAAAAGAAGCCGTCCTTCCAGGGCGGAGACGCCAACGAGTTCTCCAAGTGGGTGAATTCCCGTCTGGTTTATCCTGAAATTGCCAAGGAGAACGGCGTACAGGGCCGTGTAACCCTGCAGTTCACCGTAGAGGCCGACGGCCGCGTAACCAATGTGCGCGTGCTCCGTGGCGTGGACGAGTCCCTGGACAAAGAGGCTGTCCGCGTGGTTTCCAGCTCTCCCAAGTGGACGCCCGGCCGTCAGCGTGACCGCGCCGTGAAGGTTACTTACACCTTCCCGGTGATTTTCCAGCTGCGCTAACGCAAGCCTGTTTAAGCCGCATAGAGGCCGGTCAGAGTTTTCTGATCGGCCTTTTTTGTAAAAAATCCCCACAAATGATGATGGTGAAAAAAAGAATTCATTTCTACCTTTGCAATCCCAAAATATAGCTTAAAGAATGGCAGATAGTGTAATTAGCTGTGAACACCTGACGCATTTCTATGGAAAGCGCAAAATCTATGAAGATTTGAACTTCGAGGTGGCTCCGGGCCGGATTGTGGGCCTTCTGGGCAAAAACGGCACCGGAAAAACCACCACCATCAATATCCTGATGGGATACCTGAAGCCGCAGAGCGGCACCTGCCGTATCTATGGAGAGGATGTTCAGCACATCAGTCCCGCAACCCGCCGGCGCATTGCCCTGCTCCTGGAGGGGCATGTTCAGTATGAGTATATGAGCATTGCCCAGATTGAGAAGTTCTACGCCGCGTTCTATCCCAAATGGAACCGCGAGGCCTACTACGGGCTGATGGAGAAACTTCACGTGGCTCCGGGTCAGCGGATTTCCCGCATGTCCAACGGACAGCGCTCCCAGGTGGCCCTGGGGCTCATTCTGGCGCAGAATGCCGATTTGCTAGTGCTGGACGACTTCTCCCTGGGCCTGGACCCCGGGTACCGCCGTCTCTTCTGCGAGTACCTGAGAGACTATGCCAAGGCCGAAGGAAAGACGGTCTTCCTTACCTCCCACATTATCCAGGACCTGGAAAAACTTGTGGATGAGGTGATTGTGATGGATTACGGCAGCATCCTGGTGCAGGAGGAAGCCGCATCCCTGATGGGCCGGTACCCGGGAATGACCTTGGAGGACATTTTCATTGAACTGACCGGAAAGTATTGAGATTCTTCACTTCGTTCAGAATGACGGACAAGATTTCAGAGTGACGATATGAATAAAATGATATTGTATAAGGAATGGCTGAAGACGCGCTGGGTGCTGCTGGGTATCCTGCTGGTGTTTGCCGCCATCGGCTTTTACTGCTTTTTGAACCTGAGCAAGGTGGTGGAGATACGGGGCGGAGCGCTTCTTTGGGAGGCCATGGTGGCAAAAGACGCCATCCTGGTAGATGTTTTCCGCTATCTGCCCGCCCTCGCGGGCATTTTCCTGGGCCTGGCCCAGGCGGTCCCGGAAATACAGCACAAGCGGCTCAAGCTCACCCTTCACCTTCCCTATCCGCAAAAGAGGATGCTGCTGGTGATGGTGGCCTTCGGCCTGCTCATCCTTGCGCTGTTGTATGCCCTGCAGGCCTGTTTAAGCGCCGTTTTGCTGGCTCAATGGCTTGCTTCGGAACTGGTTTCCCGGATCCTTCGCACCATGCTGGTGTGGTATCTGGCCGGCTGGGCGGCCTACCTCTTTACCTGGGCCCTTTGCTTGGAGCCCAGCTGGAAAATGCGGGTGCCGGTCGTCGGGGTGGCATCGGCCTTCCTGTACCTGCTGTTCCTCTCACGAATGCCGGAGGCCTATAACGGCTTCCTGCCCTGGCTGCTGGCCTACACGCTCCTTTCCGGCGTTTTGCTGTTCCATGGCGTAGCGCGCTTCAAGGAGGGCGCCCAAGACTGATATGAAAAGAATCGGACAAATTTTTCTTTGGGGCTCCCTGGCGCTTGTCGCGCTTTGGGTAATCCCCTCCGTGGTGAATCTGATGACCCTCGAGGGTTATTCCACGCCCTTTACCCTTTACAGTTGCACCGTCCACGACTTTACGGCCCTGGACCGCGGAGAGGGGAGCGACTTCCGTTTCATCGACACCAAGGGAAATGTGTACGGAGACGAGGCCCAGCCCATGTTTTACGCCTCCCTCCTGGCCTCCAAGGGGGCCCTTCCGGACAGCATCGAAGGCCGGAAGATAAGCCTGGAAGAGATTGAGAAGAACAAAGTCATCGTCAGCGTCCGTCCCAAGGACGTCAACAAGACATCGGCCCCGGTGTATCTTTTGATGGAGAGTGTACCCGAGCGCTTGGAGCTGCAGGACCCGGAAGACGCGCTTGTTTCCCGCAAGGACGGAATCTATGTGTACAATATGGAGAAGAATGTCCTTTTGGAGGAGAAGACGGCCCGCCTGAGAAAGGCGCTGGATTCCCTGGGCTTTGCCTATCCCGCCAAGCTTTTTGCTGGCAATCCCAGCCACCACAAGGCCTACGACGAGGGATACCTGGTCACAGATGCCCGGAGCCGCGTTTTCCAGCTCAAGCAGGTGAACGGAACCGTGCAGGTGCGTACCTTCCCCCAGGCCGATAATCTGGGCGTCAAATACCTGACCATCACCGAGTTCGAGAACCATGCCACCCTGGGATACCTGGTAGATGCCGACAGCAGGCTCCACATGCTTGTTCCGGACGGCCGGGTGCTGCCCACGGGCGTCACCTACGTTCCGGAAAAAGAAGACCTGCTGGTGGTAGGGGACCTCTTCTACTATACGGTGAAAACCTCCGACGACAAGGGCGAGCACTTCTGGGCCCTGAGAAGCAGCGACTTTTATCCTGTGGCCAGCTATGAACGGGCCTATCCCTCCGGCCGTTCCCTTCCCGGGCTCCGCTTCACCTCCTCCCTGGACAACTGGGTAAAACCGCGTTTCAAATGAGAAAAACCCTCCTCATAGGGTTTCTGATGCTGGGGATGGCGCCTGTGGCTGCCGCCCAGCAGAAGGATACGTCGGCCTCGTGGGTGTATCCGGACTCCCTGAGCTCGTTCACCATCCGCGAAGTGGTGGTGACCGCTACGGAAGAAAAAGGCGTCACAGCCACCTCCAAGATAGGGAAAGACGCCATCTCCCACATCCAGCCTTCCAGTATCCGGGACGTACTGGAACTCCTTCCGGGCGGCCGGGCCGTGGACCCCTCGCTTACCTCGCCCCAGATTGCCAATTTCCGCAGCGCCGCATCGGTGAGCGGGAACTATGCCACATCGGCCCTGGGTACCGGCATCATCATTGACGGAAAACCTATCGGCAACAATGCCAATTTGCAATATACGCCGGCCTTCAGCTCCCTTGGAAGCGATTTTGTGAACTTGGGAACAGACCTGAGGACGGTGAGCACTGAAGACATCGAGTCGGTGGAGGTGGTTCGCGGCATTGCCTCCGTAGAGTACGGAGACCTCACCAGCGGCCTCATGAAAATCATCCGGAAACGCGGCGGAAACAACTTCAGGGCCCGTTTCAAGGCCGACATGAACTCCAAGCTGTTCTACCTTGGAAAGGATGCCGAGTGGAAGGGATTCACCCTCAACGCCGGCGTCAACTTCCTGAACGCGGAGGCCGATCCCCGCAACCCCCGGCAGAATTACAAACGCCTGACCGGCACCCTGCGGATGGGAAAGACGTGGGAGACCGCCTGGCGGCACAGCGTGAACCTGTCCATAGACTACACCGGCTCCTTCGACAATCAGAAGAGCGACCAAAACCTGGATTTCGGAGACATGGGGCCGGTAGAGACCTACAAGTCGTCCTATAACCGCGTGCAGGCCGGGGCCGATTATTCCGTCACGGCAACGGATAACGGAAGTTTCTTCCGCAGCTGGGTAACCCAGGCCTCCGTCAGCTTCGAGAAAGACCTGATAGACCGCTGGAAATACAACATATCGGCCACCGAGTCGCCGGTTTCCGTTGCTACGGAGCCGGGGGAGTGGGACGCCGTGATGGTTCCGGCCCGCTACGAGGCCACCCTGAAGGTGGACGGCCGGCCCTTCTATGTTTACCTGAGCTCCGTGGCCAGCTTCAAGACGGGGCTGCATAAGTTCAAGGGAGGCCTCCAGTGGACCTTGGACAAGAACTATGGAAAAGGTTCCATCTTTGACCCCGCGCTTCCTTTCACCACCTCCATGGGCACCCGTCCCCGTGCATATTCCGAGATTCCGGCCAACCATCAGCTGTCGGCCTTTGCCGAGGCCAGCGGACGCGCCCACGCCGGTGCCTGGGGCTTTGAATGGGCTGCAGGTGCCCGCATAAGTGTCCTGGCCGGTGCCGGAAAGGAATATGCCGTCAATTTCAAGCCCTACGTAGATCCCCGGGCCAATGTGCGGGTGGAATTCCCGCGGGCCTTCCTGGGAGACCATGCGTTGGAGGCGGGCGTGTATGCGGGCGCGGGGCAGCACACCAAGTTCCCCACCATGGATATGCTTTATCCTGCGCCGTATTTCTCTGATTATACGCAGTTTAACTACTGGCCCTCGGAGAAGGAGCTGCGCCGCGTGAACATGAAGGTGTTCAAGGTGAACCCCGTCAACTACGCGCTGGCCCCCGCCCGCAACCTCAAGGTAGAACTGGGTGCCGACGTCTCTTGGAACGGCTTCAACCTCACGCTGTCCCTCTTCCGCGAAAACATGAGCTCCGGTTTCCGGAGCGCCTCCACCATGGTGGAGAGGGAGTACAAGAAATATGACGGCAGCGGCATAGACAAGAGCACGCTTACCGGGCCGCCCTCCTTGGAAGGTCTCCCGTATGTACTGGACACCCTGCTTACGGCCTATTCCCAGACGGTAAACGGCAGCCAGACCCTCAAACAGGGCATCGAGTTCACCTTTTCGGCCCCGCGAATCCGGGCCATCGGCACCCGCATCACCGCCAACGGCGCCTGGTTCGTGACCAAGAACACCAACAGCGTTCCCGAGTGGGAGGTGCCGTCGGTGATGGTGGCCGGGGAGCGGTACCCCTATGCCGCATACTATGAGAGCAACGACGGAAGCACCTACGAGGCCCTGACCACCAACCTGATGACGGATACCCAGATTCCCTCGCTGGGGCTCATTGTATCGGCCTCTTTCCAGACCTCCTGGTACACCAATCACCATCCCGTCCAGAAGAGCAGCCTGCCCTTGAAATGGGTGGACAAGGAGCTGCAGGAGCATCCCTTCACCCAGGCCGATGCTTCCGACCCGCTGCTCCGCTACATGGTGCGGGAGTATGATGAGCTGAATTACAGCTATCTGGTGCCTTTCGCCATGCATATCAACCTGAAAGTGACCAAGAAGTTTTATAGGGACAAGATAGGTGTGGCGCTGTTTGTGAACCGCCTGCTGTCCGTCTCTCCGGACTATACCCTCAACGGAAGCTATATCCGGCGCAACGTAACCCCGTACTTCGGGATGGAAATCAATTTCAGCCTATGAGAAAGTTCCTTCCTTTGATTCTGGCCCTGTGCCTGCTTTCCGGCTGCAGCAGAGACAACATCTGGTGCCAGCTTGTCCTTGTTCCTCAAATGCCTGAGGGAGAGGAGATTGCGGCACTTACCATAGACTCCTCCCTGCAGGGGAATTACTTGAGGAATATCAACACCTTGGAAACGTATAACTTCCCTGCGCTGGTGGGAGGCCGTCTCCGCCTGACCGTTCTCAAAGGCTTCTATGCCATCTCTTTTGACGGGGTGGCCGAGCTCAGCTCCGGCAGAGAGAAAAAGGTCCGCTTTACGGCCTATTCCACCGAGGCCAATTCCGTATGCCTGGTGGAGGATGAATGTACCCTTACCCTTCCCTTGATTGTTCTGAAATGAAAAAGCGCCTTCTGATACTCCTGTTTGCCGCTCTGCCCCTGACGGGCCGGGCGCAGGACAGTTTGGGCGTGGGCGCCCGTACCGCCGCCCGCCTGAACCCCCTGAGCGGGGAGGCTCAGACGCTGCTGTATAACGCGGCTCCTTCCTTCACGCAGGTGGATGCCGGGTACCTTCTCAGAGCCGAAGACCAGGCCTTCCTGCCGCAGGAGGGGAGAGGCCTGGGAGAATTCTTTGTCAAGGCCGATGCCCGCCACCGCCTGAACCGGAATACGGCCGTGAGCGGCGGGGCGTCCTACCGGCGGGGCGTCAGGCGGGGCGTGTTCATGAACACCTCCTCCGATTGGGAGCTCCTGTATCCCTACCACACGGCCGATACCGTGGGAGGAAACCTCCAGAAGGAGCAGTACAGCTTTAACGGAGCCTATGTACACCGGATGGGCCGTTGGTTCGTGGGCGGGGCCCTCGATTTCCGCGCCCTGCACGAGTACCGCAGCGTAGATCCCCGCCCCCGGAACATCACTTCCAACTTGAACGGCAGCCTGACGGCGGGCCTGGAGACGGGCGGTCATGCCTTGTCGGCCCGCCTCCTCATAGGAAAATACCACCAGAGCCAGGACATCGAATTCATGGACCCGCGGGGCCACAACACCTCCATCCTTCACATGACCGGCCTGGGCCAGCATTACGGCCGATTCTCCGGCTCCGGCTCTTCCACCAACGCCCGTTTCCGGGGCCTGACGGCCGGTGCGGCGTTCTGCTTGGAGCCCCTTTCGGGCGAAGGAGCGTTTGCCCGGGCCGGATATACCCTGCACCGCTATATCCGGCACATCAAAAACCAGAACGAGGCTCCCATGAGCCGCCTCTATGTGCATGAGGTATCTGCCGTCGGCGGATGGAAAAACGGCCGCACACTGTATCGCGGCACGGTTTTGTACGAATACCGCAGGGGCTTGGAGGGCGTCCTGGACGTAAAAGGGGCCTATCAGTCCCTGACAGACCTTCCCTTGTACGGCCAGCATCGGCTGAGTGCCCGGGCCGACGCCGTTTTGAACTTTCCGGGCGCATCGGCCCTGTGGAGCCTGCGGCCCCGGCTGGGGGCGGAAACCCTTCAGAATGCCAATCTGAACCCCTACCGCGCCCTTTCCCTCACGGCTGCCGACGCCGGCGTTTCGGCCTGTCGCCTTTCGCATTCCGGAAAGTGGGTTTTCCTCTTGGAGGGGGCCCTGGACGGTCATTTCACGCTGGCCCGGCGGCTGAGCCTTCCTTCGGAAAAAACAGATCCGGCCCTTCTGGGTATCTATTCGGCCCTTTATGGCCGCTGGGCCGACCATTGGGGCACCCTGCGCCTCGGGAGCTCCCTGACACGGGAACTGAGCGCCGGCATGGCCTTGAACGTTTCTTTGCAGGCGGAAGGCCGCCTGTATGCCACCGGACACCGCATGGGCGGCGTATCGGCCAGTATCGGATTAATTTTTTAAATCATTCATACGATGAAAAAAACACTTTTCATTTTCCTTGTCTCGCTGGCGGCTCTTGCCTGCCAGAAGGAAGGAGCCGACATGACGGTTTCCCGCAACGACATGAGTTTTGATGCCGCAGCCGGTGTTCAGAACGTTACCGTAACCACCCAGGGCCAGTTTACCGTGGAGTACACGGAGGGAGACTGGTACACCATTTCCTACTCCATCGCCAAGGGAATGGGCTATGGTTCCGTTACCGTCCAGGTGGAGCAGAACAAATCGGCCAGTTCCCGCAGCGGCGAGTTTGTTATCAAGACGCCCGCCAAAGAAGAGCATGTGACCTTTGTACAGTCCCGTCCTGCAGTTCCTTCCACCCCGGAGGTGGGATATGTGACCCTGAACAGGCTGGCTCACAGCTTCGAGATTCCGATGCCGGCCGATTACGAGGCCAAGGCCGTTTCCAACGCCTCTTGGATTAAGGTGGAGGAAACCAAGGCGGCCGACAGCTGGACGGTGACCCTGGAGCCCAACACCACCGGCGAGGCCCGCGAGGGCGAGGTGGTCATTGCCGCCATGGATGACCTCACCATTTCGGCCGTAGATATCGAGCAGGTGGCCGAAAGCGTACTGGAAGGCGAGCTGCTCATTGATGAAATCTACTTTGCCGGTGTTCTGCTGGAAGACGGAAAGAGCTCTACCGCTTCCGACGGAGACCAGTACATCATGCTCACCAACAATACCGCCGAGACGGTGTATGCTGACGGCCTGTTGATTTGCACCTCCTCCTACATGTCCAACCGTTCTTCTACGGGCTCCTATTGGATTCCCCAGGAGATTCCTGCCGAGGGAATCGGCATCAATACCGCCTACCAGATTCCCGGAGACGGCGACGATGTGCCCGTCCTGCCCGGAGCCTCCCTCATTTTGGCCGTCAAGGCCCAGGATTTCAGTGCCGATGGCGGCGCCGACCTCACCAAGGCGGCCTTTGAGTTCTACTACAGCGGCAGCGAGTCCTTCCCCGACGTGGACAATCCCGACGTGCCCAACCTGAACCTGTGGTTCCAAGCCTCCTTCTCCTATTTCTTCCTGCACCAGAGAGGCTACGAAAGCTATGCCCTGGTGCGTGTCCCCGACGGAATGGACGCCGAAAACTTCATGGCCGACCATGCCTGGACGGGCAAGGAAGATTTCTATCTGTTCGGCGAGCTTTACCGCACCCGCGACATCCGTTCCGGCAACTATCTGGTTCCCAACGAATGGGTGATTGACGGCGTGAACTGCGGTGTGGAGCAGTTCATGGGAGACCTGGCCTTCAACGCCACCGTCGATGCCGGTTACACGGGCTGCGGCAAGGTGGACTCCGACCCCGACCGCTTCGGGACCAGCGCACGGCGCCAGACCACGGAGGTAGGCATCTTGGCCGACACCAACAATTCCACCAACGATTTCCTCCGCAGCTCGAAGCCTTCCTTTATGGAATAATTTTGTATCTTTGTAGAAGTTAAATCGCTTCTACAAGATGGCAGAATCTTTCTCAGACCTTGGAAAAGTAGAGGCGATAGACCAGCTCTATCGCCTCTCTGCGTATAATCCCGTCACGGGGCTCTCTTATACCTCCTCCAAAGGCGGCCGCATCACTACGGCGGCCCGGATGTACCTTGAGGGCATCGACTTCAACCTGGTGTATTTCCCATTGAAACACCTCGGTTACAAATGTGTCGTTGGAGTAACAGGGGAGTTATATGCCGCGTTGGCGGCCCCCAAACTGCTGAATGTGGTGCTGGGGGTATCGGCCAAACTGGATTTTCCTCAGGTCAAAGACCTTTGGATGGGGATTACGGTGGCGGCGAAAGAGCATGGTTATGAGGCGGTTAACCTGGATTTGCAGCCTTCGAACAATGGCCTTTATGTCTCTGTGTCGGCCACGGGAGAGACGTCTCTTCTGACGGAAAAACGCCGTATGGCGGCCAAATCCAAGGACCTTATCTGCGTTTCCGGCAGCCTGGGCGCGGCCTATCTGGGCCTACAGGTGCTGGAAAGGGGTGCCCGGGAGTTCCAGGAAAAGGGCACGCAGCCGGATATGAGCCAGTACAAGATGCTGGTGGGTTCGTATTTAAGGCCCGAATTGGACGCTTCTGTGGTGTCCCGCCTGGAAGATGTGGAAATATACCCTTCCTATGGTTATTTTGTCACCAGGGGCCTTTCTGATGCCTTAAAACGCCTTTCCCGGGACAGCGGCTTGGGCGCCAAGGTGTATGCTGACAAAATTCCCTTCGAGGGCAACAGCTTCCAACTGGGAAAAGAGCTGGACATGGACCCGGTATCGGCCGCCATGAACGGGGGAGACGACAACCGCCTGCTCCTGGTGATTCCGCTCCTGCATTTCGAGAAATTCCGCCGGGAATTCCAGACGTTTGACGTGATAGGCCACCTGGCCCAAAAGGAGGTTGGCACGGTTTTGGTTACACCGGAGGGCGTAGAATTCCCGGTGAAGGCACAGGGCTGGCCGGAAGAAGAAACTAATTAAACCCTAAATAGTTATGAAAAAAATCATCTCCCTTGTCATCGTTGTGGCCGCACTGGGCTTCAACGCCAATGCACAGAGCGTCCTGGACAAGCTGGGCAGCCTGGGCAATGTCATTTCTAACGCTGCCGGCGTAGTGTATTCCGCGCCCATCAGCCTTAATGGCACCTATACGTACAACGGCATCGCCGTATCGGCAACCAGCTCCGAGGGCGGTATCCTCAAGAACCTGGCCGGTACCGCCGCCACCTCCGCCCTGGAAACCAAGGCCGACGAATACCTCTCCAAAGTGGGTATCAAGCCCGGCGCCGCCACCTTCACTTTCAATTCCACCGACAAGACCTTCACCCTGAACGTCGGCGGCATCTCCCTGCCCGGCACCTACACGGTGGGCGACGGCGAGAAGACGGTCTCCCTGGTGTTCGGCAAGAAGCTTCAGTTTTTCAGCATGACGGGCTCCCTGGAGTCTTCCCTGGGCAATGTGAAGATGGTTTTCCCGGTGAACAAGGCCATGGGCCTCATCAAGAAAATCACCTCCGTGCTGGGTCAGAGCTCTTCCTCTGTGGCCTCCCTTGCCAAGCTGGCCGACGGCTACGACAACTACCGCCTGGGCTTCAAGATGAGCAAGTAAAACTTTTTGCAATATCAACAGACCGCGACCTTTGAGGGGCCGCGGTTTTTTTGTACCTTTACGCCATGAGTTTCGTTCACCTCCATGTCCACACCCAGTACTCCATCCTGGACGGACTTTCTTCCATAGAGCAGCTTTTCAACCGGGCCGATGAGCTGGGCATGCCTGCCATAGCCATCACGGACCACGGCAACATGTACGGCGTAAAAGAGTTCTTCAAATACGCCAAGAAACACCCCAACGTGAAGCCCATCATCGGCTGTGAGATTTACGTTTCCAAAGGAGACCACCGGGTGCGGGAGAAGGGCTATTATCACCTAATTCTGCTGGCCAAGAACTACCAGGGATACCTGAACCTGGTGAAGATTGTCTCGGAAGCCCACATCAACGGGATGTACTATCGGCCCCGCGTAAGCCACGAGGTCATTGAGAAGTACCACGAGGGGCTCATCTGCTCATCGGCCTGTATGGCGGGAGAAGTGCCCCGGGCCATCCTGGCGCATGACGACGCCGCTGTGGAAAAGGCCATCGAATGGCACAAGCGGGTGTTCGGGGAGGACTACTATCTGGAGGTGATGAAGCACCGCACGGAGGTTCCGGGCCTGGACAACGAACTGTACAAGCAACAGTGCTACTATACGGAGGAAATCTTCAAGCTGGCCGACAAACACGGCATCAAGGTGATAGCCACCAACGACGCCCATTTTGTGCGCAAGGAAGACGGCCCCGTGCACGACCGTCTCATCTGCCTGAACACCAACGCCGATATCGACGACCCGGACCGCCTGCGCTACACCCAGCAGGAGTACATCAAGACGGAGGAGGAGATGCTTGCGCTGTTCCCGGACCATCCGGAATGCATTGAAAACACCCTGGAAGTGGCCTCCAAGATAGAAAGCTACTCCATCGACCGGGACCCAGTGCTGCCTGTCTATGAGATAGACCCCGCCTTCATGGCCGATATTGACAAGTACCTGGAAAAGTACAGGGAGGTGATAGATGCAGGCCGGTGCGACAAGCACGGCACCTACCGCGGAGACGCTTTCTGCCACTCCGTGGCCTACCTGTGCCACCTCACCTACCAGGGTGCGCACATGCGCTACGGGGAAAGCCTTACGCCGGAGCAGGAAGAGCGCATAGACTTTGAGCTCAAGACCATCTGCCGCATGGGCTACCCGGACTATTTCCTCATTGTGCAGGACTATATTGCGGCCTCCCGCGCCATGGGCTCCATGGTGGGTCCGGGCCGAGGCAGCGCCGCCGGGTCGGTGGTGGCCTACTGCCTCAAAATCACCAATCTGGACCCCATCAAGTACCAGCTCCTGTTCGAGCGTTTCCTCAACCCGGACCGCATTTCCCTGCCCGATATCGACGTGGATTTCGAGGACCTTACCAAGGCCCACGATTACGTGGAAAAGAAGTACGGGGCCTCGCATGTGTCCCGCGTGATAACCTTCGGCACCATGGCCGCCAAGAGCGCCATCAAGGACGTGGCCCGCATCAGCCGGGTAAGCATAGACGAGAGCAACCGCCTGTCCAAGATGATTCCGGACCGCCTGCAGAACGAAAAGGGAGAGGATGTAAAGATTACCCTCAAAAACTGCCTCAAGTATGTCCCGGAAATGAAGAAGGAGCTGGAAAGCGGCCCCGAAATCAACCGGGAGGTGCTCAAATATGCGGCTGCACTGGAAGGGACGGTGCGGCAGGTGGGCATGCACGCCTGCGCCACCATTATCGGCCGGGGAGACCTCACGGACTACCTTCCCATCTGCCTGTCGAAGGACAAGGAAACCGGGCTGGACGTGCATACGTCCCAGTATGACGGCCATTATATCGAAGAGGTGGGCATGCTCAAGATGGACTTCCTGGGCTTGATAACGCTCCAGATTATCCACAACTGCCTGGACCTTATCAAAGAGCACCACGGAGAAGAGATAGACATTGAGGCCATTCCCATTGACGATAAGCCCACTTACGAGCTGTACGGCCGGGGAGACACCACCGCCGTGTTCCAGTTCGAATCCGAGGGCATGAAAACCTGGCTGCAGAAGTTGCGCCCTTCCCGTTTCGAGGACCTCATTGCCATGAACGCCCTCTATCGGCCCGGGCCGATGGATTATATTCCGGACTTTGTGGCCCGCAAACTGGGAGAACAGGCCATCGAATACGACCTTCCGGAGATGGAGGAGTTCCTGCAGGACACCTACGGCGTAACCGTGTACCAGGAGCAGGTGATGCTTTTGTCACAAAAGCTGGCCGGTTTCACCAAGGGCGAGGCCGACAAGCTGCGCAAGGCCATGGGAAAGAAGCAGATAGACATCCTGAACTCCCTGAAAGACAAGTTCATGAGCGGCGGAACGGCCAAAGGGCATCCGGAGGCCGTTTTAGACAAGATTTGGAAAGACTGGGAAAAGTTTGCCCAATACGCCTTCAACAAGTCCCACGCCACCTGCTATGCCTGGGTGAGCTACCAGACCGGCTGGCTCAAGTGCCACTATCCGTCCGAGTTTTTCGCCTCCTGCCTGGACTGCGCCAAGAGCATGGACGAAATCATCAAAATCATGGACGACTGCAAAAGCCACGGTATCAAGGTGCTGAGTCCGGATGTAAACGAAAGTGCCGGTCACTTTACCGTGAACAAGAACGGAGACGTGCGTTTTTCCCTGGGCTCCATCAAGGGCTTCGGCGGCAACGTGGTGGAAGCCATCATGAAAGAGCGGGAAGAAAACGGCCTCTTTACGGACGTCTATGACTTTGTGGAACGCATGGCCGGCAGCGTGAACCGCAAGAGTTTCGAGAACCTGGTGAATGCCGGCGCCCTGGACAGCCTGGGCCACAAGCGCAGCCTGTATTTCCAGCCGGGAAGGGGCGGAGAGTTCTTCATCGACCAACTTGTCCGGTACGGGGAGCTCTTCAAGCAGGACAGCCTCTCGGGCGGCGTCTCCCTGTTCGGAGACATGGAAGAAATGAAGCCGGAGCGCCCGCCCATGCCGGATTACGAGGGAGAGATGGACATCCTGGACATGCTGCAGAAGGAAAAGGAACTGGTGGGCATGTACCTGAGCTCCCACCCGCTGGACCGTTACCGCTTCGAGATAGACAATTTCTGCAACTGCAAACTGAATAACCTGGGCCTCCTTGTGGCCGATTGTGAAAGCAAGAAGCAGACGGCCAAGGTATATGCGGCCGGTATCGTGACGGATTTCAAGCAGCTTACCACCAAAACCGGCAAGCCCTACTCCCGTACCACGCTGGAAGATTACAGCGGCTCTTACGAGCTCACGCTCTTCGGCAAGGACCATGAGGCGTTCATGCAATACATGACCCCGCATGCAACGCTGTTTTTAGAGGGCGTAGTGGAAGAAAAATTCTTCGTTAAGCCCGAAGAGCGTGCGCAGGGAAAAACGTCGCCATACGCCTTCAAACTGCGCAAAGTGACGCTGCTGGGAAACATTTCCGACGACATCCTCACCGGATTCTGCATGGACATCACCACGCCCATGCTCACCCAGCAGTTCCGCAAAGACCTGGTGACCGTGGTCAAGAAGCACAAGGGCAACATTCCCCTTACGCTCTACCTCTACGACCCCGTAACCCGCTACCGCATCCAGTTCTATTCCAAGAAATTCCAGATTGCCGTCACCTCTGACTTCCTTCAGGACCTTCACCGGATTGGGGTGGACAAATACGAAGTGATGAGAAAATAAGATATGAATGGCCGCGTTCATATCCTCCTCGGTCTTTCCCTGGCCCTTGCCTCCTGTCACCCAGGAGCAAGGAGAACCCTGACACAAGCCCAAGCTTTGTTGCAGGATAGACCGGACAGCGCACTTACCCTGCTGCAAACATTGTCCGAAGACTCTCTCAAGGACAAGGAGAGAGCAAAATATGCATTGTCTTACATAACAGAACTGTACCATGAATGCACGTCGCCTCTTTTTTGTGTTGAGCCTATTGCTACTTTGTCACGCGCTGTCTGCACAGATTCGGGTTGAGCCCTCGATCGGTGCTTCCTTTCCCTTGAACGGCGCTTCGGGAACAAGACTTCCCTTCCCGTCCGTTGTTTGCGGGGTTAAATATTATCCATCCAGCCGGCCCTTTTCCTTCGGTGTGGAAGGAGCCATGAACATTGCATATAGGAGAGAGGGTGCAACGAGAGAAAATGGAGTGGCTGAAGACTGGGCGCTAAGAAACCTATCCCTGCTGGCCGTTGTCGACTGGCATTTCTACACGAACCAAAACATCCGGTTGTTTCTGGGCTGCGGTGCCGGTCTGGCTCATCGGCATCAGACACTTCCCGGTTTCAACACATACGATGCACCCGCCTTGGGCATATGCTGCTCTCCAAGGGTCGGTATCTATCTCAAAAACAGGTTGTTCTTTGCCTTGAATGCCTATGTGACGGAAAAAAACTTCAACACCATCGGCCTTCAGATTGGCTATTCCATCGGAAAAAAGAAGTAAGAAACACAAGTGGATTTTTCCGTCACCTCCACGCAAATACGAAGTGATGAGAAAATAAGCCACCCATTACACGTTTTAAGCCTTTAGCGTGTAACAAGTGGCATAATGAAACCACCCGCTACGCATTTTGTGACAGTAATGCGTAACGGGTGGCTTTGTTGGGCCCAGACAAGTTGTAAGAGCCTTGGACATTCCATTCGTCTTCTATCCCCACCTTGCCTTGGTTGTTGATGATGGCGGGATGACGGCGGAGGACTTCCTGAGCATTGACCCCATGGCGTTATTCAAGTAAAAAACCGCGGCCCCTCAAAGGTCGCGGTTTATTGTGCCGCGGGGTATTAAAAAATATAACCAACTCGCAAGAACAAGTTACGATTTGCATGATCCTCAAAAATATAGCCTAAACTTACCCGAAAATGGTTGATGAACTCCAGACCCACCCGAGGCATAAAACAAAGGGGCGCCTTTTGGTTTTGACTCCAAACATATGTCCCTTCCCCTTTATATTCAACATCTTGAAGGTTGTCAAAAAAACCTATTCCTGCCCCGAAACCGACAAAGGCATTGAACCATCCGTGGTTATAGAAATAATAGTCTGCTACCACCATGATATTTTTTGAAAGGTAATCAAGGCCTTCTCCTTTGTTGAACTTCCTTGAAAAAATCTGGGCAGATGCAGACAGGCCGAAATCCAGAGGGATCTGTTTTAAATTATATCGAACTTCACCATAGAGTACACCGCCGGGATATACGGTGTTAAAGTCCTCCTTATCAAAAGAATACAATACTCCGGCCCCCAATTCAACCGACACAACCCGTCTTTTATTCTGAGAAGAACCCTCGATGCTGAAGAATGACAGAAGAAGAAGTATTACAATCTTTTTCATTTACTCGCAGGTTTATAGATTGACATTGCGCCTATTTTTCCATCGTATCTAACGGCAGCACGCACCTCACCGGAATGAAGCCTTGTATTAGGAAGACTATACGTTGTCTTCGCAATGGACGCCACCCACGGCACCCAGTCGGAGGGCAAATTTAATAAATCCAGCGTTATTCCCAAAGAGAGTTCCTTGTAAAATACGTTGTTCGAGCTTGAAGTGTTATACTCGGATTTTCCGCCCGGAAGGTGTATAGTATAATACTTGCTTGGAGCAACAACGACAAGTTTGTCTGCGGAGGCCACGCTTGCCCCAGTTTTATTTTTAATTAAAGTCAGGAGCGACTGGAGGCCTTTCCCGATAGCCTGCATAATGGCCTGGTCTGTTAACTCTAATCCAAAAACATATGCGACGACCTCTCCCTTTCCTGTATAGTTGTTTTTTCCTGTTGTCGTAATAGTTGCGGCTCGAAGTTTTGTGGGATACTCA
>CADBHY010000002.1 GCA_902794615.1 uncultured Bacteroidia bacterium
TGAAATAATTCAATAAATTCTTTATGTTTCTTTTTGGTAAATTTTCCTCAAAAATTTTCACCCATAGGAACCCCTATGGCCAAAAATTTTCAAGAAAAAATTTCCACAAAAATAATCTATAAATAAAAATATCAATCATTTCAAAACAGACTCTCAAATTTACGAAGAATTATTATTTTTGTAAAGTGAAAGTGAAAATTCCGCATACCTATGTCATTATCGCCGCCCTGCTGGTGCTGTGCGCATCCCTTACCTGGGTACTTCCGGGCGGGCGCTATGTCAGCGGGGCCGACGGCGTCCCGGTCTATGAATCCGTCCCGAACGCTCCGCAGACCTGGCAGCTTTTCTCGGCCATCTACCACGGCTTTGTCAAACAGGCCGGCATCATCGTCTTCATCCTGGTGGTGGGCGGGGCCTTCTGGCTGCTGGGCGCCACCGGCGCCGTATCGGCCGGAATCGGGCAGTTCATCCGCCGGGTGGGAAACCATGAGAAATGGGTGCTGGCGGGCATCACGCTCCTCTTCTCCCTGGCCGGGGCCGTCTTCGGAATGAGCGAGGAAACCATCCCCTTTGTGGGCATGGTGGTGCCGCTGGTCATCTCCATGGGCTACGACGCCTTCATGGGCATGCTCATTGTCTATGCCGCCGCCAACGTAGGCTTCTCCACGGCGTTCCTGAACCCCTTCACCGTGGGCATAGCGCAGGGAATGGCCGATTTGCCCCTTTTCTCCGGCATGGGCTACCGTATCTTCTGTTGGGCCCTGTGCACCGCCGTCCTGCTGCTTTTCATCCTCCTCTATGCCCGGAAATCCAAGACCGGCAGCAGCGCAGCCGCCGTTTCGGCCAGCGCTCCGGAGCCGCTGACCGGGCGGCAGAAAGCCATTCTGGCCATCCTGGGCATAACGGTGGCGGTGCTGGTTGCGGGCGTCACCCGCTGGGGCTGGTATCTTCCGGAAATCACGGGCCTCTTCCTGGCCATGGGCATCCTCTGCGGCATTGTGGCGGGCTTCCCCGCCGGGCGCATTGCCGACGAACTCCTGGCCGGGGCCAAGGACATCCTCTCCGCCGCCCTGGTGGTGGGCTTCGCCTCCGGCATCATCGTCATCCTCCAGGACGGCCATGTGGTGGACAGCATCCTCCACGCCATGCAGAAAGGCCTGGAGGGGAAAGGCCCCGTGGCCTCCCTCAGCGCCATGTACGGCATTCAGGCCGTGATTAACTTCCTCATACCCAGTGCATCGGCCAAAGCCGCCATCACCATTCCCATCATGGCGCCCTTTGCCGACATGGTGGGCGTCTCAAGGCAGGCCATGGTGCTGGCCTTCCAGTTCGGGGACGGCTTTACCAACATGCTCACGCCCACTTCCGGCGTTCTGATGGCCGCACTGGCCATGGCCCGCATCCCCTACCCCGAATGGGTGAAAAAAATATGGAAACTGGTGCTGGGCTTCCTGCTGCTGGGCCTCCTCCTGCTTACCGCCACCCTTCTGATAGACTTTTAGCTGTCTCCGGCTATGGCTTTATCGGCTTTCCGGCTAAGAGTCTGTTTTGAAATGATTGATATTTTTATTTATAGATTATTTTTGTGGAAATTTCTGAGGAAAATTTACCAAAAAGAAACATAAAGAATTTATTGAATTATTTCAAAACAGACTCTAAAAATAATTGCAGATGTTAAATAATTATGCGAGCAGTAATCCAAAGAGTGTCCTCGGCATCGGTTACCATTGACGGGACAGTAAAATCAAGCATTTCCCACGGCCTTCTGATTCTTCTCGGGATTGGCCGGGAGGACGGGCCGGAAGACATGGACTGGCTGGTCAGGAAGATTGCGGGCCTGCGTATCTTCAACGACGACGCCGGGGTAATGAACCGCAGCGTGGCGGAGGTGGAAGGAGAAGCCCTGGTGGTGAGCCAGTTCACCTTGATGGCGTCCACCAAAAAAGGAAACCGGCCGTCGTATGTGGGCGCGGCGGGGCATGAGACAGCCATTCCGCTGTACGAACAATTCTGCACGGCCCTGTCGGCCGCCATCGGCCGCCGGGTGGAAACGGGAGAATTCGGGGCCGATATGAAAGTGTCCCTCACCAACGACGGCCCCGTCACCATCTGCATGGACACGAAAAACAAGGAATAAGCTTACAAGACGGAGGAAAGGAAATCCGTCAGCTCGTCTCCCATTAAGTCGCACGCCTCAACAACGCCGTCGGGGCCGATGAGCACGTTGTACGGAATGCCCTCCACCTGATATTTCTGCACGGCACTGCACTTCCAGCCATTCAAATCCGAGAGGTGAATCCAGGGCATGCCCCAGCTTTCAATGGCATCCAGCCATTCGTCCTTGTTTTCATCCAAAGAAATACCCACAATGTCAAAGCCCTTGGCATGAAACTTCTTGTATGCGGAAACAACGTTGGGCATTTCTTCCTGGCAGGGACCGCACCAGGAGGCCCAGAAATCTACCAGCACCCACCTCCCCTTTCCGGCGTATTGGCTGAGCTTGTGCACCTTGCCGTCAGCATCCCGGGACTGCACGTCAATAAAGCGCTGGCCGATGAGCGCATCCTGCTCCGCCACAGGCGTTTTCACATGAGCCACAGGAGAAAAAGCAGTGCCCAAAAACAAGCCTGCCAGAATAAGGGTAAAGGTAATGAATGAAGTACGCATAAATCTTTTTGTTTGGTTTCTTTGCAAAATTAGCAATTTCTGCAGAAAAAGAGTATCTCTGCGGGCTCATAAGAGTCTGTTTTGAAATAATTCAATTAATTCTTTATGTTTCTTTTTGGTAAATTTTCCTCAAAAATATCCACCCATAGGAACCCCTATGGACAAAAATTTTCAAGAAAAATTTCCACAAAAAAAATCTATAAATAAAAATATCAATCATTTCAAAACAGACTCTAAATAAGAATACAAGTAGTGCTGTTCTTTACTTCAGACGCAATGACAACGGCCGCCCTTTCCATTCGGGGGGGGGTATAAACGGCTTTTTCTCTGCAACTTACTGGCATGAACGGGCGGCCTCCGCAAGGATGACTGGACGAATATGTTCAAGGCCAACGGTGGCAATGAAGGAAGCCACACCGGCTTGAATACGGCTATCAGCACCGGCGGAGGTACTGCTTTGAAGAGCTCCTACTACTGGACTTCTACAGAATACTTTTTACCCTCCATGGCCCACCGCGTGTTCATCAGTAGTAGTGGTATCGTAGACTGGACCGGCGAATTGCCGACCGAAAAGCTTCTGGTTCGCGCCGTCCTCGCATTCTAATCCCTTCATCCATTTACAGCAAAAGCGGCCTCTCGCGGAGCCGCTTATTATGTACTGCGGCGGAAAAGCCATCACCCGATGCCGTGCACACTTTCCCCGGAGGAAGGGATGCCTTTCCGGGGGCTTGTGCACCCCGCACGAGGGTAATATGAGGGGGCGGAATGGAGTGCGAAGCGCGGAATGGAGTCCCCCGGAAGGGCATCCCTTCCTCCCAAGACTGGTGTCGCAGGTGAAGGGCCAATGCGTCGCAGGTCCTCAAAATATCGCTCACCCGCGACGGTTTTTTGTCCAGAAGGCCGATAAGTGTCGCAGGTCGGCCCAAAAATGAGGACCTGCGACGGAACTCGGCCGGCACCTGCAACGAAAAACCCTCGCACCTGCAACGGAAAACCTTCACACCTGCGCCGGAAAAGCCATCACCCCATGTCGTGCACACTTTCCCCGGAGGAAGGGATGCCTTTCCGGGCTTGTGCACCCCGCACGAGGGTAATATGAGGGGGCGGAATGGAGTCCCCCGGGAGGGCATCCCTTCCTCCCAAGACTGGTGTCGCAGGTGAAGGGCAGATGTGTCGCAGGTAAAGGATCCAAGCGTAGCAGATGAAGGGCCGAAGTGTCGCTGGTGAAGGGCCCAAGCGTAGCAGGTCCCCAAAAAATCGCTCACCTGCGACGGTTTTTTGCCCAGAAGGCCGATAAGTGTCGCAGGTCGGCCCAAAAATGAGGACCCGCGACGGAAAACCCTCGCACCTGCGACGGAACTCGGCTGCACCTGCAACGAAACTCGGCTGCACCTGCGACGAAACTCGGCTGCACCTGCGACGGAACAATTCAAACAAACCCTCGCATCACTGCGAGGGTTTGTTTGGTTAGTTAGTAGTGTATTCTTACCTTAAAGAAGAAGGTTAATTAAGTTGGTTAGAAAAAGCGTTTTACGTCTGGAAAAGGAGCGTTCACCCGTTTTCCATCACAAAGGTACGACTTATTTTTATTTTTCCAAAATTTATTTAACTTTTCTTTACTAAATAAATATTTTTAAAAAGTAAATCGTACTTTTATCGAGAAATTTCTTGGAGCCTGGGGATATACCCCAATTCCCGTGTAAACGTTTGCATCGGCCACAGAATAGCTTTCCCACCTCCAGCCGGAGGCATAGTACAAGTGATTCAAAAGATTATGCACAAAAAGGCCGATGCTCAGCTTCCCTCCCCCCAGGGAAAAGCCTTTGCTCAGCTGGGCGTCCATCACAAAATAGGCCGGAATGGCCATCTCTTCCCGCATGGAATTGTCTATGTACTGCTTCCCCACGTATTTTCCGTCCACGGAGAAAGTCATCTCGCGCCAGGGGAAGAAGCTCAGGCGCATCATCCCAATCACGGAAGGCGACATGAGCATGGTGGTCTTGCCATAGTGGACGGGGTGGGTACGGGAATAGTCCTCGTAGGGCACGTAGGCCGTATAATCCTTGATTTGGTTCAGAGAGAGGGTCAGGTTGCCGTCGGCCTTGAGCCAGCGGAGCGGCATCCAGGCGGCGGAAAGCTCCAGGCCCCGGCGCCAGGCACGGTCCACATTCTCCTTGATGGCATAGCCGCTGGAAGACAATCGGCCCGTTTCCAGAAGCATATCCCTGTATTCCATCGCATACAGATTGGCCGATGCAAGCAGCTTCTTCCCCTCGAAGCGCCAGCCCAGCTCCCCATCCAGCATGGCCTCCGGGCGGATGGGAGCGCCCTCCCCCTTCACGTTCTCCTTGATGTCTCCCCTGCCGGGCTCCCGGTGCCCCACGGCGGCCGAGACATACAGGGTATGCCGGCCCCAGGAGGCCGACACGCCCGCGCGGGGATTGAAGAAATGCCAGGTCTGGTCATAGTCCAGGCGGTCTGCGGGGACGGCGCCGTACTCCAGGAAGTCATCGTCCGTTCCGTCTATCCGGTAACGGATGCCGCGGTACTGGAGGTCGGCATAGGCGGTGAGCCAGGGCAGCGGGGAATATTCGGCCCGCACGAAGGCGCTGCCGTCCGTCTTCCGGCCCGTGTTGCGGTACCAGTTCTCCTTCTGGAAGCTGTCCAGGGTTTTCACCCAGAGGACTTCTCCCCAGTGGCCTCCTATATAATGGGAGAGGTTGAGGCCGCCCGTGACATTCAGCCTTTCCGTCTTGTAGCGCAGCGTAGCCTGCCCCACAAAGAGGTCATTGTCCATCTTCTTGCGGTAGGTCATGTCGCTGCGGGGCTGGGCCTGGCCGGGGTCTATTCCAAAATTCCGGAGCTTCCGGTTCATCTTGTAGTACTCGTCATAGCCGTCTCCGCGGGTGTAATCGGCCGTGGCGGACACGGTGAGCGCATCGGTGAAGGCGTGGGTGAACTGGAGTTGCAGGTGATGCTGGGCATAGTTGTCCGTCTGGTTGGGATAGTAATAGACGTTTCCCAGCTCGTCGTAGTACTCCCCTGCCGGATTGTAGGTCCTGTCCTTGGCATACTGCTCCAGGTCAATTCCGTCCCAGGTAATACCGCTGCGCTGCTTGCCCATCAGATAGGTGAGCCGGACGGAATTGTGCTTCCCCAGCCAACCAACGGCGGCAAAGGCGCTTTGGGAACGGACAAAGGCATTGCGGATATAGCCGTCGGTGGTATTGTAGGAATAGGCTCCCGAAGCGTAAAAGCCTTTGGGAGTGCGTCCCGTAGATGCCGCCAGCGTAGTGATAAAGGTATTGTATGAGCCTGCGGAAAAGCTCACATCGGCCCAGGGGTCCGGCGTCACAAAAGCGGTGTTCATGTTGATGCTGGCCCCAAAGGCACCCGCCCCGGAGGCCGACGTACCCAGTCCCCGCTGCACCTGCACGGAAGAAAGCAGGGAGGTGAGCGCCGGAATGTTCATCCAGAAAACCTCCTGCGACTCCGCGTCGTTGAGGGTGATGCCGTTCAGCGTCACGTTAATCTGCGAGCCCTTGGAGCCGCGGATGGTCATGGCCGATGCCCCCAGCCCCGTGCCACCCTCATTGTAGGTAACCACCGAAGGCAGCAGGTTCAGGGTCATGGGAAGGGAATTCAGGGGATTGGTGGCTTCCAGGGCCCCCTTTCCCACATTTTCATAGGTAACGGGCGTTTGGCGGCCGGCACGGGAGGCCGACACCACCACCGAGTCCAGACGCTCGGTTTTTTCCTGCGCAACGGCACAGAAAGACAGCACGATCAGTGCTGAAAACAAAATTGTTTTTTTCATTTCCTTACGACGGTATCAACCGTATCAAGTTATGAGGGTATATTCTCAATCCGGACCTTCCGGATACCCCTAATATGTTTCCCCTCCGGAGGGAGTATAATATTCGAAAACCGTCGCTTCGCGCCCCCTCCCATCGACATCATACTCCCTCCGGAAAATCAATTCAATTTAACAAGTTCAATCTGATAGAGTTTAGGCCAGTTCTTGCCGGTAAGGTAAATCCTACCCGCAGCGTCCAAGGCGATGCCGTTCAGAACATCGGTGGCCGACGTCCAGAGTTCGTCCGGAAGGAGGCCGGCGCAGTCCACGGTGCCTTCCACCTTGCCGGAACGGGGGTCTATGATGGCTATCATGTCCGTGAGGTACACGTTGGCCCATACCTTCCCCCCAATCCACTCCAGTTCGTTCAGGTTTTTCAGCGGACGGCCGTTCAGGGTGACCGTCTGCTTACGCAGCACCTTCAAGTCCTTATCCATAAAGTACAGGTTGGCGCTGCCGTCGCTGGCAATGAGCTGCTTTCCGTCCGTAGTAAGGCCCCATCCCTCGCGGGGATAGCCCACCGTCTTGCGGTACTCCAGCGTGGCGGCATCGTACAGGAAAGCCACCTTGTTGGTCCAGGTAAGGATGTACAGCGTATTGCCCAAGACCACGCTCCCCTCTGCGAAATACTTGGCATTCAGTTTCTTGTTCAGAATGGGCTTGCCGCTTGACAGGTCTATGGTGCGGATGGAGCTGGTGCCGTACTGCCCCGTAGTCTCGTACAGCTTTCCCTCATGGAAGAAAAGGCCCTGCGTGTAAGCGGCCATGTCGTGAGGATAATCCTTCACCACCTTCAGTTTGTAGCGCGCCACCTGTGCGTTGGAACAGGCGCACAGCATCATAGCCAAAACAAATACACCAATGCGTTTCATAGGGACGCAAATTTATACATTATTTCCGTTCTATCCAAGGAAGGTTGAAGCGATAATGCACCCGGCTGCTGAGCAGGTGGATGAGGCCGTCCGGACTCTGGGTGCAGGCCAGGTATCCCTTGGGTTCCGCATGCGTGGCATCCAGGGTGAACTTCCCCGTCCAGGCGCCTCCGTCCAGTTCACGCTCCACCCCGTCGGTGAGAAGCTTTTTCACCGGCCAGCTCTTCCCTTCGTCGTAGCTCAATGCAACTTCCAGGCCGTTCTTCCCAAAAGAGCACAGCATCAGGGGACCTTCCTGCAAGCGCCTCAGAACAAGCCGTTGCCCGCTCCCGATGGGCGGAAACTCGGTGGGACCGTACTCCCAGGTATATCCTCCATCGGCCGACAGGCTGCAAGGCATCTTCCCCTTGATGGAATTGCCCCGTCCGTAGGCCATCAGGCGGCCGTCGGAGAGTTCCACGATACCGGCGTGGATGCCCTTGATGAGACTGCCCGTATCTTCCCAGCTTTTTCCTCCGTCCTTGGAAACATGAAGCGAGGTGCCGGCTTCCCCGTCGGGCCCGGCGTCGCAGCACAGAAGGATGCGGCCGTCCCGGGTGACGATGGGCCCGGCAATGACCTGGTGCCTCACCTCGTGCTCCGGCTCAATATAGCGGAGCGGAGTCCATCGGCCTTCCTTGAAGGAGCGCATGGCCAAGGCCAGGTCTTTCCATTCACCGGCATCCCCTACGCCCTGGAAATGAAGGATTTCCCCGTTTTCCAATGTGAGGAGCGCACTGCCCGTCATATTCCGGTCCGGCACCTTGCAGAACAAAGTGGCGGGAGACCATTTTTCTCCGTCAAAAAGGGACTGCAGCACCACCATTTCCCTGCCGGCTTCGGCATTGGTGGAGAACCAGATGGCCAACAGACCTCCTTCCGGCAGCCAGGTAACGGCCGGCTGGTGATTATGGGCATAGAACGGAGTACCGTCCTCCGGTGCAATCACATAAGGAATCGGCTCCATGAATACCGGGCCGCACTCCACCACCCGGAAACCCAGCAAGACGGAACGGTCCTGGGGAATGGAAGCACTGCGGTTGGCGCTGCGGAGAAACTCAACAGGCGTATTGTGGCTGCCGCCACGGACCGCCCGGCAGTCCGAATCATACTCATTCTGGCACCACTCCTCCACATTACCGTGCATGTCGTAAAGACCCCACGCATTAGGCGGAAACTGTGCCACTCGGAGGGATACCGGAACCTTGTTCCGGGTATTGCGCTGCACCTTCCAGAACGCTTCCGGATATGTTTCTCCGGTATTGTAGGCCGTTGTGGTACCGGCCCGGCAAGCATACTCCCACTCCTCCTCCGTGGGAAGCCGGAAATGCCGGCCCGTCCGATTGGAAAGCCATCGGCAATAGGCCTGGGCATCCTCCCAGCTCACCATCACCACAGCCTCATCGTCATTGTTCGAAAAACCTTTGTACCCACGAAGGGCCTTGTGAGCAGGGTCAAAGGCCTCATACTGAGCGTTGGTAATCTCCGTCTCGCTCATCAGAAAGGCCGGAAGGCACACCTCCCGATACGTTTCATCCCTGTTTTCCACAGAAGGATTCAGGGTGCCCATGTAGGAACGCCCTCCGGGAATCTCCACCATCTTGGGAAGAGGCAGCTGGAGGGTCCATAAAAGACTCAAAAGAACGGTAAGCATAGGATTCATAGCTCAAAGATAAGGATTATTTGCGGAAAATGCGTACATTTGTGAATTGAGAAACAAAACAAAGAATCCTATATGATTAGAGTAGAAACCAAAGGCTGCGAGTCTTTCGTAGATTCCGCCAAGTATGAAGCTTATGTAGCCAAGGCCCTGGATGCCTTCGATGTTCTCAAGGACGAGACCGGCGCCGGCAACGATTTCCTGGGCTGGAAGAAACTCCCCCGCCAGATTACGGACCGTGAACTGTCCGAATACGAAGCCATCCGCGACAAATGGGCCCGCAAAGGCGTGGACCTGGTAATTGCCATCGGCATCGGCGGCAGTTACCTGGGCGCCAAGTGCGTAATGGAGGCCCTGAGCCACAACTTTGCCAAGCAGCTCAAGAGAAAAGATGCCGCCGAGGTGGTCTTTGCCGGCAACAACCTTTCCGAGGAATACCTGGCCGAGCTCATGGACCTGGCCGCCGAGCGCAACACAGCCTGCATCGTCATCTCCAAGAGCGGCACCACCACCGAGCCCGCCGTGGCCTTCCGCGTGGTGAAGCAGTATCTGGAGAGCCACTATGGCAAGCAGGAAGCCGCCGACCGCATCGTGGCCATCACGGACGCCCAAAAGGGCGCCCTCAAGACGCTCGCCACCCAGGAGAACTACGACAGCTTTGTGGTTCCGGACAACGTGGGCGGCCGTTTCAGCGTCCTCACCCCCGTGGGGCTTCTTCCCATCTGCGTGGCCGGATTTGACATCCGCGCCCTGGTGGCCGGTGCCGTCGATGCCCTCAAGGGCCTGGAAATCAAGAGCGAAAAAAATCCCGCCATCCAGTACGCCGCCATGCGCAACTGCCTGTACAGGGAACTGGGCAAGAGCACGGAAATCCTGGTGAACTACAACCCCAAGCTCAGCTACGTGGCCGAATGGTGGAAGCAGCTCTACGGAGAGTCCGAAGGAAAGGACGGCAAGGGCATCTATCCCGCCAGCGTGAACAACACGGCCGACCTCCACTCCATGGGCCAGTTTATCCAGGAAGGCTCCCGCATCATGTTCGAGACCGTCCTGCATGTGGAAAATGCCCAGCGGAGCGTGGTCATTGAATCGGACCCCCAGAACCTGGACCAGCTCAACTACCTCTCCGGCAAGCATGTGGAACATTGCAACCACATGGCCGAACTGGGAACCCGCATTGCCCATATCGACGGCGGCGTACCCCAGATGTCCGTCACCCTGGACAAAGTGGATGCCTTCAACCTGGGCGGCCTGCTGTACTTCTTCGAGTTTGCCTGCGGCATCAGCGCCTACATCCTGGGCGTGAACCCCTTCAACCAGCCCGGCGTAGAGGCCTACAAGAAAAACATGTTCGCCCTGCTGGAGAAACCCGGCTACGAAGAAGCCACCAAGGCCATCAAGGAGCGCCTGTAAAGAACTTCGGCATAAAAAGAAAGACATCGGCCCATACAAGACCGATGTCTTTTTTCAATGGCAAGGCCGTAAGCCGCTTTCTGTTTTTGAATCTGTCATTTATCTTCGCAACCTACCCCCCGGCATCAGGCGGGCAGCCCTCGACTGCCGGTATATTTGGTCTTGCAGGCCCGGACAGCGTACCCGCTGCATGTCGCCATGAAGCGTCGTGGGCTCTTACCCCGCGTTTTCACCCTTACCGGAGAAAAAAAATAAAAACTCCGGCGGTACTTTTCTGCTACGCTGTTTGAAGATTACTCCCCACTGTGCTTTCCACAGCCGGGTGCCCTTCCCTGTGCGGACTTTCCTCAGCCCCAAGGGGCCGCGACAGATCGCCTTACCATTTATTTTGCTCCGGCAAAGGTAGCAATAATTTTGGAAACCTCCGCCTCAACAGCATCGTAATCGTAGCCGCGGGTAAGGCCGAAGCGCAGCAGCTTGAGGCGGAACTGGGGGTCCCCGGCCAGGCTGCGGGCCTTGGCTTGCAGCAGCTTGTTCAGCTTGTCGGCCTGCTTTCCCCGGTCAATCTCTTCCAAAGCCGCACGGATGGTTCCCTCTTCCACGCCCTTGGCCTTCAGCTGAAAGCGGATTTTCACGGGGCCCCAGCCCTGGATGGCGGCCTTCTCGCGGGCAAAGGCCGATGCATAACGCGCATTGTCCACATACTTCTCGCCTATAAGGGCCTCCAGCACCTTCCGGGCGGCATCGGCATCTCCCTCAAGGTCTTTGAGGGCCTTCCGGTAGATATCGGCCTCACAGTACTCCGCCTTGGAGCAGAGCTTCTGCAGACGGCTCAGGCAACGCGCTGCATCCATAGCCTAAAATGAATAGCCGAAGGACAGGTAGATGCCCACTTTCTTGGTGACATTGGACCAGGACAGCTGGGCTTTCAGCGGGCCCACGATGGTATTGTAGCCGTATCCGAGGCCCACGCCGCCCAGCCATCGGCCGGCCGAAAGGGCGGGAGCGTTGAAGCCGTCAAAATCATAGGCCACGTTACCCATCAGGGAGACAAAGTGGTTGGAGGCCACCTCGTAACGGGCGTCCAGGCGCACCATGCCCAGGTGGTCCCGGCAGAGGGCCGCCGAGGTAACGCCCACGAAGGGAAGCTGCTGCTCGATATAGTTGCCCCCGATGTCTCCGCCGATGACATTGGAATACATCAGCGGCGTCTGGGGCCCGAACACAAAACGGGCGGCAAAACTGGGAATGAGCGTAAAGGAACCGAAGCTCACGGGGAAACGGCCGTCCGCACTGGCAACGGCCATCCAGCGTGCCGGAAGGCCGCTCTCGAAGAGGCGGTACATGCCGTCGGCCCGGAAGCCCACCGAAACGCCCTTGGAGGGGAAATAACCGTTGTCCAGGGTTTCCAGGCGGGCGGTGAGGAAGAGGCTGGGAATATCTATCTTCTGCGTCACGTTATAACGGACATCGGCATCGGTGAGAAGGCTCCGGAGCTGGAAATACTGGTTTCTCAGGCCCAGGTTCACATCCAGCGTGGACCAGTGGATATTGGACAGATAGACCTCCTGGGTGGCCAGCATGAAGGAGGTATTGAAGCGCTTGGCGTCGTAATACATGTTCATGCGGTCCGTGTAGCGGAACATGGAACGCACATTGATGGTTCCGAAACGGTGGGCCGAATAGGAGTACACCGCATCAATATAGGGATTGGCGCTGATACGGGCCGACAGGTCCAGGGAATGGCCGCTCATGGCGCGGGTGTTCAGCCCCACGTTCACCAGCAGGGACACGATGTCTTCCGTGTCCATGCGGGCGCTGAAGCCCAGCTGGTGCATGGGACCGCGCTTGCAGTAGATTCGGAGCGTGTAGGGCTCGTCCTTTCCGCGAAGCTCGTAGTTCACATAATCGTAGGAGCCCTTTCCGAAGATGGTGGCCACGTCGTCCTCTATCATCTGCTTGCTCACCTTCATGCCGGCCTGGCAGGTCATGTGTTCGCGCACGTAATCGGCCTCTTTGGAAGACACGCCGTCCACCACCACCTCGCGGATGAAAACATCCTGCCGGCCGATATCCACGGCCTTCCTGCCATGGAGTTGGAAACGGGACGCGCCCAGGCGTTTGCGCAGGGCCTGGAGCTGCGGGGCTTTCTGTACGGCGGCGTTGTAGCCCATGACCAGCATGGTGTCCACCGCCTCGGAGCTGAAGCTGAGCATGTTGTAGCTGCCCAGATCGGGGTGGATGTGAATGTCCACCTGTTCTACGTTCCGCTCATAGACATCGTTGGACAGGAGGTCCATGCTGGAAGTGAGAACGTCGGCCAGGTTCTGGATTTCATTGGCCGTCAGGCTGCTCTGGGCCAGATTGATGCCGATGATGATATCGGCCCCCATCTCCTTGGCTATGTTCACCGGGAAGTTGTTGCGCATGCCGCCGTCCACCAGCACCATGCCGCCCGTGCGGACGGGTGCGAAGAGACCGGGGATGCTCATGGTGGAGCGCATGGCCAGGTTCACGGAGCCGTTTCTCCAGACCTTGGCCTTGCCGGAAGCCACGTCGGTTGCCACGCAGGCAAAGGGAATGGGGAAGTGGAAGAAGTCCGTGGAATCCGAATAGCCCACGGTGCGGCTGGTGATAATCTGGTTCACGTTCTGGCCGAAGACAAAGCCGGAGGGAAGGCTGCCCAACAGGTTCCCCCGGGCCAGCTCCGAAAAGCTCCGGCGGCCCTTCCTGCCCTTGGCGCCCAAATCCAGCTGCCGACTGCGGCCCTGGGCGAAGGGCGCGTCACCGGCCAGGAAGTTCTTGTAATCTTCATCCCTGTAATAGAAGGGGAAAGAGAGCATGTACTTCTCATTGTAGCGGCGGCGCGAATACGGAATGTATTTCTGGTCCAGCTTGTCGCTCAGAGCCAAATCCCAGTTGATATGGCGGATAAGGCTGTCCAGATAGGCCGCGTCATATCCCAGAGAGTACAGGGAGCCCAGCAGGCCGCCCACACTGGTGCCCACCACCAAATCAATGGGGATATCGTATTCTTCCAGGTACTTGAGCACGCCAACGGTAGCCGCGCCCTTGGCACCGCCGCCGGAGAGCACCAGGCCCACGGTGGGGCGCGTCTGGCGAATCCGGGCCATCCGCTGGCGGATTTCCCTTACGGCCCGCTGGTCGCGCGCATCCAGGCCGAAGGAAGAATACTCGTCTTCCTGGGCAAAGGAGGCAAGCGGAAGCAGCAGCATGAGCAAGGTCAGGATTTTTTTCATGGCTCGTTTTTGTTTTCGGCATGTTTTCCGGCCAAAAGGCCGCAGGCAGCATAAATGTCTTCTCCGCGGGAGGCACGGATGGTGGCCGTAAGCCCGCCGGCGTTCAGGCGGTCCCGGAAGGCCTCCATCACCTTGTCCGGAGCCGTCCCGTAAGGGAAATCCGGAATTTTGTGGAAGCGAATCAGGTTCACCCGGCATTCCAGGCCCCTCAGCAGCCTCAGCAGCTCGTCGGCATGGCGCGGGCTGTCGTTCCATCCCTCAAAAAGCGTGTATTCGAAGCTGACGCGGCGCTGGCCCGTAAAGTCGTACTGCCGGAGCAGGCGCACCACCTCCGTAATGGACCAGGCCTTCTGCACGGGCATCATTTGGGCCCGCTCTTCCGGGAAGGGATTGTGCAGGCTCACGGCCAGGTGGCAGCGGCTCTCGTCCAGGAACTGCCTAAGCCTGGGGAGCACACCTATCGTGCTCAGGGTGATGCGTTTGGGGCTCCAGGCCAGGCCCCAGGGGGCCGTAAGCACCTCGATGGCGCGTTTGACGTTTTCCCAGTTGTCCAAGGGCTCTCCCATGCCCATGAAAACGGCATTGGTGAGCTGCGCCGCCTCGTCCACGGAAAAGAACTGGTTCAGGATATCGGCCGCCGACAGATTGCCGTGGAAGCCCTGGCGGCCCGTCATGCAAAAGCGGCAGTTCATCTTGCAGCCCGCCTGGGAGCTTACGCAGAGCGTCTTGCGCTCTCCGTCCGGAATCATCACCGTCTCAATGCCGGCGCCCTCCCCGAAGGGAAAGAGGTATTTCCGGGTACCGTCCCGGGAGGTCTGGACGTCCGTGGGCGCCACCCGTCCCGGTTCGTATTTTTCCGTGAGCGCCTGTCGGCCCGCCTTGGAGAGGTTGGTCATCTGTTCCATCTCCCCCACCCTTTTCTGATACAGCCACTGGGCCATCTGCTTCCCCGCAAAGGCAGGGAGGCCGCAGGCAAGGGCAGCCTGGGACAGTTCCGAGGGCGTTTTTCCCAAAAGGCGCTCTTTCATAGGCTACAGGATGTTCATGCTCTGTTCCCGAATCTTCTCCAGCTCGTCCTTCATGCGCACCACCAGCTGCTGAATGCCGGCATGGTTGGCCTTGGAGCCCGTGGTATTGATTTCCCGGCCCATCTCCTGCAGGATAAAGCCCAGCTTCTTTCCGGGATAGGGCTCGGAATCAATCACTTCCATGAAGTATTTGCAGTGCTGGCGCAGGCGCACTTTTTCCTCGTTGATGTCGTATTTCTCCAGATAGAAAATCAGTTCCTGCTCAAAGCGCTCCGGATTGGGCTTGGCTTCCAGCTCTTCCAAAGCCTTGAGAAGCTTTTCCCGCACGGCCGATATGCGCTCCCCTTCCAGGGCTTCCACCTGGTCATACAGGCGACCGATAAGCGCCACGCGGGAAGTCACGTCCTTATACAGGGCCTCTCCCTCCGTGGCCCGGTAGGCGCAAAGCTGGTCCAGGGCGCTGTCCAGGGCGGCCGATACGGCGGGCCAGTCTTCTTCGGTGACCACGTCTCCCTTGCGGCTGTCCACCACGTCCGGCAAGCGGAGCACGGCATTGGCCAGGATGCTGCCCACGCCCGGGTCTTTGAGGAAGGTCTTGGTAAAGACCGTTTCCTCATCCAGGGCCTTCACGGCGCTCTTCCAATAGGAATGAAAGACTTCCGGATTGATGGTATGGGCGCTGTCCTGAGCACCGGCCTCGTAGGTGAGATACAGGTCTATGGTTCCCCTTACCAGACGCTCTGCCAGGCGCTTTCTCACTTCCAGCTCCTTCTCTTTGGGAAGGAGGCTGCTTTTGATGCTGATATCGGCACTCTTGGCGTTGAGCGTGCGGACTTCGAGGGTGAGTTTTCCGCTTTTGAGCTGGGCATCGGCCTTGCCGTAGCCGGTCATGGATTGAATCATGGTCTAATTATTATTTCTGCAAAATTACTAAATATTCTTGTAATATTTTAAGGAGTTTTCGTTATCTTTGTGGATGCGGTTCAGGATGAGCGCAACCTTAAAAATTTATTATTTGTATGGCAAACCAAGCAGAAGGAACTGGAATCAACGCCGCCAAACTCAAGGCGCTCCAGGCCACCATTGACAAGATTGAGAAAGACTACGGCAAAGGCACCATCATGAAACTGGGAGACCAGCCGGAATGGGACGCCGCCCAGGTTATCCCCAGCGGTTCCATCGCCCTGGACCACGCCCTGGGCATCGGCGGCTATCCCAAAGGAAGAATCATAGAAATCTACGGACCGGAGAGCTCCGGTAAAACCACCCTGGCCATCCACGCCATCGCCCAGGCCCAGAAAGCCGGAGGCATCGCCGCCATCATCGACGCGGAACATGCCTTCGACCGCAGCTACGCCAAGGCCCTGGGAGTAGATTTGGACACCCTCCTGATTTCCCAGCCGGACAACGGAGAGCAGGCCCTCGAAATTGCCGACAACCTCATCCGCAGCGGCGCTGTGGACATTGTGGTGATAGACTCCGTGGCCGCCCTCACCCCCCGCGCAGAGATTGAAGGAGAAATGGGAGACAACAAAGTGGGCCTGCAGGCCCGCCTGATGTCCCAGGCCCTCCGCAAACTCACGGCCAATATCTCCAAGACCAATACCTGCTGCATCTTCATCAACCAGCTGCGGGAGAAAATCGGCATCATGTTCGGCAACCCGGAAACCACTACCGGCGGCAACGCCCTCAAGTTTTACGCCTCCGTGCGCCTGGACATCCGCCGCACCACCCAAATCAAGGACGGCGAGGAAGCCCTGGGCAACCACGTGAAGGTGAAGGTGGTCAAAAACAAGATGGCCCCGCCTTTCAAGAAGGCCGAGTTTGACATTGTCTTCGGAGAAGGCATTTCCCGCAGCGGAGAAATCGTGGATTTGGGCGTGGAGATGAACATTATCCAGAAGGCCGGCTCCTGGTTCTCCTACAACGAGACCAAACTGGCCCAGGGGCGCGAGGCCGTCAAGAAACTGCTCCAGGACAACGAAGAGCTGGCGCAGGAGATTGAGACCAAGATTCGGGAGGCCCTCTCCAACGTCCAGGACTAAGCGTCTGTTTTGATTAAGCGTTGTCTTCGGACAACGCTTTTTGGTAACACTCCCGGCACAGGGGCTCGTAGGTGTCTTTTTCTCCCAGCACCACCAGCTTTTTGGAGGCCGACAGCCGGTGCGAATGGTTGGCCAGGGCGCCGCAGTTCACGCAGATGGCATGAACCTTCTGCACGTCCTCCGCAATGGCCATGAGGCCGGGCATGGGGCCGAAGGGCTTGCCAAGGTAGTCCGTATCCAGGCCGGCGATGATGACGCGGATGCCCCGGTTTGCCAGTTCCTGGCAAACCTCAACGATGCTGTCATCGAAGAACTGGGCCTCGTCAATGCCTACCACCTGGACGTCGGGGGCTATCTGCAACATGCGGGCGGGTGACTTGATGGGCGTACAGGAAATGCTGTGGGAATCGTGGGAAACAACGTCCAGGTCTGAATAGCGCTTGTCCACCGTGGGTTTGAAAGTGGCTATTTTCTGCTTGGCAAACTGGGCTCTTTTGAGCCTTCTGATGAGTTCTTCCGTCTTTCCCGAGAACATGGAGCCGCAAATTACTTCAATGCAGCCCGATTTTTTTGAATTTTCCAAAAACATTTCCGTATCTTTGTTGTTGACTACAAATTTAGTCATTTATGGAGAAAAGTCAAACAGAATTGCTGCAAGAATTCCGGGAAGAAATCGCCGCCCTCAAAGAGCGCATCAGCGCCCTGGAAGAAAAGATTTCCGCCCTGGAGGCCCTCCCCGCAGAGGATGAGGCCGAGGTGGATTTCACAGACATCGCCATCGGCATAGATGGCGTCGTGGAGCCCGTACCCACTCCGGAAGCGGAGCCTGTTCCCGAAGCGGAAGCCGAAGCCCAGCCCGAACTTGTGCCCATGCCGGAACCGGAACCTGAACCGGAGCCTGTGGTCCAGGCGGAACCTGTTCCCGAGCCGGTCGCTGAGGCGGCACCGGCCCCGGAGCCTGCGCCGGACGATACCGCCGCCCTCCCCTGGAGAAAGGACAAGCCGGGCCTGCAGGTGAAGAACATCCGCAGCGGCATCAGCCTGCTGGACCGGGCCCTATTTATCGGCACCCTTTTCAAGGAAGACTTCGCCCTGTATGACAAAACCATCGCGGACCTCAACGGCATGTCTTCCCTGGACCAGGCCGTGGGCTATATCCGGGAGCACTTCCCCTCCTGGAACCTCAAGAGCGACGTGGTATATCACTTCATGATGTGCGTCCGTAAGAAACTGGGATAGTGGCTGGCATCCTTTATATCGTCCCCACCCCCGTGGGCAATCTGTCAGACATGACTTTCCGGGCCGTCGAGGTGCTCCGGGAAGCCGACCTCATCCTGGCCGAGGACACCCGCACCAGTTCCGTGCTCCTGAAGCACTACGACATTCACCGTCCCCTGAAGAGCCACCATAAATTCAACGAGCACCAGACGGTCCGGCTGGTGAAGGAACGCATCCTCGCTGGACAGAACGTGGCGCTCATCTCGGATGCCGGCACCCCCGGCATCTCGGACCCGGGCTTCCTGCTGGCCCGCACCTGCGCCCAGGAGGGAATCGAGGTGCAGACGCTCCCCGGAGCCACGGCCTGCATTCCGGCTCTGGTCTCCAGCGGTCTCCCCTGCGACAAATTTGCCTTCGAGGGCTTTCTGCCGCAGAAAAAAGGGCGTCAGACCCTGCTCAAAACCCTCAGCAAAGAAACCCGCACCCTGGTTTTCTACGAATCCCCCTACCGCCTGGTCAAGACGCTGGAACAGATGGCCGATGCCTTCGGGCCGGAGCGTCAGTGCTCCGTGGCCCGGGAAATCTCCAAAGTTCACGAAGAACACCGTCGCGGCACCCTGGAGGAAGTGGCCGCCTGGTTCCGGGAACATGAACCCAAAGGCGAGATTGTATTAGTTGTAGCCGGGGCCCATCCGGCGAAACCCGCTAAAGAGAGGCGTTTCAATGGAGGGGAAGAAGAAACAGCAACCGACTAGCAGCTTCGTTGTCGGCGCCATTGCCCTGCTATTCCTGATTATCGGTTATGAAGCGGCCCTGTTCATGCACAGGGCGGCCGTTCTGCATCTGGCAGCCAACCGGGACCGGCCGGATACGGTGTATGTGATGGTGAAGGAGGGGCCGGTGACAAAAGAGGAACAGAATATCACGAAGGACGGAGCGAGCAGGAAGAAAGGAGGGACGGATCGGACGCTGGTCCGGAAAGAGCCGCCGCGGCAGGAGGCCGTAGTGGAAGTGAGGGAGAAGGCGGCGCCCCGGAAGGTGGAAAACTTCCGCTTCAACCCCAATACCGTGAGCGTGGAAGAGCTGCAACGGCTGGGCTTTTCACGGAAGCAGGCCACAGTGATTGACAACTACCGCCGCAAAGGGGGGCGCTTCGCCCGCAAAAAAGACTTTGCCAGGAGCTTTGTCGTGGCCGATTCCGTTTACGCCCGCCTGGAACCCTACATAGACATCCCCCTTATCGACCTCAACCGGGCCGACAGCGCCCAGCTGCTGGCCCTGCCGGGCATCGGCCCTTATTTTGCCGGAAAGATTGTGCGCTACCGGGAAAAAATCGAAGGGTACACTTCCGTAGAACAACTGCTGGAAATATACCGCTTCGATCAGGAAAAACTGGACGGAATCCGGGACCTGGTTACCGTGTCACCTTGAATTCGCCCATGTAAGTGCCCATCCAGCCCACCTGCACGATGGGGACATCCTTGCCGTCCAGGTTCTTCACCTTCACGGCCTCTTCCAGGAAGGTGTGGGAATGGCCGCCCACAATGATGTCTATGTTCCGCGTGGCGGCGGCCAGGTCTGAGTCCAGCAGGTCTCCGGGATTGTGCGCCTCGTAGCCGATATGCGTGAGGGCTATCACCAGGTCGCACTGGGGACGGAGCTCATCGGCATACTTCTGGACGGTAGGAACGGTGTCAAAGGCGGGGATGCGGCCTGCAATATCTCCGGCCACCATCTCCTTGAGGCCGCACAGGACGCCGATAACGCCAATTTTGAGACCGGCCTTTTGGACTATCGCATAAGGGCGGATGTATTTTCCCGCCTCGAAGGGCGAGAAATCATAATTGCAGCACACTACCGGCATGTTCACGCCGGAGAGTACCTGTCCCAGAGCCTCTATCCCATTGTCGAATTCGTGGTTTCCCAGCGTAATGACATCGTAGCCGATGGCATTCAGGATGCGGGTTTCCACCTGGCCGCCCAGCTCGGAGAAATAGGAGGTTCCCTGGCAGAAGTCTCCGGCATGGAGCAGGAGCACGTTCTGCGGGCCGTCGGCCTGGCGGACGGAATCTATGTAGGCAGCCCGTTCAAGGGCGCCGCCCATGCCCGCGTATTCTCCGGAACGGACAGGCTCCATGTGGCTGTGCGTGTCGTTCACGTGCAGGATGGTGAGCCTCCGTACCTCCCGGGAGCCCTGCTTGTAACCCACATAGATGCAGAAGCCCAGGGTGAGCACACCGGCCGCTATCAGAATATACTTGTAAATCTTTTCCATAGGCTACTCCATGATTACGCGGCCGTCGGCCTTGGCCTCAATCAGCTTGCCTTCGGCCTCCGTCCGTTGCACATAATCCAGCATGGCCTCCCTGATAAGCACGTGTGAGAGCGTGACGTTCTCTGCCAGGGCGCCCAGGTTAATCTTGTCTCCCCCGTCCAGGAGGAAGTCGATGGAGCAAACGTTGTATATCCGCTCCGGCTCGATGGGCTTTCCTCCCACCAGGGCGCTTTCCAGCTTTCCGCCCTTCACCTTTACCTCGCAGCCGGAAACGGCCTGGAAGGCCTTGGTGCCGGAGAGTTGCTCCAGCAGCTTCTGAAGGGAGGAGCCCTTCATCTTCACATGGCAGAGGTAGTTCTTGAAGGGGAACATGGAAGAAATGTCGTCCAGGGTGACGGCGCCTTCGGGCATGGGCGTCCGGATGCCTCCGAAATTGGTGATGGCAAAATCCATGGGAACGCGGAAATAGCGGCTGCCGTAATCCCGGATGGCATCGGCCACCAGATTGCCCAGCGGCAGGTCCGGCTGGGTACGGAGATTCATATACATGCCCGCCGAATGGCCGATCACCTGCTTGAGGTGGGCAAGCTGCGGCTGCACCTCCATCAGTTCCCGGGCCACCTGCGCCACGGAGGACGTCTCGTCATAGCGGACGCCGGAGGGGGTGAGATAGCCCGCGTCGTCAAAGCTGCCGAGAGCCAGCGACAGGTTCTCCGCCGTCACGGGCCGGGCTCCCGTCCGGTGACCGTCCATGGCCACCCGCTTCCAGCGTACCACAGGGCCTTTTTCCGACAGGGCCTGCGCTCCGGAAAAGACGGCTCCCACCAGAATCAACGCCCAGCCCAGGTACCATAATTTCTTATTCTGAGGTTTCATTGAAATCAAACAAAAGGGGCAAAAGTTTACTTTTGCCTAAGCCATTTCCAAAGGTCCTTGAAGGTACTCTTTTTGCCATACATCAAGATACCCACCTTGTAAATTTTGGCCGATGCCCAGGCGCACACCACAAAGGTGAGCACCAGCAGGGCCATGGAAAGCACCAGCTCCCAAGTGGCGACGCCGAAGGGAATGCGGGCCAGCATCACGATGGGCGAAGTGAAGGGAATCATGGAGCCCCAGAACACCAGCGAACTGTCCGGTGCCTTGAAGGCGTAAATGGCGATGAAGAAAGCCAGCAGCAGCGGAATGGTGACCGGAATCTGCAGCTGGGAGCTGTCCCCCTCGTTCTCGACGGCCGAACCGATGGCCGCGAACAGCGAGGCATACAGCAGATAGCCGAACACGAAGAAGAAGAGGAAGGCGAAGAGAATCTGCCCCAGGTTGATGTTGCCGATGGTGCTCATCACCACCTCCATGCCGGAAGGCTCTCCCGCGGCCACACCGGTGGTATCCGTGGCCGCGGCAAGGGCGCCATTCAGGTCCATGCCGGCGGGAAGGTTCACGTCTTCGTTCATCTGGCCCACCATCTCCGTGGCAGGGTCGTTGCCCAGCATCCCCATGAGCTTGTCCCGGCCCAGGATGCCTCCGGCCACGCCGATAAGCATCAGCGTCAGCAGAATCCACAGCAGGAACTGCGTGAGGGCCACCAGGGCCACGCCGATAATTTTGCCGAACATCAGTTCCGTAGCCTTGACGGAAGACATGAGCACTTCCACCACGCGGGAACTCTTTTCCTCAATCACGGAGCTCATCACCATGCCGGAGAACAGGGCGATGAACATATACAACGCCATACCCAGAATCATGGACAGGGCCATGTATATGCCGCTTTCGGAGATGCTTTCCTTGCCGCTCTTGTCAATGGTGTAGCTGCGCAGTTTCACGTCGGACTTCACGCCCGCCATAATCTCTTCCAGGTTGTCGATACCGTAAGACTCTATGCGGTAGGCCTCCACGGCATCGTTGATGCGGCTCTCAATCATATCCCCGGTATCCATGCCCAGGGGCTTTTCGGAGTAGCAGTCGGCCGATACAGTGCGTCCCACGGTGTCCAGCTCGGAGATGGTGAGAAGAATATCCACGCCGGACGCGGACAAATCGGCCTTGACGGCATCCGGGGAGGCATCCGGGCCCAAATCCTTGAAATGCGTGACTTCGTTGTCCGTCAGGAAGGGCAGTACGATGCCGGAACGGTCTATGACGCCCACCTGCTTGGCTTCTTCCTTGGCGCCCAGCATAATGACGGAAGGAAGGATGGCGATGCCGGCAAACAGCACCGGAGCCAGGAAAGTAATCAGCAGAAAGCTCTTTTTCTTAACCTTGTTAAGATACTCGCGCTGGATGATAATGCCTAATTTCTTGAAATTCATACCTTATTCCTCCTCCGTAACCAATTTGATAAAGATGTCGTTCATACGGGGAATCAGCTCCTTGAAGGAGTTGATGGTGTAACCCTTGTCCATGAATTCCCGCAGCCGGGCGTTCACCTCTTCCCGCTCCACCACCAGGGTTTTGCGGTCCAGGGTATCGTCCGTGTACTCCAGTTCCACGTTGTCCTGGCCGTAGCGGCGGCGGATTTCGTCGGTTTCACCGGTGACCACCAGCTTGCCCTTGTTGATGAGGGCGATGTTCTCGCAGAGTTCCTCCACGGATTCCATATTGTGCGTGGAGAGGATAATGGTTGCGCCCTCGTCCTTGAGCCGCAGAATCTCCTTGCGAATCAGGTCCACGTTCACCGGGTCGAAACCGGAGAAGGGTTCGTCCAGTATCATCAGGGAAGGCTTGTGTACCACCGTGGTAATGAACTGCACCTTCTGGGCCATACCCTTGGAGAGTTCCTCCACCTTCTTGTTCCACCAGTCGGCAATGTCGAAGCGGACAAACCACTTTTTCAGCTCTACGGCGGCGTCGTGGGCGCTCATTCCCTTGAGCTGGGCCAGGTACATGGCCTGGTCTCCCACCTTCATCTTGCGATACAGGCCGCGCTCCTCCGGCAGGTAGCCGATACGGGAGACGTCCTCCTCCGTGATGGGGTGCCCCTGGAAGAGAATCTGGCCGTCCGATGCGATGGTAATCCGGTTGATGATGCGGATGAGCGTGCTCTTGCCCGCTCCGTTGGGCCCCAGCAGGCCGAAAATCTTACCCTCGGGAATATCCAGCGACACATTGTCCAGTGCCAGCTTGGGGCCGAAGGTCTTGCGAACATTTTGAACTTCTACTATTGCCATATACCTTTGTTTTGCGGGCAAATATAATAATTATTTATTGAATTACAATAAATTTTACTAAATATTCAATATTTTTACAACCAATTCCGTGAAGAGGTCCGACGGGGTGGCCTCGCCGGCGTCTCCTCCCTTGCCCTTGTAGTCATAGTCGGCCAGGAGGGAAATCACGCGCATGCACTGCGGCAGGGAGTAATGGCGAACGGCCGTGTCATACTCCTTGACAAAATACGGGTTCACCCCCAGCACCCGGGCCACATCTCCCTGTGAAGGGCGGCTCGGCAAGAGGGCATGGTACTTGAGAATGCGGCTAAAATGCGTGAAGAGGGGCGCCACCACCATGGGAAGGGCAAAACGCGGCGCCTCCCCCATGCGGGCGGCAATTTTCAGCGCCTGCGCCGCCTGGCGGTAACTCAGGCATTTGGTGAGTTCGAACACGCTGAACTGACGGCTCACCCCCACGTTCTTCTCGATATCGGCCACACTCACCTCCTTCACCCCTTCGGGAAGGTTCTTCAGGAGCTTGTCCGTCTCTACAGCTATCTTTCCCAAATCCGTTCCGGCACTCTCCGCGAGCAGCTGGGCGGCTTCCGGATGAATGTGCAGTCCCCTGCCCTCATAGTAGGACTGAATCCACTGCGGCACTTCATAATCCCTCAGGGCACCCGACTCCACAATCACGCCCGTCTTGAGCACGCTCTTGTAGAGGGCGCGGCGTTTGTCGGCCGATGCGCCATGCATCAGAATCACCAGCACGGTGCTCTCAAGGGGCTGCTGGCAATAGATGGACAGCTGCTCCAGGCTTTTCATCTGCTGGGCTTCCTTCACCACCACCAGCTGGCGTTCCGCCATCATGGGGAAGCGGCGGGCGGCGGTAATCACCGTGTCGGCCGTTACGTCCGCCCCGTAAAAGACGGTCTGGTTAAAGTCCTTCTCCCATTCCTGGAGGCAGTGGTCCAGGATGGCGTCGCACACCAGGTCCGGGTAATAGGGCTCTTCTCCCATGAGCAGATAAACAGACTTGAAGATGCCGCTACGGACATCTTCAAGAATGCTTTTGACCTGACGATCCAGTTCAATATAAGCTTTCTGCGCGGCCACTTACTTGGCAAATTTCTTTTCCTTGGCACGCACAATCTTCTCCTTGAGGGCGTCTGCGGCATCCGTAACGGCTTCCTCAAAGGTACGGGCCTGGCGCTCAATCACCAGGTCCTCGCCAGGAATGTGGGTCTGCAGCTTGACACTCTTGTTCTCCGCGTCCGGGAGAAGGGAAAGGGTGACATCGATGTCTCCCATGTTGTCGAAGAACTTCTCTACTTTTCCGACTTTCTTGTCGATAAAGTCCAGCAGCTTCTCGTCTGCATCGAATTTAAGGGACTTGACGTTAATCATGTTTGCCTCCTTTTTTTGCCCTTGGATGGGCGTTCATGTATTGTGCTTTAAGCCTTTCGACGGAATTGTGGGTGTACACCTCCGTGGCTGCGAGAGAGGAATGGCCCAGCATCTGCTTGATGGCGTTCAGGTCTGCTCCTTCGTCCAAAAGGGCCGTAGCCAGCGAGTGCCTGAGCACGTGGGGGGATTTCCTCCCGGTGATGCCGTAGCCGTCCAGTTCCGTTTTCACCGCCCGGTCCACGAAGGCCGGATAAAGGGGCTTCCCCTTTTCCGTCCTGAGGAGCGGACTTTCCGGTGTACAGTCCAGTCCCATCGACTTTACTGCTTGTAAATATAGTGAAATTTCTTCAAGTACGGAAGGGATGAGCGGAATTTCTCGCATTTTGTCTCCTTTTCCCCTCACCCGAAGGGTTTGCCGGGCGCTGTCCACGCTCCTCAGCTGCAGGCCTATCAGCTCGGCCCGGCGGATTCCCGTGGCATACAGCAGGCTGACGATGAGCCGCCGCAGCCGGCGGTTATAGAGTTCATCGGCCAGCTTTTCCCCGGGTTTCAGGCTCTCCAGCACCTCCAATTCTTCCTTCCCGGCACCATGGGCCGATGCTTCCAGGTACTCCGCCAGGGACTTTTCCGTGTAGTACTCCGGCAGGCGCTTCTCCATCTTGGGACGCTTGATTCCACGGACGGGGTTGGAGGACAGCACGCCCTCCTTCATCAGGAAGTTGCAGTACCCGCTGAGAGCGCTCATGTGCAGGTGGACGGTGCGCGGCTTGAGCCCCCGTTCCATCAGATGGGCCTCGTACTCCCGCAGGCGGGAAGGGATGAGGTCTCCGCCCCAGGCCTCGAAGTCCTCCAGGGCCTCGCGGTAGAGTTCCTGCGTGCGCGGGGAATACCTGCGCACGTCCCGGATATAGGCTATATAACGGTCGACTGTCATTCTGAACGAAGGGAAGAATCTTTCGCTTCCAGTCCGAAGACCTCCCGGGCCTTGGCCCGCATGTAAGCATCGGCCGCCTCGAAAGTATAGGGAATCTCCCCGTCCAGGACGGCGTTTTTCACCATTTCCTTGAGCTGGCCTATCGTATTGCACGGCTCCAGGCCGAAGAGTTCCATCACGTAATCTCCGGTGATGGGGTTTTTCCAATTGCGAATCTCATCCTTGGCCTCCACCTGCGCCATTTTCTCCTTCACCGCCTCGAAGTTCCGGCGCAGACGGGCCACCTTGGCGGGGTTCTTGGAGGTGATGTCCGCATTGCACAGGAGCATGAGGTCGTCTATGTCCTCCCCGGCGTCGAACAGCAGGCGGCGCACGGCGCTGTCCGTCACCTCGTCGTCCACCAGGGCGATGGGCCGCAGATGCAGGTTCACCAGCTTCTGGACATATTTCATCTTCTCATTGAGGGGCATCTTGAGCTTCTCGAAAATCTTGGGAACCATGCGGGCGCCGGTAACCTCATGCCCGTGGAAGGTCCAGCCCTGGCCGGGCACGTAGCGCTTGCTTATGGGCTTGCCGATATCGTGCAGCAGGGCCGCCCAGTGGAGCCACAGATTGGGCTCCCTCCCCTCTTCGGCCTCAAAGCGGAGCACGTTTTCCAGCACCTGGAGCGTGTGGGTGAAATTTTCCTTGTGCCCCTTCCCGTCCACCGTCTCCACGCCCTTGAGGCGGCTCAGCTCCGGCAGGAATTCCTTAAGCAGGCCGGTATCCTCCATGAGTTCGAAGGCCATGGCGGGATGGCGCGTCATGAGCATCTTGTTGAGCTCTTCCACAATGCGCTCCCGGGAGAGTATCTGCAAGCGGCCGGCCATCTCCCGCATGGCTTCCAGGCTTTCGGGCACGATGGTGAAGGGATGCTCCGGCGTGCTCAGCCGGGCGGCGAAGCGGATGGCCCGGAGCATGCGCAGAGGGTCGTCGCTGTAGGTCTGCCGGGGTTCCAGCGGCGTGCGGATGATGCCGGCCGCCAGGTCCCGGATGCCCCCGAAGGGGTCCACCAGGGCGCCGTAGTCCTCCTTCTGGAGGCTGAAGGCCATGGCGTTGATGGTAAAGTCCCGACGAAGCTGGTCTTCCTGCAGGCTTCCGTCCTCCACGATAGGCTTGCGGGAATCCCGGTGGTAAGACTCCCTGCGGGCGCCCACAAACTCCACCTCGATGCCGTGATACTTGAGCATGGCGGTACCGAAGTTCTTGAACACGCTCACCTTGGAATGACACTTGGCGGCCACGGCCTCTGCCAGCACAATGCCGGCATGCTCCGTCCCGGGCTTGCTCTCCACCACAATGTCAATATCCTTGTTGGGGACTCCCAGAAAGCAGTCCCGCACGTATCCGCCTATCACGAAGGCCCTGACGCCCAGTTCCCCGGCCGTCTCACTCACCAGCCGGAAGACCGGATGGTCCAAATACGCTTCTACTTTGGTCATATCATCTCTTCCCACATAGGGGCCTTTTCCATGAACTGCCAGCCATCGGCCTGCCTTTGGAAGATAAAGGTCTTGGGGCCGTTGGTAATGGCGATATACTTCACGTCCAACTGCTGGTTGTATCTGAGCGCCTGGTCCACCACATCCTGGTCCAGCGTCACCTCCGGCCGCTTGCACTCCACCACCATCACCGGATGCGCCCGGCGGTCGTACACCACGATATCGGCCCTGTAGTCTTTTTGGCCCACTTTCAGGGACACCTCGGAGCCCATCATGTGCTCCGGCACCTTCATCCCCTCGTGCAGGACGGAGATGAACCACTGCCTCACGGCCTCCTCGGGGGTATTGCGTACGCTTTTGCGCCGCAGCGGATCCCAGATATACTCGCTTGAAACCATTTCAACGCAAAAACTAGAAAAATCCGGGGGCCTTCCCGTCCAGGAAAGCCTGGACCAGCCCTTCCGTCCTGGGGTTGGGATCCCCTTGTCCATTGTGGCGTTTGCAGACGGCAAAGGCATATTTGAGAGCGGTGAACTTAAGCAGTTTCTTCTCAAAGACGCGCTGCTCCTCCGGGGTCTGAATGCCGCAATAGGACTTTAGCAAGAGATTCCAGTGTTTCCGGAACGTCTCGCTGTCAAGATGGAACAGCTGGTCCATATACTCGGAGGGGATATAATAGGCCAGGTAAAAATTCATGGACAAGTCCCATTCCGGAGCGCCATAAGAGAAGTCTCCCAGGTCTATCCAGTAATCTTTCTCCCCGTTGGTGATGATATTGCCGATATGGAAGTCTCCATGCAGGCAGGTCTTGGGAGAAGGAATGCTCTTCAAGGCTTCCAGAAGCCGCTCGCGGAGCGGCTCGGAGATGCAGGTGGATTTCTCTATCCAGGGACGGATGACATCTTTTATGTCGGGGAACACCTCCGTATTGGCAGGCGTAGAATGCAGCTGCTTGCCCAGCCGGGCAAATTTGAGGGTCAGGGGTTCCAGCTGCTCCGGCTCCTGTGAAATGATACGGGTGAAAGAACGCTTGTTGGCTATCACTTCATATTCGGCACCGAAGCGCTCACCGTCCGTCACCAGACGGATAGGCCTGGGGCAAGGGATGCCGGCGTCATAAACCGCCTTGGATATCCTGAACTCGCGTTCAACTGTCTCCGAGCCCAGACCATAAAGAAACATTTTGGCCAAGGCGCTGCCATCCTTCCGGGTATAAGTGAGGGCCTGACCGCCCTCCCCGCTCTGAACATAATCTTCCAGGCTGATTCTCTTATAATCTGTTGTCATTGAAAAAATGTTTCTTCTATCTGTCTCATGTACGCTAAGTATAATTGCTTTCCACTAACAGCTTTGCGTGGCAAATTTACGAAAAAGAGCGGTTTTGGAAAAAAGTTTTTTCGTACCTTTATGGTCATGAAAGCAACGCATCTTTTCCTAACGCTGGGGCTGCTGGCTGCAACCCAGGCATTCTGCCCGGCCCAAAGCCGGCTACAGCCCATTCCGGTAAGCTATAAATGGCTCAACAACAAGGAGGTGGCTTTTACCTACGACGGAAGCTATACGGACAAGGATGGCTTCAAGCTGAGCCTGAAAGGCGGCAAGGCCATCCGCACCGAGGGTTTTCAGGCGCCGGAAAAGTATGCCGATTTCCCCGTGAAGCCGGAAGGAGCCGTGAACCTGAGCTTCAGCCCGGATTCCACCCGGCTGGCTTTCACGCGGGATAACGACCTCTGGGTGGCGGACATTGCCGACGGAAAAGAGACCCGCCTCACCTTCGACGGAAGCGAGACCGTCATGAACGGCTATGCCAGCTGGGTGTATTATGAGGAAATCTTCGGCCGGCCGTCCCGCTACCGCGCCTTCTGGTGGAGCCCCGACAGCCAAACCCTGGCCTTCTACCGCTTCGACGATTCCCAGGTGCCCATGTTCCCCATCTACTCGCCCTTCGGCCAGGACGGAACGCTGCGCCGCACCCGCTATCCCAAGGCCGGAGAGCGCAATCCGGAGGTGAAAATCGGCTTTGTACCGGCCCGGGGCGGCGATATTGTCTGGGCCGATTTTGATGAAACCCAGGACCAGTACTTCGGCACGCCCTTCTGGGGGGCCGACAGCCGCCGCTTCTTCGTGAGCCGCGAGCCCCGCATCCAGAATACCCTGGACCTGTATGCCGTGAACCCGGCCGACGGCAGCAAGAAGGCCATCTACCATGAGGAGGTGCCCACCTGGCTGGACTGGATTGAGGGCATGCTGTTCACGGAGCAGGGCCTGTACATGGTGCGCAGCTTCGAGACAGGCTGGCAGCAGATTTATTTCCTGAGCTACGAAGGGCAGCTCAGACGCCTCACGGACGGTCCCAACTGGCGTATCGAGCTCCTGCGGGCAGAGAAGGACGGAACGGTCTATTTCCTGGCCGAGCGGGACTCTCACGTGCGCAAATGCCTGTATAAAGTTTCGCCGAAAGGAGTGATATCGGCCCTGACAGACCCATCCCTCCATGTGCAGGACGCCTCCTTCTCCCCGGACGGAAAACATTTTATCAGCCTGGCCTCCAACCTGCAGACGCCCTGGGAACTGCGGCTGCACAGCGTGAAGGGCAAGTCCTGGCCTGTCGCCGCCCAGGGCAGCTATGACGGCCCCACCGGGCAGCTGGTCTCCATCACCACGCCGGACGGCCTGGAACTGCCGGGCGTCATTTACTATCCTGAGAATTTTGATCCGGCCAGGAAATACCCCGTGCATGTAGATATCTATGGCGGTCCGGACTCGCCCCAGGTCTTCGACCGCTGGGTTCATCCCGCCCGCTACGGCTGGTATGCAGGGAAGGGCATCATCCAGCTCATCGCAGACTGCCGCGCCGCCGGACACAACGGCCGCAAGGGCCTGGACGCCATCTATAAACAACTCAGCACCATAGAGATAGAAGACTTTGTAGAATGGGCCAAATGGCTGCAGAGCCTGCCCTATGTAAAGGCCGACAAAATTGGCGTGGAAGGATTCAGCTTCGGCGGAACCATGACCACCCTCCTGGTGAGCACGGCCTCCGAGTATTTCCACTACGGCATTGCCGGGGGCGGCGTGTACGACTGGATGCTCTACGACACCCACTACACGGAGCGTTTCATGAGTACGCCCCAAGACAACCCGGAGGGCTATGCCCGCACCCGCGTCATGGACCGCATCAAAGACTATCCCGCCAAGGAGGGAAAGGCCGACGGCAGCGTCATGCTCAAAATAACCCACGGAACCGGAGACGACAACGTCCACTTCCAGCATACGCTCCAGCTCATCGACCGGCTTCAGGAGCAGGGCGCCGCCTTCGAATTCATGATTTATCCGGACGGCATGCACGGCTACCGCGGCTATCAGGGCGCCCACTTCCAGGCCGCCAACCAGGCTTTCTGGGAGAAGTACCTACTCGCTGAATAAAGCGTCCCGGAAGTTCACCAGATACACCTGCTTCACCCCGCGGGTAAGGGCGGTGTAGAGCCACTTGACGTCGTCCGGCACCAGGAAATCCTGCCAGAAGGGATTGTCCACGAAAACGCACTCCCACTGCCCGCCCTGGGCCTTGTGGCAGGTGATGGCATGGGCATATTTGAGCTGCAGGGCGCTGTAGAAAGGGTCTGAGCGCACGGCCTCGTAGCGCTTGCGCTTTACAGTAATATGGGCATAATCGGCCGATACGCCCTCCCACAGGGCCTGGGACTGCTCCCGGCTCAGGGCCGGCGACTCGGAGTCCAGCGTATCCAAAATCACCTTGGTGGTAATCTCCTGCCCGCCGTAGTCCGGGAACGAGAGGGTGGCGTCGGCAAAATGCAGTCCGTAGCGCTCCTCGTAGTTCCGGATACGTTCCAGCACCACCATGTCTCCGTTGGCAATGTAGTCCGTGCCCTCGATGTCGTCCCGGTAATTGTTCTTCACCACCATCAGGCGGTCTCCCCTGCAGAGTTTCTCTTCCCGGTACAGCACCTGCGCCCGTATGCCGGCGTTGTAGCGCACCGCCCGCTTGTTGGAACGGCAGAGCACCGCCACCTCGTCGGAACCGTACTTGTCGTAGGCATCGGCCAGCGTTTCCAGCAGCTCCCCCCCGCTCAGGCGCCGGATGTCCGGGAAGCCCTTGAGGGACAGGCCCAGGTCCGGAAGGCCGAGGGGCTCGTCCATCGAATCCAGCAGCATCCGGAGCCGCGTGGCGTTGGACAGGATGCCCGAATGGGCCGCCTGCCGCACCACCGTGGTAAGGGTGGCAAAACGCACCCCGCCGAAACCCTCCATGTACTCCCGCGACAGCGCCGGAGACTCCTCCAGGCCCACCGGGGGCAGTTGGGCGGCATCGCCCGCCAGAATCAGGCGGCAGTCCACCCCCGAACGCACGAAGCTCACCAGGTCCTGCAGGAGGTTCCCGCTTCCGAAGGCGCCGCCGCCATCGGCCTGCTGAACGCCTATCAGGGACACCTCGTCCACCAGGAAAAGGGTGCCCTTGGCCTTGTTGGGCGCCAAGGAGAACTGCCCGAAGCCGTCGGCCCCGAAGGATTTCTGCCGGTAAATGTGCTTGTGGATGGTGGAGGCCGGACGTCCGGAATAACCGCTGAGCACCTTGGCCGAGCGCCCGGTAGGAGCCAGCAGCACCGAAGGAATCTGCAGCGACGCCAGGCCGTTCACCACGGCCGACAGGGCCGATGTCTTGCCCGTTCCGGCATAGCCGTTCACCACCAGGATATCCCCGTCGTCGGAGCTGAGGAAAGAAGCCGTTTCCCGCAGGAGCCTCTCCTGGCAGGGAGTGCTCTCATAGGGAAAATGCTCCGTAAAAGTATGGTACAGAAAGCCCGCCCGGTCCACTAAGAGTCTGTTTTGAAATGATTGATATTTTTATTTATACTTTATTTTTGTGGAAATTTTTCTTGAAAATTTTTGGCCATAGGGGGTCCTATGGGTGAAAATTTTTGAGGAAAATTTACCAAAAAGAAACATAAAGAATTTATTGAATTATTTCAAAACAGACTCTAATACTTCCGGTTAAAGAGGCCCAGCGCAGCCAGGACAGGATAAATTTCCACACGGCCCAGGAACATGTCAAAGGAGAAGATGAACTTGAGCATGGCCGGTTCCATGTTGTAATTGCCCATGGAGCCGATATCCCCCAGGGAGGGCCCCACATTGCTCAGGGAGGCCAGGGAGCCCAGCAGGGCATGGTCGTGCGGGTCTCCCACCAGCATGCACGCCACGGCCGACAGGCCCACCAGGACAAAATACAGGGCTATGTACAGGATGTGCGGGTAGATTTCCTCGTCGTGCAGGATTCTGCGGCCCAGCCGCACCTCAAAAATGGTGGAGGGATAGAGGGTTTTGCGTATCTGCATGCGGATGGCCTTGAACAGCACCACAAAACGGTCGGCCTTGAGACCGCCGCTGGTAGAGCCGGCACAGCCGCAGACCAGCGACACCAGGATGAGCATGAAGCCCGCCAGCGCAGGCCAGGAGGAATTGTCCGCGATGGCCAGGCCGGAAGTGGAGGAATAGCTCACCACCTGGAAGGTGCTGTCCAGGAAAGCCCGGCCCCAGGAAATATCGGCCGAACCCTGGAATTTGAGCGAAAGGGCCGTAATCACGGAAATGATGGCCAGGGAAAAGAAATAGAACTTCAGGATGGGGTTGTTCAGCGGCCGGAGGGTGCGCCCCGCCAGCACCATGAAAATGATGCCGAAGTGGATGGAGCCCAGGAACATGAACAGGAGGGTGAGCAGGGAGATGGTGTCCGAGCCGAAGGCGGCGATGCTCAGGTTCCGGGTAGAGAAACCGCCCGTAGCACAGACGCTGAAGGCATGGCAGATGGCGTCGAACCAGCTCATCCCGGCCAGCATGTAGCTTACGAAGGCCACGGCGGCCAGCCCGATAAAAACAGAGGCGAAGATATAGACGGACTTGTTGGCCCGGCTGCGGTAATCCTCGCGGGAGAGCTGGGACAGCTCCATGTTGGTGAGCCTCAGGCGGATGGGCGAGGTATTGGGAATAATCAGCAGCAGGAACACCACGACGCCCAGACCGCCGATAAAATGCGTGGACGCCCGCCAGAAAACCAGGCTGCGGGGCAGGGCCTCCACGTCTTCCAGGATGGTGGCGCCCGTGGTGGTGAAGCCGGACACGCTCTCGAACCAGGCGTTGATTACCGTGAACGGCCCGCCCCAGAGGGCATACGGCAGGGCCCCGAAAATGAAGGACAGGAGCCACGAGAGAAAGATAATCACAAAACCGTCCCGGAGGGAAATCTGGGCGTTCTTGCGGGTGAAAATGAAGGGGAAGATTCCCAGACTGAAGGTGATGGTAAAGCTAATCAGGAGCGGCGCCAGGGCGCTGTCTCCCCCGTCGATGAGGGACACCCCCACCGACAGCAGCATGAAGAGGGCGCTCACCAGGAGGGCCACTCCCACATTTCTGGATATGACTTTAAGATTCACCTTTTCCCTTAATCTCGGAGATTCGCTTCCGGAGGCTGCGGTTCTCTTCCGTGAGTTCCGTTATGGAGTCGTTGAGGTCCGACAGCTGGTCGTTTCCGTCAAACATGTACGTATATCTGCGGCGGTAGCCCAAATAGTCCTTGAGAGACTCCAACATCTTGTACAGCGGGTCCACGTAGTCGGCCAGGATGAAGAAGAGCAGCAGGAGCAGCAGCACGATTCCCACGGCCAGGGCCACGGCGCTGGGGATGAAACTGCGGTAGTAACCGTTTCCGAAGGTTTCCGAGTTCCGGCGGAGGTTCGAGTGGATGTTCTCGCCCAGGCGGTCCAGATAAACCCTCATGCGACTGAAAAGGGGCTGCAGGCGGGTAAAGTACCAGTCCCGCGTGTTGATGAAATCGGATTCCAGGACGGCCGGCAACTCCAGCGAGGCCAGCATGTAGGCCGAATAGGCGTACAGGACGGAATCGGCCAGGGGGGCGCTTGTGCCGGTGACCGTGAGCCGCAGGGAGTCGCAGTAGGCCATGAAGGCGTTCCGGTCAAAATCCGGCAGGGCCGATATGTTGTCATCCCCTATCACCGCCATCAGTTCCAGGTTGTACCGGTCCACGGCGTCCACCAGGCGCTGGGTGGTGTAGATGTCGTGGATGTCGTCCGCAATCATGTCCGACACGTAATTGGACATGCGTCTGTACTCCAGCACAGAGATGACGATGGACATCAGGAGCACCACGGTGATAGCCAGGATGGAAAGTATCATCTTCATCCTGAGGGACAGGCGGAATTCCTTCCACCGGTTTTTATTTTTTTCACACATATTTACAAAGATACACATTTTTCAGAAATCTCCCCGAATAAAAAATTTTATTACAAGCGCTTGTTTTTTAATAATTTTTTTCATATTTTTGCGCAGGCGCCAAAATATTTTGATATGAGAGAGACTTTCCTCGAAAAAAAAGATAACAAGAACTCCCTTCTGAAGAAAACCATTCTTTATCTGTGCATCGAACACGGGGAGCACAGCATTGCGGCCATCTCGGAAGCCATCGGGGCTTCGGTTCCCACGGCCACCAAACTCATCGGAGAACTGATGAGCGAGGGCTTCATGGTGGACCTGGGCAAGTCCGGCACCTCCGGAGGACGCAAGCCTTCCATCTACGGTCTCAACCCGGAAGCCGGCTATTTTGTGGGCGTGGCCATCCGCAACAAGCACGCCAGCATAGCCGTCACGGACTTCAAGGGCGGCCTCATCCACTTCAAGGACGACATTCCCTTTGTCATGGAGGCCAACGAGACCTCCGTCCACAAGATGTCCGGCACCATCCGCGAGTACCTGAACCGCCAGGGCGTGGAATGGAACAAAATCATGGGCCTGGGCATCAGCATCCCCGGCCGCGTAAACCCCATCACCGGCTACAGCAACAGCTACTCCTTTGACGAGCACCGCAGCATTGCGCAAATCCTGGAAGACGACCTCAGCGTGCATGTGGTCCTGGAGAACGACTCCCGCGCCATGACCTACGGGGAATATCTGGGAGGCGGCCTCAAAGAGAAAAACATGCTCTTCGTAAACGTGAGCTGGGGCCTGGGCATGGGCATGATTCTGGACGGAAAACTCTACTACGGAACCTCCGGATACAGCGGAGAGTTCGGCCATTTCCCCCTTTTGGACAACGGCCAGATTTGCCGCTGCGGCAAGATAGGCTGCCTGGAGACCGGATCTTCCGGATCGGCCCTGGTGCGCCGCATCCAGGAAAATCTGGAAAATGGACGCGCCTCTTCCCTCACCCGGAAATTCAAGGCCGAAGGGAAGGTGAACATCAACGACATCATCTCCGCTATCAAGAGCGAAGACACCCTGGCCATTGAAACGGTGGAAGAGATTGGGACCAACCTGGGCAAGGGCCTGGCCGGTCTTATCAATATCTTCAACCCGCAGCTGGTGGTTATCGGCGGCAAGGTGGCCGTAGCGGCCGGGGATTATCTTATGCTCCCCATCCGCACCGCCATCAAGCGCCATGTACTTAACATCGCCAACCAGGACACCACCATCAAGCTCACGCAGCTCAAACAGAAAGCCGCCCCCATCGGCGCCGCCCTCCTGGTACGTGCACGCATGCTCGGAATCTTGTAAATATGCCTGAAATCTCCAAGCTGGGAGCCCGGATGCCTTCCTCTCCCATCCGGAAACTCGCCCCCCTGGCCGATGCCGCCAAGAAGGAGGGAGTCAAAGTGTACCATCTGAATATCGGCCAGCCGGACCTTCCCACCCCGCAGAAGGCGCTGGATGCCCTGGGGCAAATCAAGCGCAAAACGCTGGAATACAGCCCCTCGGAGGGGTATATCGGCCTTCGGGAAAAACTGGTGGGATATTACGGAAGATTCGGCCTTCAAGTGAGGGCCGATGAGATTATCATCACTACCGGCGGGTCGGAGGCCATCCTTCTGGGCCTGATGTCCTGCTTGGACCCGGAAGACGAGATTGTGATGGTGGAGCCCGGCTACGCCAATTACATCTCCTTCGCCCGCACGGCCCACCTGTCGGTAAAAACCGTCACCTCCCGCATCGAGGACGGCTTCAAGCTGCCACCGGTGGAAGAATTCGAGAAAGCCATCACCCCCCGCACCAAGGCCATCCTGCTGTGCAATCCCTCCAACCCCACGGGATATGTCTATACGCCGCAGGAGCTTCAGCAAATCAAGGAAATTGTGGTAAGGCACAATCTCTTCCTCTTCTCCGACGAGGTGTACCGGGAGTTTGTCTATAACGGAAAACCTTATCTGAGCGCCCTTTCGCTGGGTATTCCGGAGCATGTGGTCATGATTGACTCCGTGAGCAAGCGTTACTCCGAATGCGGTATCCGCGTGGGCATGCTGGTCACCCACAACAAGGACGTGCACGACACGGTGATGAAGTTCTGCCAGGCCCGCCTGAGCCCTCCCCTGCTGGGCCAGATAGTGGCCGAAGCCTCCATCGAGGGCACAGAGGAGTATTCCCGCGCCTGCTTCGAGGAATACAAAGCCCGCCGGGACTTTTTCATCCAAGGCCTGAACCAGATTCCCGGCGTCTTCTCTCCCGTCCCGGAGGGGGCTTTCTACACGGTGGCCAGCCTGCCGGTAGAGGATGCCGAGGCCTTCTGCCGCTGGATGCTCACGGACTTCCGCTACAAGGGAGAAACCGTCATGATGGCCCCTGCGGCCGGCTTCTACGAAACACCCGGCCTGGGGAAGAACCAGGTCAGGATGGCGTATGTGCTTGAAAAAGAAGAACTGGCCAAGGCCCTGAAAGTCCTGTCGGAAGGATTGAAGAGCTACAGCCTTTAAGTATAAAGCCCGCCATTGACGGCTATCACCTCTCCCGTGACATAGGAGGCCGCCTCGGATGCCAGGAAACCCACCACGGCGGCCACTTCTTCGGGATTGCCGAAGCGGGCGGCGGGGATGTCTTTCTTGAGGGCAGCCTCGTCCAGGCCTTCCACCATATCCGTTTTGATGAAGCCCGGGGCTACGGCATTCACCGTCACCTTCTTGCGGGCCACTTCCTGGGCCAGGGCCTTGGTGGCGGCAATCATTCCGCCCTTGGCGGCCGAATAGTTGGTCTGTCCCGGCAATCCCTTGACACCGCTGAGGGAAGCCACATTCACAATGCGGCCGTACTTGTGCAGCAGCATGGGCTGCAGCAGCAGGCGGGTCACGTGGTACCAGCTGTTCAGGTTGGTATTGATGACCGTGTTCCAGTCGGCCTCTTCCATCCAAATCAGCAGATTGTCCCTGCGGACGCCGGCATTGTTCACCAGCACCTCGATATAGTCGTCCGGATGGCCCTCCTGCCAGTCCCGAAGGCACTTCTGAGCGGTGGCAGCATCGGCCACATCGAATTTCAGGAGCGTTCCCTGCCCTTCAATCAGGGCCAGGCACTCCTGTGCGGCCTGGTCATTGGAAACATAATTGACAAGCACATGGTAGCCCATCTTGTGCAGCTGGACACAAACCGCCCGGCCGATTCCCCGGCTGCCGCCCGTTACTAATGCGTATTTCATTTATTTAAAGCGTTTACAGTATTGACGGCACTCATGCAGGTACCCAGGACTCCGTGAAGGCCGATATTCTGCCCCGTCAGGAAGAGCCAGGGAAGGGGCGTTTCCGGGGGAAGATAATCGGCCGATGAACGCTTCACAATGCCGAAGGCCGACCCTCCGGGCGTTCCCGTGAAACGTTCCCACGTGGCGGGCGTGCTCACCCAGCACTTCTCGATAGCATACTGGAGATCTTTCAGGCGCGTGGCGGCGATTTCCTTTATTTCCTCCGGCGTAATGGGAGCGAAACCCATCAGGTCCACGCTTTTGGCATAGCCGTCCGCGTCTGGTTCGCCGAAGTGAATCATCACCTTGTTGCCGATAAAGATGGCGTGGTCTTCCCAGCGCAGCATGCCGTCACGGAGCTTGCAGTTGAGCGTCACCGCGCCCGGACCGTCCTCCAGCTTGGACAGGCGCTTCAGATAGGAGGAACGCACATGGTCCTTCACCAGGTCGAAGGTCACGCGGGGATGGATGGCCGATACGATGACATCGGCCCGGAAAGTGCTGTTGTCCGAGCAAAGCACCTCGCGGTCCCGGATGCTCACCACCTTTTTCCGAAGGCGGTAATCCTGCGTCTTGGCCAGGGCGTCCACCAGCGTTTTTCCACCGCCTTTGAGGCGCCAGACGCTGCCCTGATAGGGTTTTATAACATGCTCAATCTCAAAATCGGAGCTGCCGGACAGGCGCATGAAAGGGCCTCCGTCAATGCATTCGTCATCCCCTGCCTTTACCCAGGGCAGATACATCAGACCCAGCGGATGGAAAATCTCCCACAGCGGCTCGCCCGGAGCCAGGCCGCCGACGGAATGGAAACCCGTATCGAAACGGATGCCGTCCCGCGAGAAGGTCTGGAGGGCGCCGCCCAATTGATTCCCCTGTTCCAGGATGGTGACATCCCAGCGGCTGCGGTTCAGCAGATAGCCGCAGAATAGGCCTCCCAGGCCGCCGCCGATAATGAGCGCATGTTTAGACATTTCTGATAATCAAGGTGGAATTGGTTCCTCCGAAACCGAAAGAGTTAGACAGGAAGGTGTCAAAATGGGCCTCGCGCGTGACGGCGGGGATATCCAGATGGCAGCTGTCCTCGTCGGGATTCTCAAAATTGATATTGCCCGCAATGAAGTCGTTCTTCATCATGAGCAGGGAGTAGATAACCTCCGAAGCACCGGCCATCCACATCTCGTGACCAGTCTGGCTCTTGGTGGAGGTAACGGGGACCGTCTTCTCACCCAACACCTTCAGGAGCGCCTTGGCTTCGTTGGCGTCTCCCACGTGCGTGGAAGTGGCATGGGCGTTCACATAACCAATCTCCTTGAGGCTTACGCCGGCGCGGCGGATGGCCATTTCCAGTGAACGGGCCGGGCCGTCCACGTTGGGGGAAGAAATGTGGTCTCCGTTGGAGGAGAAGCCATAGCCCAGCACCTCTGCCAGGATGGGAGCCCCGCGCTTCACGGCATGCTCATAACTTTCCAGAATCACGGTAGCCGCGCCGCCGCCCGGCACCAGGCCGTCACGGTCCCGGTCGAAGGGACGGCTGGCCCGCTCCGGTGCATCTTCCCGCGTAGAAAAGGCCGATATTCCGTCAAAGGAACCTGTCGCCTCCGGATTTACCTCCTGCGCACCGCCGCAAACCACCATCTCCTGCAGACCGTTCTGAATAAGAAGGGCTCCCAGGCCGATGGCATGCGAACCGCTGGCACAGGCGCCGGAAACGGTCAGATTAATGCCTTTGAGGCGGAAAATCACCCCCAGGTTCATGGTAACGGTGGAATTCATGCTCTGGAAAATGGCTCCGGCTCCGCAGAGCATGGTGTCTTTTTTCTCAATAATTTTGGCTATGGAATTGTACACAGCCTGGGCCGTGCTGTCGTTTCCGTACAAAAGCCCCACCTCATGGGTATCCAGGTAATCCTGGTCTATCCCGGCCTGCTTCAGGGCATCCCGCGTGGCACAGTAGGCATACTGCGCCGGCTCCGGCATATACACACGCTGGGAACGGGCCAGTTCCTTCTTCAGGTCCGGAAGCGGTACCAGCGAAGTGAGTCCGCTGCGGAATCCCATCTCCTTGCGGGCCTGGTCCAACACAATCCCCGACTTTCCCTTATACAGGGAATCCCTTACCTCGTCCAACGTTACACCCAGACAAGACCAGATTCCCATTCCGGTAATTACAACTCTGTTCATACTAAACTATATTTCTACAAAGATACTCAAAATAATTGACTTACTCCACCTTGGCAAGCAATTGTCTGATTTTCATAGACTTGTAATACATTCCTCGTTCGATTTTCGAACGAGGAATAGTATATAACGAACTATGGCTCAGACAATTAGCTTCCAGCTATAACGAAGAATGCCAGGCGTCGTGCGACGTCTGGCATTCCAAAGAACCGCAGCTACCTACTCTCCCACCTGGTGGGGCAGTACCATCGGCGATGGTGAGCTTAACTTCTCTGTTCGGAATGGGAAGAGGTGGTTCCTCAC
>CADBHY010000003.1 GCA_902794615.1 uncultured Bacteroidia bacterium
CCGGTCAATATACGATTGTTGCCGTTGCCCTGGATGAGAAAAAGGCCGCCCAGAATTCGGCTCATACCGTATTCAACTTCATCTCTGCCGATGACCAGGAAGATTATCAGGTAACCATTTCCGCCTTTACGGAAGATACGCCTGCCCGCTACAAGGAACTCCATAATTACGATTCCTTTGCCTTTGGTATCGCCGGTGAAGACATCACAGAGGCACACGTCGGTATCTTTACTGCGGCCGATGTGCAAAAATACGGTGCGGAATATATCGTGAATGTGGTTAAGACTGATGCAAACGGCCGATACACCCTTCCCGAAAGCGCTGTGGCCGATATCAATATCGACGGCGGTTACTACGATATTGCAAGTGGTCTTGCAGCCAAAACGACCTATTACGTAATTGTATGGGCCACCAACGGCAGCATGGAAAACATAGCCTCTGCCTCCTACACGACCGAAAAACTCCCGTATGTCTGGAACAGTCTGGGCAAGGGCACCATTACGGATGGCTTCTTGAACCTGTACAAGTCCGCCTTCCAGTATACCGGAGAATGCGATGTTTACGAAGAAGCCAAGACACCCGGTCTGTATATGGTCACCGGTTATCAGTGTGCCATGGTTGCCGCTTACTTTGGCGTCTCCGAGGAAACGATGGCCAATTATAAAGGAGGCAACTGGGATGATTCGGAACTTGTCATTGACGCAACGGATCCTGACAAGGTGTTTATCGAGACCCAAAGCTATGGTATCTGCTTAAATTCCAATGATGGTTTTATCAACATTACTTCCATCAACGGAGGTAAGCATTTCTCTGAAGGCAGCCTCAAGAATGGTGAAATTACCTTCCCGTCCAGAGGTATGATAACCATCCTGCCCGGCGCAGGAAAATCCTACTATGGTAATACCAACGGTTACTTCAAGGTTACCCTGCCCGGAACATCCGCACCTACTCTTACCCCCGCAAATGTGAATGCAAATGCGGTCGTTAAGAATGAGGTCGTATCTTCGAAGGCCAATTTCGTGGAAATTGAAATGCCCGTGCTTAAATACGAGCGCGACGCCCAGCCTGTCAAGGCCAAGGTAAACGTAAGTTATGAGCGTAAGGAAAAAGTGGGTAAAGATGACTCCAAAGCCCTTGAAAGCCTACGTGTGTCCTTTAATTAGGAACTAATTACTAATCAGACAATTGAGACCAGGCGCAGGGGCGCCTGGCCTCTTGTCGTTAAAAATAAACACATGAAACACTATCCTTTACTGACAATTCCGGCGCTACTGCTGTCTCTGCTTTCCTGTAACCGGGAACCTGTCGAGACGGTGGGTGCGAAGGATGTATCGGCTAAAATCCTGCCGAAAAGCGAGGCGGTGGTAGAAGACGCTTTCCTTGTCAAATTTGTTTCGGCCCCAGGCGATGAGGCTCTTTCCGACTTCGAAAAGACTCACGGCGTAAACCTGAAACGAATCTTCCGTTCTACGCCGGGGAAAGAGTCCCTTGAGAAAGAATTCGGGCTGGACAGGTGGTATGAATCTACCGTTCCCGGAAACTCCTCGCTAGACGAAATGGTGCTGAAGGCAGCCGCCGTGCCGGAGGTACAACTGGTCCAATATGAAAACATTACGGAGAGGGTTTCCAATGGTAAGGTTTACGGACTTCCGGAAACAAAAGGAACCGTGGACGGGGCGTTCAACGATCCTTATCTTTCCAAACAATGGCACTACAAGAATGTGGGTGACAAATCGGTCTCTTCCTCTGCCCTTGCCGGGGCTGACATTAATGTAACCCCGGTGTGGAACAGTCTCACCTGCGGAGACCCTGCTATCGTCGTGGCCGTGGTGGATGAAGGCGTAAAATACACCCATCCGGACCTAAAAGACAATATGTGGGTGAATACAAAGGAGATTCCCGGAAACGGCATCGACGATGACGGAAACGGCTATATAGATGACGTTTACGGTTATAATTTTGTTACTGGCGGTTCCATTGAATGGACAGCCGAAGGCAATTCCGGCCACGGAACCCATTGCGCTGGAACCATCGCCGCCGTCAACAACAACGGAAAGGGAGTTTCAGGCGTCGCAGGCGGTTCCGGCAAGGGAGACGGCTGCCGCATCATGTCCTGCCAGATATTCAGCGGCAAGGCGGGCGGAACCGTTTCGGCCATTTCCAAAGCCATCAAATATGCGGCCGACAACGGCGCCTCCATCATTTCCTGCTCTTTCGGCTCCACCAAACCTTATGCTTCTGATAACGCCTATTACAATGCGGGAGGCGGGGCGGAAGTGGATGCCATCCATTATTTCGAGGCGTGCAAAAACAATCCCGTCCTGAACGGAAATATTGCCATCTTCGCTGCCAGCAACGACGCAAAAGACTTCGCCTATTATCCGGGAGCCACACACGATATCATCAGCGTATCGGCCCTGGGTCCCGACGGACTGCCGGCCTACTATACCAACTACGGCCCCGGCTGCAATATCTGCGCACCTGGCGGAGAAGCTTACCATAGCACAAAAGATTTCGGCTCGATGGTTCTTTCCACCATGCCTTCCGAAGTTCCCACCTACGGCTTGGACGGACAGTCAAAATCTACCGGAAATGATTACGGTTACATGCAGGGAACGTCCATGGCCTGCCCGCACGTGAGCGGCGTAGTGGCCCTGGCCCTGTCTTATGCCAAACAGCTGGGAAAGACTTTTGACCGCGAAGAGTTCAAACGGATGATTCTTTCCTCTGTAAACGACGTAGACCAGCTTATTGCACGTACCAGCGAGAAAACCTATGCCTACGGTCGCGGACCCCTTAAAATGGCTCCTTATTACCATCAGATGGGCACCGGCAGCATCGACGCCTGGCGCCTGATGATGAAGATTGAAGGAACGCCCACTTCTACGGCCAAACTGGGACAAAAGCAGTGGATAGACCTCACTTCCACCTTCGGAACGGCTTCAGTAAGTCTTACCTATTTGAAAGTAGAAGTATCGGACGAAACGGTTGCCGCCCTTGGTCTGCAGAAAATCAAAGGAACCGGGCAGAGCAATTATCCCAGCACCCCCGAGGGAGAGGCTTATGCCTACGTCCAGTTCGGTCGCCTGTACATCCATCCCACAAAAATAGGCTCCGGCAAGATTGCCATTACTGCCGTAGGCGGCGGATCCCATGTGGGCGGCGGAGACAACCCTCCGGGAGGCATGGAACTGGAACAGGATCTTTCTATCATTGTCCGTGACACGGACGGAGGCAACGGAACAGGAGGATGGTTATGATGAAAAAATTATTTGCACTGGCAGCCGTGCTGCTCACGATAGCCGCCTGCGGCGGAAAAGACAATCCGGACACCCCTTCGCCCACTCCGGGTGGCGGAGGTGGCGGAGGTTCCACCACCAAGCTAGATGTCACTGGCTCCTGGGAACTGAGCAACGTTGAGACAAAAGTCAGCGTGGGTTCTGTCAACGTCTCGGTATATATCAGCTTCACTTCCGACGGAAACTTCACCCTCTACCAGAAGATAGGTGAAGGCCGATATACCCGGTTCACCGGTACCTACACCGTTTCGGCCGACAACAAACTCAGTGGTAAATACAGCAACAACGCTGCCTGGGGCCCTTACACGGCCGCCATGGCCAGCGGAAAGCTCACACTCACATCGGCCGGAGGAAAGGAAGTGGATACCTACACCAAGATATCCTCCATTCCTACTTCCGTCACGCAGAACATCTATTAAAAAAAGAAAAGCGGCAGTAAAATTGTGCCGCTTTTCTTTTTATGCATTTACCTTCTTACTCGCTGAAACGGGCTTTCAGGTACTCGCGGTTCAGACGGGCGATATGGTCGATGGTAACGTGCTTGGGGCACTCCATCTCGCAGGCGCGGGTGTTGGTGCAGTTACCGAAGCCCAGCTCATCCATCTTGGCCACCATGGCGCGGGCGCGGCGGGCGGCTTCCGGCTTGCCCTGAGGCAGCAGAGCCAGGGAACTGACGCGGGCAGCCACAAACAGCATGGCAGAACCGTTCTTGCAGGTGGCCACACAGGCACCGCAGCCTACGCAGGCGGCGGCATCCATGGACAGTTCCGCATCGTCGTGCGGAATCAGGATGTTGTTGCCGTCCTGGGCGCTGCCGGTACGCACGGTAATGAAACCGCCGGCCTGCATAATCTTGTCAAAGGCGGTTCTATCTACCACCAGGTCCTTGATTACCGGGAAAGCGCCGCTGCGCCAAGGCTCCACGGTAATGGTGGCACCCGGCTTGAAATGACGCATGAACAGCTGGCAGGTGGTCACGGCATCGTCCGGACCGTGGGCACGGCCGTCCACATACAGGGAACAGGCGCCGCAGATACCTTCACGGCAGTCATGATCGAAGGCAATGGGTTCTATGCCCTTGCGGATAAGCTGATCATTGAGGATATCCAGCATTTCGAGGAAAGAGGCATCTTCCTCCACATCCGTAACGTGGTAGGTCTCGAAATGGCCTTTTGCTTTGGCGTTCTTCTGACGCCATACTTTCACATTATATTCCATACTCGGGATTAGTCTTTGTAGTTACGGGTTGCAATCTTGATGTTCTCGTACTTGAGTTCTTCCTTATGAAGCTCCGGCTCCTTGCCTTCGCCCTTGTATTCCCAGGCGGCCACATACATGAAGTTCTCGTCGTCACGCTTGGTCTCGCCTTCCTCGGTCTGCATTTCCTCACGGAAATGGCCGCCGCAGGACTCCTTGCGGTTCAAGGCGTCATAGGCCATCAGTTCGCCGATATCGAAGAAATCTACCAGGCGCAGGGCTTTCTCCAGTTCCTGGTTGAATTCCTCATTGGTTCCGGGAACACGCACATTCTTCCAGAAGTACTCACGGAGGGCCTTGATTTCCTCAATACCCTTCTTGAGGCCGGCTTCGTTGCGCGCCATACCCACATATTCCCACATGATATTGCCCAGTTTCTTATGGATGCTGTCCACCGTTTCGGTACCCTTCACGGCAAAGAGCTTGGCAATCCGTTCCTTAACGGCCTTTTCCGCCTCTGCAAATTCAGGAGCGTTGGTATCCGTCTTGGGTTCCAGGAATTTGTGGGAAAGGTAATCTCCGATGGTGTAAGGCAGCACAAAGTAACCGTCGGCCAGGCCCTGCATCAGGGCCGATGCACCCAGGCGGTTTCCGCCATGGTCGGAGAAGTTGGCCTCGCCGATGGCATACAGGCCCGGAATGGTGGTCTGGAGGTCATAATCTACCCACAGGCCGCCCATGGTGTAGTGGATGGCCGGATAAATCATCATCGGCTCTTCCCAGGGGGAAGTGGAGGTAATCTTCTCGTACATGTCGAAGAGGTTGCCGTAACGCTCCTGAACCCGCTGATGGCCCAGACGCTTGATGGCATCAGCAAAATCCAGGTACACGGCCAGGCCGGTCTCGTTTACGCCGTAGCCGGCGTCGCAACGCTCCTTGGCGGCGCGGGAAGCCACGTCACGCGGAACCAGGTTGCCGAAGGCCGGATAACGGCGCTCCAGATAGTAATCGCGGTCTTCCTCGGGAATCTGGGAAGGCTTAATCTCATGTTTACGGAGTCTGAGCACGTCCTCCATCTTCTTGGGCACCCAGATACGGCCGTCGTTACGCAGGGACTCACTCATCAGCGTCAGTTTGCACTGCTGCTCTCCGTGAACCGGAATACAGGTGGGGTGAATCTGGGCAAAGCAGGGATTGGCAAAGAAGGCACCCTTTCGGTAGGCCTGCATGGCGGCCGATCCGTTGGAATTCATGGCGTTGGTGGACAGGAAATAGGTATTTCCGTAACCGCCGGTAGCCAGCACAACGGCATGAGCGCCAAAGCGCTCGATTTCACCGGTTACCAGGTTTCTGGCAATGATACCCTTGGCTTCTCCGTTGATAATCACCAGATCCAGCATCTCGTGACGGGGATAGCTCTTCACGCTGCCTGCGGCAATTTCCTTGTTAAGGGAAGCGTAGGCACCCAGCAGCAGCTGCTGGCCGGTTTGTCCGCGGGCATAGAAAGTACGGCTCACCTGTACGCCGCCGAACGAACGGTTTGCGAGGTATCCGCCATATTCACGGGCAAAGGGAACACCCTGGGCCACGCACTGGTCAATGATGGCCGCACTCACCTCTGCCAGACGGTACACATTGGCCTCTCTGGAACGATAGTCACCGCCTTTGATGGTGTCATAGAACAGGCGGTAGATGGAGTCGTTGTCGTTCTGGTAGTTCTTGGCAGCGTTGATACCGCCCTGGGCCGCGATGGAGTGGGCCCGACGGGGGGAGTCGCTGATGCAGAAAATCTTGACGTTGTAGCCCATCTCACCCAGAGATGCAGCGGCCGATGCACCGCCAAGACCGGTTCCTACCACAATCACTTCCAGTTTCCGCTTGTTGTTGGGAGAAACAATCCGGATTTCGGCCTTGCGCCTGGACCATTTTTCCTTAAGCGGTCCGTCCGGAATCTTGGAAATTAATTTAGGATCTGCCATATAGTTTAATATTGGTAATTTTCTTTCACAGATTCTTCGCTTCGCTCAGAATGACAAATGTCCTGTCATTCTGAGGCCACGGGCCGAAGAATCTCCGATTCCGCAAAGATAAGCATTTTTACGGAAAACTTTAGGACATTTTATAACTTATACGGTAAACAGGGCACTTTATCCGGTTTGCCCAAGGAGGCCCACATGGTATTTCCCTCAAACACAATGGCGCAGGAAGTGATGTCTCTGAGAATGGGAGCCCCGGAGCAGGAGATGTTCTTGATAAAGAAAGTATGATCCCATTCCTCCATGGGCACATAGGTGGAAGCCAGAATCCTGTGGGCCTTGACGTAGCGGTCCACCCCCTTGCGGTCTTCCGGCCGGCCCGTCGTGGTGAAATTGGTCACCACCCGGTATCCCAAGGGTTCCCGGTTCACGTCAAACTTCACCCAGCTGTGATTGTTCACTTCATAATAGGCGGCCCCGCCCTTGCTGTCAATCACGCCGAAATTGGCTTCTACCCGCATCGGCCTGGAAAGGGTATCCAGAAAATGCTCGAAGTCTTCCAGCGTGGCGCAAATCTCCAGGGCCCGGTACATCAGAATGCCCTCTCCATCCATCATTTCCGCCGGAACGTCATCATCCTTCAAATCGTAGGTGGCCGTATTCATGATGGCAAAGCCCGTCTCGTTTTCTCCTCCCCAGGCTTCAGGAGTACCCGCCGGCACTTTTGCCAGGGGATTCGTTCTCCAATCGGCATTTACCAGGCACATCATCCGGTACTTCTCTCCGCTGAAATACTCCACTTTCACATCCTGGCAGCTGGAGTCCCGGTGCTTGAACATCACCGCCTTCCCGTCCTTGGTAAACTTGCCGCTCACTATCACCGACGTACACGCCTGCGACGGAGCGCTAATGGTCACAAGGAACAGGAGTGCCAACAACTTAAAACAGCGTTCCATTTTCATCAAGATTATATTTCCGTTGATTCATGTATGTTTCCATTCCCAGATGGGTGTAGGCCAGGTCGGTGGCCACGCGGCCGCGCTGGGTGCGTATCAGGAAGCCTTCTTTGATAAGGAAGGGTTCATATACTTCTTCCAGGGTACCGGCATCTTCGCTTACGGACGTGGCCAGGGTGCCGATTCCCACCGGCCCACCCTTGAAGGTGGTGATGAGCGTGCGCAGGATTTTATTGTCGATGGCATCCAGCCCCCGCTTGTCTATCTTGAGCTTGTTCAAAGCGAAGCGCGTGATTTCCAGGTTGATGCGTCCGTCTCCCAGCACCTGGGCAAAGTCTCTCACCCGCTTCAAGAGCGCATTGGCGATACGGGCCGTACCGCGGCTTCGGAGGGCAATCTCGTACGCGGCGTCCCCATCTATTTCCAGGGAAAGGATGCGGGCACTGCGCAGCACTATCTTCTTGAGGTCTTCCGTATCGTAGTATTCCAGGGCGCAGTTGATGCCGAAACGGTCCCTGAGCGGCGCCGTCAGCAGACCGCTCCGGGTGGTGGCGCCCACCAGCGTGAAAGGATTCAGGGATATACGGACAGAACGGGCTCCGGGGCCCTTGTCAATCATGATGTCTATCACATAATCCTCCATGGCCGAGTACAGATACTCCTCCACCTCCGGAGACAGGCGGTGAATCTCGTCGATAAAAAGCACGTCTCCCGTCTCCAAGGAAGTGAGCAGGCCGGCCAAGTCTCCCGGTTTGTCCAGCACGGGGCCGGAAGTCACCTTCATGTTCACCCCCATCTCATTTGCGATGATATGCGCCAGCGTGGTTTTACCCAAGCCGGGAGGGCCATGGAAAAGAACATGGTCCAAGGCCTCCCCGCGCAGTTTTGCGGCCTTGATATAAATAGCCAGGTTGGAGACAATTTCCTTCTGACCGGTAAAATCCTCCAGCTCCTGCGGGCGGATAATTCCGTCAAATTCATTATCTTTGCGCTCTGTTGTGTCGTGTGGATCGAATTCGTTCATGACGGCTAAGATTCAATTCAGATACAAATATAGTTTTTTTATTTTTAAGTTGTTGATGATGTTACGGCTGTTGAAATGTTGAAAACTTCCAAAAGGCCCATGTAAATCAATAATTTAAGAGTAATGCAAACAGTTGAAAACCGCTGGAAAACCTGTTGGGGAAGTGTGAAAAAGCAAGGTACCCTTTTTGATTAACCTTGAAAAGCCACTTATAAACAGGGTTATGAACAGCTTTTCAACAGGGAAAATGAAGGGAATGTTGATAAGTCAAAAAACTTCCGCGCTCCTGCAGAAAAGTCTTCAAAACCGGGAAGAGATTTTTTGCAGCGGGCTCTTTCTGTCGGCCCGTTGGGCAGTTCTGTCCCAGGCAGCTTCTGAAAAAACGCAGTTCATTGTCCTTCCCACCCGTGAAGCGGCCGAATACTGCAGCGCAGACCTATATAACCTCACCCAGGGAGACTGCGTCTTCTTTCTTCCGGAATCCGGCAAAAGCGTGGAAAGAAGCAATTACAAATCTTCCCTCGGCGTGCAGCGCACCGCCGCCATCGGCAAAATCCTGGAAAAGGCTGATGAAAGAATCTTCATCGTCAGCTATCCCGAAGCCATAGAGGAAAAGGTACCCTCCGAGAAAAAGCTGCAGGAAGCCCTCTTCACCATCCGCAGCGGCGAAAACCTCTCCTACGAAGCCCTCCGGACCCGCCTGGGAGAAGAAGGTTTCGAGCGCACGGACTTTGTATCGGCCCCCGGGCAATATGCCGTCAGAGGCGCGGTGATTGATATTTTTTCCTATTCCCTGGACAAACCCTACCGCATTACCTTCTTTGGAAACGAGGTGGATAAAATCAATACCTTCGACTGCAACACCCAGCTTTCCATCGACAAACTGGACAAGGCCGATATCTACCCCGACATCGCCGCCCGGGAAGACGACGAAGGCGTATCGCTCCTTTCCCTCCTCAAGGCCGATACCACCGTATGGCTGGATTCCTCCGACATGTACAGGGAAAAGCTCTTTTTCGAGGAACTGAAGGCCTTCCGGCGCGTCTATATGGACATACCGCTGGGAAGGGAAGAGGTGGAGGCCATCCATTTCAACATAGCCCCGCAGCCGGTTTTCAACAAAAACTTCGAACTCCTGATTTCCGATATCCGCCTCAAGCGTGAAAACAACTACAAAGTCTATATTTTCGGAGAAAAGGAAAGCCAGCTGGAGCGTCTCCGTTCCATCATGATACAGGAAGAAAACGCCGTGCTGCCGGAATTCGTCAAGGGAAAGAACATCCACGCCGGCTTCATAGACAACGAAGACAAACTCTGCTGGTACACGGACCATGAAATCTTCGACCGCTTCCACCGCGTGCGCCTCCGCCGGACCGTGGAAAAATCAGAGCAGCTCACCCTCAACGACCTCAGTTCCTTCAACCTGGGAGACTATGTGGTGCACATAGACCACGGCGTGGGCGTATTCGGCGGCCTGGTCAAGATGAAAGACGACTACGGCCGCGTAAAAGAGGTGGTCAAACTGATTTACAGCGGGGGAGACGTGGTCTTTGTCTCCGTCCATTCCCTGCACAAGATTTCCCGTTTCCGTTCCAAGGAAGGGGAGGCGCCGCGCGTGAACAAGCTGGGCTCCAAGACCTGGAGCAACCTCAAGAGCGCCGCCAAGTCCCGCGTCAAGGATATAGCCAAGGAACTCATTCAGCTGTATGCCAAGCGCCGGGCTTCGGACGGCTATGCCTTTTCGGCCGATACCTACCTCCAGGAAGAACTGGAATCCTCCTTCATGTATGAGGACACCCCGGACCAGGAAAAGGCCACCCGCGCGGTAAAGGCCGACATGGAAGACAAGTGCCCCATGGACCGCCTGGTTTGCGGAGACGTGGGCTTCGGAAAGACGGAAATTGCCATCCGGGCCGCCTTCAAGGCCGTTTGCGACTCCAAGCAGGTGGCCGTGCTGGTGCCCACCACCATCCTGAGCCTCCAGCACTTCGAAACCTTCAAGGCCCGCCTCCAGAACCTTCCCTGCAATATAGAATACGTGAGCCGCCTCAGGACGGCCGGGCAGATAACGGATATCAAAAAGCGCCTCAAGGAGGGAAGTATAGACATTCTTATCGGCACCCATAAAATCCTTGGAAACGGCTTTGAATTCAAGGATTTGGGGCTGCTCATCATTGACGAGGAGCAGAAATTCGGCGTATCGGCCAAAGAAAAGCTGCGCCAGTTCAAAAACGCCGTGGATACCCTTACGCTTACGGCCACGCCCATTCCCAGAACCCTGCAGTTCTCCCTTTTGGGCGCCCGGGACCTTTCCATCATCCAGACCCCGCCGCCCAACCGCATCCCCATCCAGACGGAGATTATCCTGTTCAACGAGACCGAAATCAAGAGCATCATCAATTACGAGCTCAACCGCGGCGGACAGGTGTTCTTCCTGCACAACAAGGTGGAGGAACTGCCGGCCATTGAGGACATCCTGCACCGGCTCATCCCGGACATGAAAATCTGCGTGGCGCACGGCCAGATGGAATCCCGCGAGCTGGAAGACCGCATGCTCTCCTTCATGCGCGGAGACTACGACCTGCTGCTGTGTACCACCATCATCGAAAACGGCCTGGACATACCATCGGCCAATACCATTATCGTGAACCAGGCCCAGAATATAGGCCTGAGCGACCTTCACCAGCTTCGCGGCCGCGTGGGACGCTCCAACAAAAAAGCCTTCTGCTACCTGATTGTACCGCCGCTCGTGAGCCTCACGGACGACGCCCGGAGGCGCCTTCGGGCCATCGAAGAGTTCTCCGACCTGGGCAGCGGCTTCAACATTGCCATGCAGGACCTGGACATCCGCGGCGCCGGCAACCTCCTGGGCGCGGAGCAGAGCGGTTTCATCTCCGACATGGGCTACGAGACCTACCAGAAAATCCTCTCCGAAGCCATGGAGGAACTGGGCATGGAAAACCAGATGGCCCAGCAGCGCGGCGGAGAGAAATTTGTGGAAGACTGCACCATCGAAACGGACCAGCCCGCCCTCATTCCGGACGATTACATTGACATTACGGCCGAGAAAATCCGCCTGTACAAGCAGCTGGACGCCCTTACGGACGAGCGGGAGATAGACCGCCTGGGCCAGCAGGTGGCCGACCGTTTCGGCCCGCTTCCCCTGGAAGTGCAGAACCTCCTTTTTGTAGTGAAAATCAGGAATTTGGGTGCGCAGATGGGCTTTGAGAAAATCATCATCAAAAACGGCATGCAGATTATGTTCTTCGTGAACAATCCCATGTCTCCCTTCTACAAGTCCAAGCGCTTCGAAACCATCCTCACCCGGGTGAACGAGAACCCCTCGGAATACAAGTTCAACCAGGACGGCGGCAAGCTGCGCACCGTGTCCCGCGGGGTGAATACGATGTCATCGGCCCTCCATATTTTGAAAAAACTCCAATAATTGGTAAATTTGCAGGCTATGTCCAACCTGCTCATAGAAATAGGCAATACCGCCCTCAAAGCCGCCTGGGCTCAGGAAATGACGCTGGGAAAAACCTTCCGCTACCAAGGGGAGAAATTCCTGGAATTCATCCTTTCCCTAACCCAGCGGGACAAGCCGTCGGTCATGGTGATAGCCTCCGTCTATCCTTTGTCGGAGGCCGATATCCGCCTGCTTGAAAAGGAGTGTGAATGCCTCATTCTGATGGACCAGAACCACCGGGAAGCGCTTCTTTCCTACGGCCTGCCCACCTATCTTTCCTATGACCGGGCGGCGGCCATCGTGGCGGCCCGGCACCTGTTCAAGGGAAAAGGCTGCACCGTGGTGGACTTCGGAACCACCCTTTCCATCGACTTCACTTCGGAGGAAGGCCTGTATCAGGGGGGAAACATTTCCCTGGGTTTCCGTACCCGTTTCAAGGCCCTGAGCCGCTATTCCCGCTCGCTGCCCCTGGTGGACAGCCCGCAGTCGCCGGACCTTATCGGCTTGTCCGAGAAGGCTTCCATCGAGGCCGGAGTCGTTTCAGGCATTATATTTGAAATGGAAGGCTACCTGAACCTTCATCCCGGCAATGTGGTGATATTCACCGGCGGAGATGCGAATTATTTTGCAAAACGGATGAAAAGTTCCATATTTGTAATTTGTAACCTCGTTTTGATGGGGTTGGCACTAATGGCGCAAGAGTATGTTCGAAGGAATGAGAAATAGATTGCTGGCCTTGACTGTTGTCCTGTTTTCGGCCGGGTCCCTGTGGGCCCAGACGGAGGGAACGTATGTGGGCTTTTCCCCGTACTCCGTCTTTGGCGTGGGACATCTGCACCAGGCAGGCACCACCTGGAACCGCGGAATGGGCGGGGTGGGCATCGCCGCCCGCAACAACCGTTTCGTGAATGTGCTGAACCCGGCCTCCGTCACCGCCCGTGACACCCTTTCCTTCATGGCCGACGTAAGCCTGGGCGGTCGCCTTTCCCTTTTCAAGGAAGGGGACAAGCAGGCCTACAACGCCGTCTTCGTTCCGGAAAACCTGGCCCTTTCCTTCCCTATGTGGAAAAACACGGCTTTCATGGTCGGTGTCCGCCCGGTGAGCGACGTGGGTTACAGCATCTCCTACAAAGAGATAGATGTGGGTGCCGGCGAGCGCCAGTTCACCTCTACGGGCAACGGAGGTACGTACAACGTATTTGCCGCCGCCGCCATCACCCTCTGGGACCGCCTTTCTGTGGGCCTGCAGGGAAATTACGTGTTCGGAAACATCAACAAGAAGTCCACCCTCAGCAGTTCGGACGAGTCTTATCGCTCCATGACTCAGGGAGACTCCTTGCAAATCAATAACCTGTCGGCCAAAATCGGCCTTCAGTACCAGCAACCGCTTGCTCCGGGCTCCTACCTTACGGTGGGCGCCACCTACCAGATTTCCACCGGTATATGGGGCCACAGCATCCATTACCGCTCCTTGGGAAGTTACGACCGCAAGCGCTCGGCCGCGGAACTCAAGGGAAAAGGACTGAGGATGGGAGATGAACTGGGCGTGGGCATCAGTTACCGGAACGCAGACAGGTACATGGTGGAAGTGGACTATACCCGCACCAATTGGAAAAACTCCAACCTGGACCAGGTGAGCGGGTTCTCCAACGTGGGAGACGCCGTTTTCGCCCCCGGTGCAGGGCAGAGCGTCCGCATAGGCGGAGAAATCACCCCCAACCGCAACGACATCCGCACCGGCTTCTTGCATTTCCTCCGCCGCTGCACTTACCGGGGCGGCGCCTATTTTGACCAGTCCTACTATACGGTGGACGGCGCACACGTCAATTCCGTGGGCATAAGCCTGGGCATGACGCTCCCTGTTTTCCGCTGGTACAACGGCCTTTCCATCGGCATAGAAGCAGGCCGGAGGGGTCTGAAGACATCCCAGGTAAAAGAGAATTATTTCGGCTTCAGTTTGGGATTCAATATCTTCGATATCTGGTTCCAGAAACGCGCCTATCAGTAATCTTGGCACAGACCTTGTTTAGCAAATAAACTTAAAAATAATTGATATGAAAAAGTTAGCTCTCATCTTCTTCGCCGCCATGACCCTTATGGGTCAGAGCGCCTTTGCCCAGAAGACCTCCCGTTTCGGTCATGGTAAAGACAGCGCAGATTGTGTGCTGTACCTTTCCTATTATCAGGAGTATTACAAGCAGAAGAACTACGATTCCGCTCTGCCCAACTGGCGTAAAGCCTATTCTGTGTGCCCCGCAACGGCATCCCAGAACATGTTCATCCACGGTACCACCCTCATGACCCGCCTGTACAACCAAACCAAGGACCCGGCCATGAAGAGCGCCATTGTGGACACCATCCTCACCCTGCAGGACAAGCGCATGGCCGCCTATCCCAAGAACCGGGTGTCCATCCTGAACAACAAGGGCCAGCATATCATCAATTACCGCAGTTCCGACGCCGCCTACACCTATGAGAACCTGGGCGCCATCGTGAACGAGCTGGGTCCCCAGGCCAACGGCTCCCTGCAGGTGAACCTGCTTCAGTCCGCCATCGCCCTCTACCGTGAGAACAAGCTTAGCGCAGACGACGTGATTGCCACCTATGACAAGGTAGCAGAAAACGTAGAGAACGCCACCCCCAAGAGCGACGCCGAGAAAGAAGACAACCAGAAGGTGAAAGCCACCATCGAGTCCATCTTCGCCGACAGCAAGGTGGCTTCCTGCGAGAACCTCCTGGCCATCTTCGGTCCCCGCTACGAGGCCGAGCCCGAGAACCTGGCCGTGGTTTCCAATATTGTGAAGCTCATGAATTCGGCCGATGACTGCACCTCCAACGACCTCTACCTGAAGGCCGTCACCTCCATGTACAAGCTGGATCCTTCCTACCGCAGCGCCTATGGCCTGTACCGTCTGAACGCATCCCGTGACAACGTGGCCGACGCCTGCCGTTATCTGGAAGAGGCCATCGCCTCCGACGAGTCCGATGCCGCCACCGACGCCCAGTACTACTATGAGCTGGCTGCCTTCTGCTACAAGAACAACATGCGCGGCAAGGCTTCCGAATCGGCCAAGAAGGCTGTCGAGATGGACTACGGTTATGCCGGCAAGGCCTACATGATTCTGGGCAACCTCTGGGCATCGGCCCCTTGCTCCGGAGACGTGGACAAGTATGCCCGCTACTGGGCCGCCACGGACTACTATCAGAAGGCCCGCAACGTCGACGCCACCCTGGCCGACGAGGCTGCCTCCTCCATCTCCTCCGTGGCCCGCTACTATCCGGAAGCTTCCGAAATCTTCATGTACGACCTCAGCGCCGGTCAGTCCTATACCGTGTCCTGCGCAGGCATGTCTGCCTTCACCACGGTGCGCGTAGCCCGATAGTGAAGATACGCCACATATTCAGAACGACAGCAAGCGCCCTGGCGCTTGCTTTCGTCGTCTATTCCTGCCGGAGCAACTTGGCTGAGGCCCAGAAGCTGGACCTGGGAAAAACGCCGCTCCAGACCGTTGACGATATGTTTTTTGTCCGGACGGAAAACGGAAAGCTCAAGATGCGGGTAGAGTCGCCCCGGATGGAGGTTTTCGAGCACGACACCGTGTCCTATGACCTGTTTCCCGAGGGAATCCGCATCTTCGGCTATTCCGAAGACGGAAAACTGGAAACCACCATCTTTGCCGATGCCGCCCGGCACGACAAGCCCGCCTCCGGAAGCCGCCGCGCCGGGGAGGTGTGGAGCGCGTTCGGAGACGTGGTGGTGCGCAATATCGTCCAGCAGGAGACCATGGAGACCGACACCCTTTACTGGGACAGCGAGGCCAAGGAAATCTGGACAGACTGTTATGTGAAGATGTCGTCGCCGTCGGGCTACATGCAAGGTTACGGCATGCGCTCCGACGAAATGGCCCGAAACGCCATTCTCATGCGTCCTTTCGACAATGAATTTCTGATTCAGAACGATACCACCGCCGTCCTGGTGGACTCCGTGAACTTTATCGGCCCCCGCGTAAAAAAATGGTAGATATTTAGAAGAAAATTAGTAACTTTGCAGCCCTTAAGCGAATTTTTTCGAAAATATTAAAAACGTTATATAAAATGGCAGCTCTTGAGACCATCAGAACAAAGTTTGGCATTGGTGCATCCCTCATCATTGCCTTCGGTCTTTTACTCTTCCTTGTAAACCCGTCCGACATCATCCAGACCATCCAGTCCACTTCTTCGAAGAACGATGTCGGCAAAATCAATGGGAAATCCGTTTCTTATCTGCAGTTCGACTCCGAAGTCCGTCAGCTGGAAGAGGTGCGCAAAATGATGTCCGGCACCAACACTTCCTCCGAGGAGGAGCAGGCCCAGGTCCGTGAGATGGCCTGGCAGAACCTCGTGGACCGCTACCTGATAACTCCCACCATGGAGAAGGCCGGCATCCGCGTGGGCCGGCAGGAACAGATTGATATGTTCGTAGGTTCCAACCCCTCCGCCGTGGCTTCCGGTTTCGCTGGTTTCTACGATGAGGAAGGCAACTACTCCACCGCCCGCGTGAGCGAGTTCATGGAGATGGCCGAAACCAACGAAAACTATCGCCTCATCCGCGACTACCTGCAGAACGCCGCCCGTTCCAACCGCTTCAGCGAGAAATACATCGGCCTGTACAATGCCGGTTCCTACGTGAACGCCCTGGAGCGCAAGAAGGCCATTGAGGAAAACAACGCCACCGCCTCCGTCGACTTTGTCCTGGCCCCCGGCACCTTCTTCCCGGAAGACTCCACCGTGGTGGTTTCATCGGCCGATATCAAGAAATACTACGATGCCCACAAGGACGCTTTCCGCCAGAAAGCCAACCGTGACATCCGTTACGCCGTCTTCGAGCTCAATCCTTCCCAGGAGGACGTTGCCGCCGCTTCTGCCAAGTTCACCGAGCTCTATGACACGTTCGCCTCTACGGACAACGTGCGTGCCTTCCTCCAGAAGAACTCCGACCGCAAGTGGGACGACGCCTGGTACAAGGCCGGCGAGCTCCGTTCCGTGAATGCCGATGTGGACAAGTTCGTCTCCGAGAACAACAGCGGAGTTTCTCCCATCTACCAGTCCGGCAACAACTTCTACGCCGCCCGCATCATGGACAACGCCAATATCCCGGACTCCGTGTACGTGCGTCACATCATGCTGGTGGGTGAGAATGCCGCCCACATGGCCGACAGCCTCCTGGGCGTAGTGAACAAGGGCAACTTCTCCGCGCTGGCCAACCTCTATTCCGCCGACAAGGGCAATGCCCAGGACGGCGAGATGGGCAACCTGGGCTGGATGACGCGCAATATCATGATTAAGGGCTTCGAGCCCGTCCTGGAAGCCCAGGTAGGCAAGCCCTTCCTGCTCCACACCCAGTACGGCACCCATGTGGTGGAGGTGACCAAGGCCACCAAGCCCCTTGCCAAGAAGAAGGTAGCCATCTTCGAGAAGGAAACCCTGGTTTCCAAGGAAACCGACCGCGCCATCTCCGAGCAGGCCCGCCTGCTGGCCGTGCGCTCCCAGGGTAAGGCCGCCAACTTCAAGACCGTCTGCGACACCACCGGCATCTATGCCCGCAGTATGAACATCAACGAAGGAACAGATACCTACGGTTCCATTTCCCGCGCCAAGGAGGTAACCCGCTGGGCCTTCAACAACAAGCCCGGCAAGGCTTCCGACGTAATTCCCGTGGACAACAAGTACTACTTTGTGGTAGCCGTGGAGAAAGAGCACAAGGAAGGCATTGCCCCTCTTAACGAGGTTTCCGAGGCCATCCGTTCCCAGCTGTACCGTGAGAAGTACATTGCCAAGCATGCAGAGGATGTGGCCGCCCAGGTGGCCGGTCTCAGCACCCTGGAGGAAGTGGCCCAGAAACTGGGAACCACCGTTTCTTCCCTCACGGACGTCACCTTCTCCACCTCTTCCGCCCCCACCACCGAGCCTGCCTTCGTGGGCGCCGTGTCCGCAGCCAAGGAAGGTGTCCTGAGCGGCCCTGTGGCCGGCATCATGGGTGCCTACATGTTCCGGGTGAACGGCCGTGAGATGGGCTCCTACTACACGGAAGATGACGCCAAGGCCGCCCAGGCCCGTCTGAACAGCTATCACAGCCAGATGATTCTGCCCCTGATGATGGACAAGACCGTAAAAGACAACCGTGCCCGTTTCTATTAGGCCTCTTGCCGTTCTGAACGAAGTGAAGAATTTATGTCCTTAAAATGTGGAATAGTAGGCTTGCCCAATGTGGGCAAGTCTACTTTATTTAACTGTGTAAGCTCCGGGAAGGCCCAGAGCGCCAATTTTCCTTTCTGTACCATCGACCCCAACGTGGGTTCCACCAATGTTCCGGACAAGCGCCTGGAGGTGCTTACGGAGATTTGCCAGCCCAAGCGCACCATCCCCGCCACGGTGGAGATTGTGGATATTGCCGGCCTGGTGAAGGGCGCCTCCAAGGGTGAGGGGCTGGGCAACCAGTTCCTGGCCAACATCCGCGAGACCGACGCCATCCTGCACGTGCTCCGCTGCTTCGACGACGGCAATATCGTGCATGTAGATGGCTCCGTGGACCCTGTGCGTGATAAGGAAGTGGTGGATACCGAACTCCAGATAAAAGACCTGGAAACGGTGGAAAACCGCATCAAGAAGGTGGAGAAACAGGCCACCACCGGAGGAGACAAAGAAGCCAGGAAACTCCTCTCGCTCCTGCTCCGTTACCGGGAAGCCCTGCAGCAGGGCCTGTCCTGCCGCACCGTAGTGCCGGAAAACGCCGAGGAAGAGCAGATGGCAAAAGACCTCTATCTCCTTACCAACAAGCCCGTCATGTACGTGTGCAACGTGGATGAGGCATCGGCGGCCGCCGGCAACGCCTATGTGGAAGCCGTGCGCAAAGCCGTGGCGTCCGAGCATGCGGAGATTCTGGTCATATCGGCCAAGGCCGAGAGCGAAATTGCGGAAATCGAAGAATACGAAGACCGCCGGATGTTCCTGGAGGAGATGGGCCTTGCGGAAAGCGGTGTGGTGCGCCTGATTCAAAGCGCCTATAAGCTCCTGGGGTTGAGGACCTTCTTCACCGCCGGGGCCGACGAATGCCGCGCCTGGACCATCGTGGCCGGAGACAAGGCACCCCGTGCCGCCGGCGTCATCCACACGGACTTCGAACGCGGCTTCATCCGGGCCGAGGTCATCAAGTACGAAGACTTTGTGCAGTACAAGACCGAGGCTGCCGTCCGCGCCGCCGGCAAGATGGGTGTCGAGGGCAAGGACTACGTGGTGCAGGACGGAGACATCATGCATTTCCTCTTCAACGTGTAAGGGGCGGCAACTAACTTACTGTCCCACAGTTGCTTATATACTATTCCTCGTTCATTTTTTGAACGAGGAATGTTGTATAACGCGCTATGAGTCAAGTGTTTAGTTGCCAAGGGTAAAAACGGGAATACGTATCTTTGCGGCATGAAAAGAAGATTCGGGCTCATGATTCTGGCTATGCTGCTGCTGCCGGTCTCCGTCCGGGCAGAAAACGTCCCGGCCGATACGCTCCGGGTGCTCTTCTGGAACCTGGAGAACTTTTTTGACAGCCGGAACGACTCCACCAGCGTCTCGGAGGGGGAGTTTTCCGCCTTCGGGGAGCGCCACTGGAGCCGGCGCAAGTTCGAGACCAAGTGCCGGAGCATTGCCAAGGGCATCCTTTGGGCGGCCTCGCAGGAGGGCGGCCTGCCGGACGTGATAGGCCTGGCCGAGGTGGAAAACTACTACGTGCTCTGGCACCTGCTGAGACGGACGGCCCTGCGCAAACTGGATTACAGCATCGTCCACTTCGATTCTCCGGACCCCCGGGGCATAGACGTGGCCCTTCTTTTCCGCACATCCCGCCTCCAAAGGGCCGATGCCAAGCCCTGCCGCCTCTATAACCCGGATTCCACCGTCATGGCCACCCGGGACATCCTGCTTTTCGTTGGTCGGCAAGGAGAGGAAAAGACGGCCTTCCTGGTGAACCACCACCCCTCCAAATACGGGGGCGCGGCCCTCTCCGAAGCCCGACGGGAGCTTGCTGTCCGCCGCCTGGCCTTTCTGGCCGATTCCCTCCGCCGCTCCGGAACAGACCGTATCGTAGCCATGGGAGACTTCAACGACACGCCTGCCAATCCGCTGTACAAACTCCTGGAACCCGGGCTGAGAAACCTGGCCGAGCCCCTGCATCGGCAAGGGAAGGGAAGCATCAAATACGAAGGAGCCTGGGAGCTGATTGACATGTTTTTCGTAAGCGAAGCATGCCGGACGGACGGCATGAAAATCCTGCAAATCCCCTTCCTGCAAACTCCGGACAAGGGCCATGCCGGCATGAAGCCCCTCCGGACCTACTCCGGCCCCCGTTACATCGGCGGCGTGTCGGACCATTGCCCCATTTGGCTCACATTGTCATTCTGAGCGTAGCGAAGAATCTATATTTTTACTATCTTTGTAGGACGCACATAAAAAAACACCAGATATGAAAGCCAAAATCCAAGAAAAATTCGAATCCCTCTTTGGAGAGGAAGGCATCCTTTATGCATCGGCCGGCCGCATCAACCTGATTGGCGAGCACACGGACTACAACGGAGGTTACGTGTTCCCCGGGGCCATCAACTTCGGCATCATGACTGCCATCAAGCCCAACGGAACGGACAAGGTGAAGGTTTACTCCCTTGACTTTGACCAGGTGTCGGAGTTCGGCCTCAAGGAAGAGGACAAACCCAAGGAAGCCTGGGCCTGCTACGTGTTTGGCGTATGCCGTGAAACCATCAAGCGCGGCGGCAAGGTGGAAGGCTTCAACGCCGTCTTCGCCGGAGACGTTCCCCTTGGCGCCGGCCTCAGTTCGTCGGCTGCCCTGGAGAGCACCTTCGCCTTCGCCATCAACGATCTGTTCAACGACAACAAGATAGAGAAATTCGAGCTGGCCAAGATAGGCCAGAGCACGGAGCACAATTACTGCGGCGTGAAGTGTGGTATTATGGACCAGTTTGCTTCCATCTTCGGTAAGGAAGGCTCCCTTATCCGCCTTAACTGCAAAACCGGGGAGTACAAGTATTTCCCCTTCCACCCCAAGGGCTACAAACTTGTTCTTATTGACTCCTGCGTCAAGCATGAGCTGGCCTCCAGCGCCTACAACAAGCGCCGTGAAAGCTGCGAAAGGGCCGCGGCCGCCATCCGCAAGAACCACCCCGAGGTGGAGTTCCTCTCGGATGCCAAGCGTCTCTGGCTGGACGAGGTCCGCTCAGAAATCACCGAGGAAGACTTCCTGAGGGCCGAATACGTGATAGGAGAGGTCCAGCGCGTGCTGGATGTCTGTGACGCCCTCGAAAGGGACGATTACGAGACCGTGGGAGAAATGATGTACCAGACCCACTTCGGTCTCAGCCGCCTGTATGAAGTGTCCTGCGAAGAGCTGGACTTCCTTAACAAGCTGGCCCGCAAGATGGACGTTAGCGGCTCCCGCGTGATGGGTGGCGGCTTTGGCGGCTGTACCATCAACCTGGTGAAGGAAGAGTTGTACGACAACTTCATAAAAGCCGCTGTGGAGAAGTTCACCCAGAAATTTGGCCACGCTCCCAAGGTTTACGACGTAGTTATCAGCGATGGCGCTCGCAAACTGTAGCCATTGCGGCTCTCAGACGGAGGTAGAGCTCCGTCAGAGCATCAACACCGCCCTTGAGCCGCAGCTCAAAGCCCGGGTCAAGGACGGTTCTCTCTTCGTCTGGGAATGCCCCTACTGCGGCCAGCGCAACCTGGCCAGATACCAGACCTTGTATCACGACCCTGACGGCAAGATGATGGTTTGGCTGCTTCCCGGGGAAGAGCAGCCCCCGCAGGCCGTCCTGGATGCCGTAAAAGAGCTGGAAGATTACACCCTCCGCCGCGTGAAGGAGGTGGGAGACCTCATAGAAAAGGTAAACATCCACGACGCCGGCCTGGAAGACACGGTGATGGAAATGTGCAAATGGGTTACCCGGCAGGAACTGGCGGCCAAAAACCCCGAAGCCGCCACCGCTCCGCTCCGTTTCCTGAGAACGGAAGGGGCCGACAACGACCTGGTGCTGGCGCTCCCCCTTGCCGGCGCGATGCAGGTGCTGAACGTGGGCTTCAACGTGTACGAAGACGCCCGCGGCATCCTCTCCCGCAACCCGTCCGTGCGTCCTGCGCAAGGCTTCGCCCAGGTGGACCAGGCCTGGATTGAACAGTTTTTCCGCTAAAGATTAAAGGAAAGGACAAGCGAGACGGAGTAGGGTTTTCTCTGCTCCGTTTCGTTGTAGATATTGCCGCCCAGATAGGAGAAGGAAACGCCCAGGGTGGTATCTATGGCCAGGAAGAAGATTTGGCCCAGGTCTGCGGTCAGGTCCGCGCCGGCGCTCCAGAGGAAGTCCCTCCCCAGGCCGGTAAAATCTCCGTGCGGAGTAAGGACGAATTTTCGGATATAGCCCAGCACCGGAACGTAAAGGTCTCCGAAATACAGGGGAACGGCATAGTCTATGGTGGCCTTCCACTGCGTGCGGTATTGGGCCGACAGGAAGGAGGACACTTCCGAATCGAACCCTCTTGGAAGCACGTTGGCCCGGTAATCTCCGAAGGGCGCATGGCCCAGCTGGTGCTGCATGGTGGCCGTGAGCATGATGCCCTGCGTACGCAGGATGCCGGGTACGTAGGCGTAGGCATGGCCGTAGAGCACCGGCTTGAAGGCCTCCGTCATTCCGGGGCGGAAGGCGCCGCCGCCCTCCAGACCCAGGCCCCAACGGGGGTAAATCTGAGATTCCGCCCTCGGAAGCATCACATAGCCGCGGGCCGATGCGCTGAGCTGCTGCATGAAGACGTTCCGGGCCTTGTCCACCCCGGTGAGAACCCGCATGGATTCCGGCAGGGGGGCGCGGGCGAATTTTACGCTTCCCAGGCTGTAGATGTTGTTGGAGAAACTGTACCGCAGCTGGGGAATAAAGCCGATATTCAGGCCGTATCGGCTGAAGTTCAGGGGGACATAGGCCCTCAGGGAGCCGGTCAGAAGCGGCGTAGAACGGAGGGAGACAGCGTTTCCATAGCTCACCTGGTCTCCTTCCTGCGTTTCCGTCAGGGTGTACTGGCGGGCCAGGCGGTCTCCGTAGTCTATCTGGGCTTCCAGCACCGGATATTGTCCGGCGTAGGTGAGTTTTGCGTGGAGGGCCGTCCGCCAGCCTTCGGCCTTGTCCGGATTGGGATGGAAAGCAATGCCGGCCTGGCCGTAGAAGGTGCCCAGCGTGTTCTGGAACAGGCCGATGGCGCCCGGAGAAAGCGTCTCGTACGAATACTCGAAGGAGCCGGCCATCACGTCGTCCACATCTACATACAGCGGCAGCCAGGTGTGAAGCCGCATCGGGTGGGCCAGTTTGTAATAGCGTTTGGGTTCCGACAGCTCCACCTCCTTTTTCAGGTCCGGAGCCGGGCCCAGGGCACGTTCCTGAGCGGTAATGGCGTCCTCGATGACATACTGGTGAAGCTCATCGTGGCGCACTTCGCGGGGAGTGAGTCCGCTGATGGGAATGCGGAACAGTTTCCCTCCGGTCATCGTCTGGGAAATGCCGTAGTAATACTGGTCGTCAGAGGTAAGATCCGTTATGCCATAATGTGTATTGGTTATCTGCACCAGCTTTCCCTCTTCCGGGAAGTATTGGTAGAGTTCGTTCACGCCCGTGCGGTCCGACACCCACTCCACGCAGTCGTCTCCGCCGCCCAGGTTCACGATTTTCTGGTGGGTGGGAGACAGCACCGTGCTCCACTCTCCCCTATGGGTCGACAGCCGGTACAGCCCGTAGCCGTTGTCCGTGACGCCCAGGCAGTAAATGTCTTCTCCCATCCAGGCGGCCTCCGTGAGCTGAACCCCCTGCGGGGCCTGCCTGCGCCGGACAACACTTCCGTCCCGGGCCGATATTTCCGTCAGGTAAGTCTCTCCCGTCACGGCATAGTCCACCGTGGCCAGCGTTTCGCCGTCGGCGGAAGGGACCGGATTGTACATCCGCGTCCCGTGGGTGAGGGTGTGTACTTTCTGCGTTGCCAAATCCAGGTAACAGACCACGGAGCTTCCGGAGAGCGTCCAGCGCGGATGGGGACGGGTCTCGCTCCAGTAAAGGCGTCCGTGAACAGGGTCATGAAACAGCGAGGAGGAGTGGTTGGCATAGGTGTGGAGCAACTTCTCCTTCCCTCCGGAGATGCGTACCAACTGCGTGTTGTGCAAATAGCCCTCCCGGACGATATAAAGGTCTTTATCTACCCATACGGGGGTGGAGTAATCCAGCGGAAAGTCCGTTTCGGGGGTAAGCTGCTCCATTTCCACAAAGGGGGCGCGGGCCTCGTCATCGGCCTTCCAGACGTCATGGAAGGTTTGCAGAATATCCCGGAAGCCGTCTTCTTCGTTTTTCCGGCCGGCGTCCTTCAGGACTTTCGAAAAATTATAGGGGGCGAAAAGCCAGGGCTTCCGCACCTTGATATCCAGTCCCCGGTCGGTGTAGTCCGGCATATTGTACAGATAGCGCGTACCGGCCATCAAGACATACCCGGCCTTGTAATAGTCCGGCGTAAAGCGTTTGTAGGAGCCTTTGCTCCAGAGCGTCAGGTTTCTCCAGTCTCCCTGGTCCAGCGCCACGCGCATATAGTTCAGGAAGTCCGCCGTGCGGGCCCGGGTACCGTTGGCCAGTCCCGTTTCTGCGGCCACGGCGTCTCCTTCTCCGCGGGTGCTGGTAAGATAAACGGCCCAGGCAAACGGCGCGGAGCCCTGGCCGATGGCATAAGAAAGCCCCTTGAAGAAGCCGGCGTCTTCCAGTTTTTCCAACTGCGCCTGGTGGCGGGGCTCATGGGCCGCCAGCTGGATGGGCCAGCTCACGGGGTCCGAATTGTAAGCGGGAGGGAGGGTGTAGAGGTCCATCCTGGTGGGCGCCCAGGCCACGGAACCGTTGGAATACATATTGTGCGTATGCAGCACCACCGGCATCTTCCGGTTCCATTTTCCGCTTTGGGGCGTGTGGCCCAGAGAACGTCCCATCGGCTCCCGGAACGCCTCCAACAGGCGGGCATACACGCGAGCCAGGGAATCGGCCCCTTCGGGATAAATAACCTTGTAATAAGGGCTCTCCATGCTGTACCAGCGCAGGTGACCCGGATCTTCTCCGGGGGTGTAGAATTGGGCGCGGGCCGCCAGAGAGGCAACCAGCAGGAGGGTTAAAACCGTCAGACTCTTGCGCATAATGTACAAAAATAAGTAAAAAACCGTAAATTTGTACATTATGAAAGTAAGAATCAGACTCTTGTGCCTTCTTGCCCTGGCCCTTTCCTGCGGACCCCGCGGGAACAAGGCGGCCCAGGCGCCCGCCACGCGCAGCTTTCCCATGGCCGAAGTGCCCACCATGCTCACGGAACCCGCAGAGCGGGCCGTCTGGCTGGCACAGCATTTCTGGGACCGTTTCACAGACCCGCAGAAGCTGTATCCCTGCGACTCGCTCACGGTAAACGGTGTACCCTTGGAGCCCCTGGAAGGCCAGGTGGGGCTGTTTTCCTCTCTTGTCCAGCAAATTCCGCTGCCGGAAGGGGAGAAGGCCATGGTCAATGCCTTCCACCGCTTGGAGGCCTTCCAGAAGGCGCAGCCGGAAGGGAACGTGTTCACGCAGACATCGGCCCTTATTTCCCGCTACTTCTTTGACCCCAATTCCCCTGTCCGCAGCGAAGACCTGTACCTTCCCTTCGTGACCTTGCTCTCTGCGTCTGCGCTTGTTCCGGAGAATCTCAAACCGGGCTACGCCTGGGATGCAAGAACCTGCCGGATGAACCGCACAGGCACTCCTGCGGCCGATTTTACCTTTGTGGACACCGCCGGCCGCCAACGCAGCCTTTATGGCATTCAGGCGGAGTGGACGCTTCTTATCTTCGGCAATCCGGACTGCAACGCCTGCCGGGAACTCATGGAGGCCATGCGGGAGAGCGCGGACATATCGGCCCTCCTGGCCCAAGGACGGCTCAAGGTGGCGGACGTGTATATTGACGAGGATATCGCCCTCTGGAAAGAGCGCATGAAGGAATACCCCGCCGAGTGGATTAACGGCTACGACCCCAGCTTCACCATCCGGCAAGACCGCCTGTACGCCGTACGGGCCGTGCCTTCCCTGTACCTGCTGGATGCCGGCAAAATGGTGGTGCTCAAGGACGCCCCGGCGGAGCGGGTGCTGGAGCTGCTCTCCTCCCTGTAGAACTTCTCATGTCCGGCTGTTGCAAAGACAGCGAAAAATATGTAAGTTTGCATAGCCATGCAACAGTATTTAGACCTCCTCAGACATATCCGCACCCACGGCGTGATGAAGGAAGACCGCACCGGAACGGGCACCCAGAGCGTGTTCGGCTATCAGATGCGCTTCAACCTGGCCGACGGCTTCCCCCTGCTCACCACCAAGAAGGTGCATCTCAAGTCCATCATCCATGAGCTCCTGTGGTTCATAGCCGGAGACACCAACGTGAAATACCTCCGGGACCACGGCGTCACCATCTGGGACGAGTGGGCCGATGCCAACGGAGACCTGGGCCCCGTGTACGGGCACCAGTGGCGCTCCTGGCCCGCCCCGGACGGCCGCAGCATAGACCAGCTGGCGCAGGTGGTGGAAACCATCCGCCGGAACCCGGACTCCCGCCGCATGCTGGTGAGCGCCTGGAACCCCGCCGAGGTGGACAAGATGGCCCTGCCGCCCTGCCACTGCCTCTTCCAGTTCTATGTGGCCGATGGCAAACTCTCCTGCCAGCTGTACCAGCGCAGCGCCGACGTGTTCCTGGGCGTTCCCTTCAACATCGCCTCCTACGCCCTGCTCACGCTCATGATAGCGCAGGTGTGCGGCCTGCAGCCCGGAGAATTTATCCATACCACGGGAGACACCCATATCTACCGCAACCATTTCGAGCAGGTGGCCCTCCAACTGAGCCGTACTCCGCGCCCGCTTCCCGTCATGAAACTGAATCCGGAGGTAAAGTCCCTCTTCGACTTCCGATACGAAGACTTCACCCTGGAAGGCTATGACCCGTGGCCGGCCATCAAGGCCCCGGTGGCGGTTTAAGCCACTCTGAACGAACCCTTGTCACTCTAACGAACCCCTTGTCATTCTGAACGAAGTGAAGAATCTCATGAAAAAGTGCATCATCGTAGCCGTGGCCGACAACTGGGGCATCGGCGTTAAAAACGCCCTTCCCTGGCATCTGAAGGAAGATTTGCAGTACTTCAAGGCCACCACTCGGGGCTATCCCGTCATCATGGGACGCACCACCTACTTTTCCATCGGCCGGCCCCTTCCCGGACGCAAGAACATTGTGCTCAACCTGGGCGGAGACCCCATCGAAGGCGTCACCTGCGTCTATTCCTTCGAGGAAGCCTATGCCGAGGCCGCCAAAACCGGCGCGGACAAGTGCTTCGTGATAGGCGGCGCCTCCGTCTATAAGGCCGCCCTGCCGGACATGGACCTGCTCTATATCACCCACGTGCATACGGAGGTGAAAGAGGCCGATACCTTCTTCCCCGTCATAGACGCGGCCGTTTGGAAGCGGGAGAGCACCTCAGAAACCCATACAGACCCCGAAACGGGCTACTCGTTTGAATTTGTAATTTATAAGAAAAAGAAACATGGCCATAACAAGTGAAATCTGGGGCAGGACCCCGGGCGGAAAGGAAATCATCCTCTATACCCTTAAAAACAGCTCCGGTGCCTATGTGCAGCTTTGCTCCGTGGGCGCCGCCATCGTCTCCATCGTGGTTCCGGACAAGGACGGAAAACTGGAAGACGTGGTTTTGGGCTACGAAAACCCGCTGTCGTATTTTGCCGACGGCCCCTGCGCCGGCAAAATTCCCGGCCGCTATGCCAACCGGATAGCCAAGGGCAAGTTCACCCTGGACGGTGCAGAGTACACCCTGCCCGTCAACAACGGCCCCAACCACCTGCACGGCGGCCCCCAAGGCTTCCAGAACAAGCTTTGGGAAAGCCGCATAGAGGGAGACGCCGTAGAGTTCCTGTACTTCTCGGCCGACGGGGAGGAAGGCTACCCCGGCAACCTCAAGACGGTGGCCCATTACAGCTGGGGAGAAGACAATTCCCTCAAGCTTGTCCTCACGGCCCAGGCCGATGCCCCCACGGTGGTGAACCTCACCAACCATGTCTATTTTAACCTGGACGGCCAGGGCTCCGTACTGGACCATCGGCTTAAACTGAATGCCTCCCAGTGGCTCCCCACGGACGAAACCCTCATCCCCACCGGAGAGGTGGCCGACGTGGCCGACACCCCCATGGACTTTGTGGAGGCCAAACGGATAGGCCGGGACATTTTTACCGATTTTCCAGCCCTCAAGTACGGGAAAGGCTACGACAACTGCTACCTGATTGACGGCGCCACGCCCGGCCAGCTGTGTACGGCCGCCGAGCTCTGGGGCGCCACCTCCGGCCGCCATCTGGAGGTGCTCACCACCCAGCCCGCCGTGCAGGTTTATACCGGCAACTGGCTCAAGGGCTCTCCCAAGGGCAAGGGCGGTTACGAGTACCAAGACTACGACGCCGTGGCCATCGAATGCCAGCATTGCCCGGACTCGCCCAACCAGCCCGCCTTCCCCACCACCGTCCTCCGCCCCGGCGAGGTGCTTGAGGAGGCCATTATCTGGGCTTTCGACGCACGGTAAAGACACACAATGGCAAAAGTAGCGGAAGATACGCCCATGCTGCGGCATTACTTCGAGGTGAAAGCACAACACCCCGAGGCCTTGCTGCTGTACCGTGTAGGAGACTTTTACGAGATGTACTCGGACGACGCCGTTACGGCCGTACGGGTGCTGGGCCTGGTCCAGACCAAGAAATCCAACGGAGACAAGGGTCCCGTGGCCATGGCGGGCTTCCCGCACCATGCCCTGGAAAGTTATCTCACCAAGCTGGTGAGGGCCGGTTACAAGGTGGCCGTATGCGACCAGCTGGAAGACCCCAAGTTTGCCAAGAAACTGGTCAAGCGCGGCGTCACGGAAATTGTAACCCCCGGCATTTCCTTCGGGGAAAACATGCTGGAAACCAAGGAGAACAACTTCCTCTGCGGGCTCACCGTAGAGCGGAACCTTTGCGGCGCCGCTTTCCTGGACGTCTCTACCGGCCAGTTCCAGGTGGCCCAGGGCAACCTGGACTACATTGCCACCCTGGTGGGTTCCCTCAAGCCCAAGGAGCTGGTGGTCCAGCGGGGCTGTGAAAAGGGCCTGAAAGAACGCCTGGGAGACGTTTACACCACCTCCCTGGACGAGTGGGCCTTCGTGTACGATTCCTCCGTTGAGCGGCTCAAGCGCCAGATGGGCGTGGACAGCCTCAAGGGCTTTGCCATAGACCCTTACCCGCTGGGCGTGTGCAGCGCCGGGGCCCTCCTGGTCTATCTGGAGCAGACCCAGCACAACGGGCTCAGGAACATCTGCACGATAGGCCGCATAGACGAGGCCAAGTTCGTGTGGATGGACAAGTTCACCCTCCGCAACCTGGAGGTGTTCCAAAGCGCTTCCGGGGCCGATGGCGTATCCCTGGTCCAGACTTTGGACAAGTGTTCCAGCCCCATGGGCGCCCGCCTGCTGCGGCAGTGGCTGGCCATGCCCATCATGGACCTGAAGGAGCTGAACGCCCGTTACGACACGGTCCAATACTTTACGGAAAATCCTCAGATTCTGCAGGATACCCAGATGGACCTGGGCAAATTGGGAGACCTGGAGCGCATCCTGGGCCGCATCGCCAATGGCCGGGCCTACCCCCGCGAGGTGATGCAGCTGGGCCGCGGCCTTTCGCTTACAAGCCCCATCAAGGAGCGTCTGGCCGATGGACCGGACGCCCTGCAAAAGCTCCTGGGCGGCCTCAAAGGCTGCGAAAAGCTCCTGGCCGATATCCTGAAGACCCTGGCTCCCGAGCCGGCCATTCAGCTGGGGAAGGGGCCTGTTATCGGCCCGGGCGTGGATGAAGAACTGGACGAACTCCGAACCCTCAGCGCCGGCGGCAAGGATTACCTTCTGCAAATGCAGCAGCGCGAGGCCGAAAGAACCGGCATTTCCTCGCTCAAGATAGCCTACAACAACGTTTTCGGTTATTATATCGAGGTTCGCAACACCTTCCGCGACAAGGTTCCGCCGGAGTGGATTCGCAAGCAGACGCTGGTGAATGCAGAGCGCTATATCACCGAAGAACTCAAACAATACGAAGAGAAAATCCTAACGGCCGAAGACCGCATCTACGCCATCGAGTCGCGCCTGTACGGGGAACTCATCGCCCGCATCCAGCAGCAGATTCCCGTCATCCAGGGCAACAGCCGCATCCTCTCCAAGCTGGACGTGCTGGCGGGCTTCGCGGAGCAGGCCGTAGAGCGCCATTACTGCCGCCCCCGGATGAACGACGGCAAGGCGCTGGACATCCGGGAAGGCCGGCATCCCGTCATAGAAACCCTTATGGCCCCCGGAGAGGAATACGTCCCCAACGACGTGTACCTGGATACGGAAAGGCAGCAGATTATCATCCTCACGGGCCCCAACATGGCCGGTAAGAGCGCCCTGCTGCGCCAGACCGCCCTCATCGTGCTCATGGCCCAGTGCGGCTCCTTCGTGCCCGCCACATCGGCCGATATCGGCTGGTTCGACAAGCTTTTCACCCGCGTAGGCGCCACGGACAACATCTCCCGCGGAGAGTCCACCTTCATGGTGGAGATGCTGGAGACGGCCATGATTCTGAACAACCTGAGCGCCCGGTCGCTGGTGCTTCTGGACGAGATTGGCCGGGGAACCTCCACCTTCGACGGCATGTCCATCGCCCGCGGCATCGTGGAGTATATCCACGAATACGGCAAGGGCGCCAAGACGCTCTTCGCCACCCATTATCACGAACTCAATGACCTGGAAGGCCTCTTCCCGCGTGTGAAGAACTTCCATGTGGCGGTGAAGGAAGTGGGCCGTGAGGTCCTGTTCCTGCGCAAGCTCCGCGAAGGCGGCACCGCCCACAGCTTCGGTATCCACGTGGCCCGCATGGCCGGCATGCCGCAGCCCGTGCTGGAAAGCGCGGAACGCACCCTGAAAGCCCTCGAAAACAGCGAGCGCTTAGAGGCGATAGGCGCCCTTACGCCCGTAAAACCCCATACGGTGAAAGAGGGCCGCATTGAGAAGGACGGCTCCCTGCAGCTGAGCATGTTCCAGTTGGACGACCCGCTGCTGGAATCCCTCCGCGACCGTCTCAAATCCGTAGATCTCAATAACCTGACCCCGCTCCAGGCCTTTGACCTGCTCCGGGGCATGAAAGAAGAGCTGGGCTTATGAAACGTGTTCTGGTCATAGCCTACTACTGGCCGCCGTCCGGCGGTTCCGGCGTGCAGCGTTGGGTGAAGTTTGTCAAATACCTGCCCTCAGAGGGCTGGGAGCCCGTTGTCTTTGCTCCCGACGGGGCCGATTACCCTTCGCTGGACCCTTCCTTCCAGAAAGAAGTTCCGGCCTCCGTTGAGGTCCTTCGCGGCCGCATCTGGGAGCCCTATGCGGCATATCGGAAGCTCACCGGCGCGGAGAGCACCCAGGTGACGGAAATCTCTTCCGGGAAAAAGAGCTGGAAGCAGAAGCTCTCCCTCTGGGTTCGGGCCAACTGCTTTGTGCCGGACCCTCGCGCAGGCTGGGTGAAACCGTCTGTCAAGACCCTCCGCAAGTACTTGGAGGAACACCCCGTAGATGTGATTGTGACCACCGGACCGCCGCATTCCGTCCACCTGATCGGCCAGAAGCTGCATCATGCTACCGGCATTCCCTGGATTCCGGATTTCCGGGACCCTTGGAGCCGCATGTACTACCTGCGGTACCTGCCTATGACCTCCGCCACCTGGCGCCGGCTCCGCCGCTTGGAACAGTCTGTGCTGGACAGCTGCTCCACCGTGCTTGCCTGTACGCCGCAGGTGCAGGAAGACTTCCGGGCCCAGACGCGCACCCCCGTCGCCTGCATCACCAACGGCTTTGACGAGGAAGATTTCACAGGCCCCGCCCCCCGGGGAGACGGCCTTTTCAATATCACCCATACCGGCCTTTTTGCGGCCGACGGCAACCCGCAGGAACTCTGGAAAGTGCTGGGAAAACTGGCGGTTTCCGAACCCGGATTCCGGGAAGAGCTGCGCATCCGGCTGGTTGGAAAAGTGGATTGGGAGGTGCTGGAGGCCATATCGGCCGCCGGACTTTCGGACAATGTGGTGCTGCTGGGGCCCTTGAATCATGCCGATGCCGTCCGGGAGCAGCGCAGCGCGTCCATCCTGCTTCTGCCCCTCCGCAACGACCCCCTGTATGCCCCCATTCTCCCCGGAAAGCTGTTCGAGTACCTGGCGGCCCGGCGTCCGGTGCTGGGAATCGGCCAGGAAGACGGCGCCATGGCGCAGCTTCTGTTTCAGGCGCGTGCCGGCATTACGGCCGATTGGGACAACCAGGCTCCGATGCGGGCGTTTGTGGCCACCGCTTGGCATCAGCACTGTGGCGGCGGCATCCCCGCCACCACCGGCGATATCGGCCCCTATACGCGCCGCGCCACCACCCATGCCCTGGCCCAGTTGCTGTCGCAGGTGAGTGGTACTTGTGTCGCAGGTCCCCAAAAATCGGCCGACCTGCGACGGAATACGCCCCAGAATGAAGATTAGCGTCGCAGGTCAGAGAAAAAACGGGGACCAGCAACGGAAACAGTCCGGACCTGCAACGGAAAACACCCCGGACTGCAACGGAAAATGTCCGGACTGGTGACAAAAACATACCTAACCTGCAACGGAAATGGCTCGGACCTGCACCGGAGATAGACAATAAATAGAGTAGTATGACTGAGATTTGGAAGAAAATAGCCCTTGCCCTGGGCATCGTGGCCCTGTTTCTGGCCCTGAGTTACGGCTTTGTGCCGCAGGTTCTGGACGGCAAGATAGTGAACCAGAGTGACATTTCCGGCTATGTGGGCATGTCGCATGAGATGAGCGAGTGGAACAAGGCCCACCCGGACAATCCCACCTACTGGACAGACTCCATGTTCGGCGGCATGCCCACCACGGCCATCTCCACCCAAAACGGCGGAGACTATACGGAGCCGCTCTACAAGCTGCTCTTTGCAGGCAAGCGTCCGGCTCCGTGGATATTCGTAAGCCTGCTGGGCGCCTTCCTGCTGTTTCTTGCCCTGGGCGTCAGCTGGCCCGTAGCCGTAGGAGGCGCCATCGCCGTGGCCTTCTGCAGCTACAACTTCCAGATTATCCAGGTGGGCCACAACACCAAAATGCAGGCCATCGCCCTCATGCCCTGGGTGAAGAATCCGTATGGAAAACGCTTCTGGGCGCAGCCCTCTTCGGCCTTACCCTCAGTTTCCAGATTAAGGCCAACCACCAGCAAATCTCTTACTACCTGGCCCTTATGGTGTTCATCTACGCTTTGGTAGAGCTGGTACACACCATCAAGACCAAGGCCTGGAAGCCCTTCCTGCTGGCATCGGCCCTGCTGCTGGTGCTGGGCGGCGCGGGTATTGCCACCAACGTGAACAAACTGCTTCCGCTGGCCAAATATACCCCCAACACCATGCGCGGCGGCTCCGAGCTTTCCAAGGAAGGCGCCAATGCCAAGGGCCTGGACCTGGACTATGCCACCTCCTGGAGCTATGGCTGGCAGGAACTGCCCAACTTGATGATTCCCAATTTCAACGGAGGGTCATCGGCCGGAGCGGTGAATCCGGACAAATCGGCCACCATCCAGCTGCTTAAACGGGCGGGGCAGAAGAACCTCAAGGAGACCGCCAAGAGCCTGCCGATGTACTGGGGCCCCCAGCCTTTCACCGCCGGTCCCATGTATATGGGTGCCATTACCGTTTTCCTCTTTGTGCTGGGCCTGTTCCTGTACAAAGGCCGGAACAAATGGTGGATTATAGCGGCTACCGTCCTGGCCGTCCTCATGGCGGTTGGGAGCCACTTTATGCCCTTTACGGCATTCTGTTTCAAATACTTGCCCCTGTATAACAAGTTCCGCACGGTGTCCATGGCGCTGGTGGTGCTGCAAGTGACGCTGCCGGTGCTGGGCTTCCTTACGCTGGACGGTATCCTCCGGGAAAAATACGAGCCGAAGGCCTTCAAGAAGGGCCTGGCCTGGGCCTTCGGGCTCACCGGCGGCTTCTGCCTGCTCTCCTGGCTGGCTCCCGGCCTGTTCGGGAACTTTGAGGCGGCCTCCGACGCCCAAATGCAGGATGTGCTGGTGGAAGCGCTGGTGAAGGACCGCATCGCCCTCTTCAAGGCCGATGCATTCCGTTCGCTGGTGGGCATCTTCCTTTCGGCCGTATTCCTTTTCTGCGCCTATGTGCCGGAGAAGGGAGCCCCGATGAAAAGCCGGCGCTATCTGGCCGTGGGGCTGGTGTGCCTGGCTTCCCTGCTGGACCTTTTCGTCGTGGGCAGGCGTTACCTCAACGAAGACCACTTCACCACCCCGCGAGACTTTGACAAAACTTTCGTCGCGCGCCCGGTAGATGAGATGATAAAGGCCGATACAGACCCGCAGTACCGCGTTCTGGACCTCACGGTGAATGTGTTCAATTCCTCCGTGCCCTCCTACCACCACAAGAACGTGGGCGGCTACTCCCCGGCCAAGCTCCAGCGGTATCAGGACCTGATTGAGCACTATCTGTCGGCCGAAATCAACGGTCTATACAAACAGTTGGGAGAAGCGGCCGAGCTGGAAGACGTGGCCGATTGGATGGCAGCGAACACGCCGGTTCTGAATGCCCTGAACACCCGCTACGTGGTGCTGGACGGCGATTATCCGCCGCTTCAGAACCCCGCCGCCTTCGGTCCCGCCTGGTTTGTGGACTCCGTGGTGCAGGCCGCCACTCCCGACGAAGAAATTGCCCTCATCGGCTCCATCGACCTCAGGCGCCAGGCCGTGGTCACCACCCCTGTCAGCCTGAACGACTCTTCTGTCATTCTGAGCGAAGCGAAGAATCTCCCGGAATCAGGAGACTACATCTCCATGACCTCCTACGCCCCCAACGAGCTGCACTACCGCTACTCGGCCTCCCGGGAGCGCCTGGCCGTCTTCTCCGAGGTGTATTACCCCAACGGCTGGCATGCCACCGTGGACGGGCAGCCCTTAGACCTCATCCGGGCCGACTGGACCCTCCGCGCCGCCCTCCTTCCGGCCGGTGAGCACGAGGTGGTGATGACCTTCCTCCCGGACAGCTACCGTCAGGGCGCCACGGTGTCCCGCATCGCCTCCGTGGGCCTGCTGCTCCTGCTGGCGCTGGCCCTCGGCCTGTCATTCCTTCCCGCCCGCCGTTTTAGGCTTGGTAACTAAACGCCTGACTGTCATACGCTTATAGTACATTCCTCGTTCAATTTTTGAACGAGGAATGTACTATAACACGCTGTGGGCCAACTACTTAGTTGCCAAAGCCTTGTCGGACGCCCTCCTTATCAGGCACGTGGAATGTAAGTGGCTAAACAACAGCAAGTTACATAAATCCTCCTCTTAGAGGAGGATTTTCATAACAGCCTACTCATCAGTGATTTACACACCACGCCCCGGGGGCTCTATTGGTTATGAAAAGGGGATTTCGTATTTTTGCAGGAATGGCTGCAGGAAGTGCAGCATCCCGCTAGGGAAGACCAGAGCGTCGTAGCCCTGGGCATGGTGGAAAAGATTGATATAGAGGAAGGCAAGGTGCATGTAACGCTGGCCTTTCCCAAACGGCCGGACCCGCTGAAGAACTATTTGGTCGGGGCCGTGGAGGCCTGCCTGTACAGGCATTTGCCCGGTGGTACAAACATCGGGGTGGACACCGTGGTAAAAGAGGCGGCCAAGCCGGCGCACAAAGGAATCGAATTCAATCTGGAGCAGCTGCGGGAGGTAAGCCATATCATCGGCATAGCTTCCGGAAAGGGCGGCGTGGGCAAAAGCACTGTCACCGTGAACCTGGCCGTTGCCCTGGCCCGCTTAGGCTATAGAGTGGGCGTGGCCGATGCCGACGTTTACGGCCCCTCCATCCCCACCATGACCGGCACCGAGGGGGTAACCATTGAGATGTACGGAGAAAACGAGAACGACAACCTCTTTGTTCCCGTAGAGAAATACGGCGTCAAATGGCTCTCCGTGGGACACGTTTCCCAGGCCGGACAGGCCCTAATCTGGCGCGGGCCGATGGCCTCCACCGCCCTCAAGCAAATCATTCTCCAGACGCTTTGGGGCCCGCTGGACTTCCTGCTCATCGACATGCCTCCGGGAACCGGCGACATCCATATCTCCCTGATAGGAGACGTACCCATGAGCGGCGCCGTCATTGTGACCACGCCCCAGGCCGTGGCCCTCTCGGACGTGCTCCGCGGCGTGAACATGTTCCGCAACCCGCAGGTGGACAAACCCATCTTCGGCCTGGTGGAAAACATGTCCTGGTTCACCCCGGCGGCCCATCCGGAAGAAAAGTACTACTTGTTCGGCAAGGACGGCGGGGCGCAGATGGCCGCCAACCTGGACATCCCCTTCCTGGGGCAGATCCCCCTGGTGCAGGACATCCGCGAAGGGGCCGATGACGGCACCCCCGCAGCCCTGCTGGACCGTCCGGACAGCCAGGCCTTCCAGGAGATAGCCCGAAAGCTCGCTGCCGCGGTGTTGTCGTGATAGACATTGTAACAATGTCCGTCATTATCAATTTTGATGGCTGCCAATATAAGAACATTTGTGGTGCAAAAAAGCCAATCCAAAAAGTACAATATGAAGGAATAATAACAGGAAGAAATAGAAATGCAGAAACTAAAAAGTTACAATATGATTTGAATGCATTGGAAAGAAATAGAACATATAGAAGTAGAAAAAAGTAAGTAAAAATTGAACTTATCAAAATCGTGATTCAAGAGGGGGAGGAGTAATTTTCCTCCCTTTTCTTTTATTATATAATAAGAGTATAACAGAAAAAAGAGTAGCTCCCAATTATTATTGGGATTTTCTTTTTATATAATTCCGCAATTATTTTACACTATTTAACCATTACATTGATTGACAAAGTTAAAAACAAGTATTATTATTATATTGTCACAGAAAATTATAATAATA
>CADBHY010000004.1 GCA_902794615.1 uncultured Bacteroidia bacterium
ACGGCGAACTTCACGGCCTTGTGCTCCTGCCGCAGCTTGGCAAAGAGGATGGCCGTAATGCTGTCACAGAACAGGATGCCCGCCACATAGATGATGAGCCGCTTGTACCCTTCATATCCCAGGGCGGCCGATATGGGGGCGGAAAACGCCACCATGCAGGCCAGGAAGGCCAGGTTAAGGCCGAAGACCGTCAGGAGCGCTCCGGAATAGACCTTACGGGGGTCCTCCCCTTCCTTGTTGGCAAAGCGGAAACAGCCCGTCTCCAGGCCCAGCACCAGCACCACCTGAAGGATGGCGATATAGGCCATGAACTCCGTCACCACCCCGTACTGCACCTGCGTGAGCATACGGGTGTAGATGGGGACAAAGAGGAAGTTCAGGACACGCGCCAGGATGGAACTCAGGCCATAAATGGCGGTTTCTCCGGCCAGTTGCTTCAACGGATTTGCCATACAATGCAAAATTAGTTAATTTTGCCGAATGAAAAAACAAATTATACTTGTCTTTCTGGCCATCGGCCTCATTGCCTCCTGCAAAACCCGCAGCGCACAGACAGACAGCGTCAACCTGAGCACCCAGGACAGCCTGGCCGCCGTCAAAGCCGCCCAGGCCCTTCCGGAAGAGCCCTTCTTTGACATTGTCACCAACATGGGAACCATCCGCGTACGCTTGTTCAAGGACACCCCCCGCCACAGGGACAACTTCGAAACCCTGGCCCTCTCCGGCTATTACGACAGCCTCCTGTTCCACCGCGTAATCAACGGCTTCGTGATTCAGGGCGGAGACCCCTTCACCCGCGACACGCTCCTAAGGGACAAATGGGGCGAAGGCGGACCGTCCTACCGCATTCCGGCCGAGATAAAAGGGGCCGACGGGCAGCCGCTGCACCTCCATGTGAAAGGCGCCCTGGCCGCCGCACGCGAGAGCGACCTGGCCAACCCCTTCAAGGAATCTTCCGGTTCCCAGTTCTACTTGGTGCAGGACCCGGAGCACTGCAAGCACCTTGACGGCGAGTACACCGTCTTCGGAGAAACGGTAGCGGGCCTGCACGTGATTGACGCCATTGCCGGAACTCAGACCGACCGCCTGGACCGTCCGGTGCGGGAAGTGAGAATTTTAAGCATCAAGCCCAATAAAGAACTTAACAGCAAAGAATTCGGCACGGAAATTGCAATAAATAAAACCGAATAGTTTTTTAATAGGTTAAGTTTTTAGGTTAGAATGGAAACGGCCCCTGCTGAGAAGCACGGGCCGTTTTTCTATTCTGCCAGGCAGCTGTCCATCAGCTTTTCTATGGCGGGCTTGTCCAGATTCTGGCCGATGAATACTATCTTCTGCATGCGGTCTCCATAAACAGGGTCCCAATCGGCCCTCAGCTTGCGGTCACGGTTCATCATCTCCGCCAGCTCGTCGGGCTCCATGGTGGCAAACCACAGGCCGGCATCCTTGATGCTCTTCTGTCGGCCCGCCTGCTCAAAGAGGTAGCATTTGTCCGTGTCGTCGGAGAAATAGCACAGGCCCTTGGCGCGAATGATGTTGGAAGGCCATTTGGTGGCCACCATGTGGTCGAATTTATTGAGGTCCAAGGCCGGACGGCGCGTGTACACATAGGTGTCTATCCCGTATTCCAGCGCCTCGCCCTCGGCCTCGCCTTCCTCGTCCTCCTCTCCCTCGATGGCGGCTATCCAGGCGGCCGATGTGGCCACGGCGTCAAAATCGAACATCCCCGTGTAGATGAGCTCGTCCAGGTCCACGTCTCCGTAGTTGCACTCCAGCACCTTGGCACCGGGATTGATGCTCTTGACGATGCCCTTGAGCTTGCCCAGCTCTTCGGGAGTCACATCGGCCGCCTTGTTCAGGAGCACGATGTTGCAGAACTCAATCTGCTCTATCACCAGGCGCTCCAGGTCGTCCTCGCCGATGTCCTCTTTCTGCAGGGCGCTGCCGCTTTCGAACTCGTCGCGCATGCGGAGGGCGTCCACCACGGTGGCGATGCAGTCCACGTACGGGATGCCGTCTTTCACGGACTGGGGAGCCAGGGCCGGCATGGTGCTGATGGTCTGGGCAATGGGGGCGGGCTCGCAGATGCCGCTGGCTTCAATCACAATATAGTCGAACTTGCGGGCGCTCATCAAATCGGCCAGCTGGGCCACCAGGTCCATCTTGAGGGTGCAGCAGATGCAGCCGTTCTGGAGGGCCACAAGGCTGTCGTCGGTGCTTCCCACGATGCCGCCTTTTTCCACCAGGTCGGCGTCTATGTTCACCTCGCCGATATCGTTCACGATGACGGCGAACTTGATTCCTTTCTTGTTGGTGAGGATGCGGTTGAGCAGTGTAGTTTTACCGCTTCCCAGATAGCCGGTGAGAAGGAGAACCGGCGTTTGAGTACGTTGCATTGTTATTTCCATATTTTTCTTAGCGAAGCTTGAAGCGTTCAGACAGACGGGGAGAGTTTCCGGCATAAAAATCCACATGTACGTCCCTGTCTCCCACAAAGAGCTTGTAGGACCCGGCGGCGTTGGCATAGCTGTATCTCCGGATGCCGGGCCGATATTCATCCAGCAGCGCCCGGGAGGCCTCGGTGGGTTCCATCAGGGAGCCGTAGCCATCGGCCCCGGAGACCTTTACCTGATAGCTTCCCTGGGACTCCTTGGCCCAGACGCTGGACATGGTCATCTGGGTGATGCGGCCGCCGTCCCCTTCCCAGTCCAGCAGTTCGGTTTTGTGGGTGTGGCCGCAGAGCACGATGGCCTGGCGGGATGCCAGCAGGGAGCGCACCCAGCGGCGCTCATCGGCCCGGGAATCCTGGCGGTTTCCAAAGAGAATCCACCAGTAGTGGCTGGTGCTGTCGTAGGGGAAAACAGGGCTGTGCACCACCACGAAGGTGTGTCGGGCGCCCCGGGAACGGTCAAAGAGGTCTTGAATCTTCTCCGGGCTGGTATTGCCGAAGTTAATCACAATATAGGCGTCGGGGCCCGCGTTGAACAGGAAGTTGGTGTCATGGATGTCCATGCCCAGCTCCCGGCTCATGCGGGCGGTCATGTACTCGTGATAGGCCTGGGTTATCACGGCGTCGTCGTTGCCGCGGAGGTCGTGGTTGCCCGCCACCGTCACAAGCGGGCGGTCCGGGGCCAGGCGGGCCTTGAGAAGGCCCATGGTGTCGTCCAGAAAGCGCTTGTGGATTTCCGCCGTGGCGGTGTCTCCCTGCACCAGGTCTCCTAGTTGGAGGACAAAGCGGGTGTCATCTTCCACCAGGCAGGCGGCACGCTGCACCAGGGAAGGGCAGCGGGATGCCCACATATCGGCATTCCTCACGAATTCCTTCCGATGGTTGGCCTCCCGCTTGGGGTTGGGGTCCGTATAGCCGGCGTGGTAATATTCAGGGTCGGGCGCATCGTAATGGGTGTCTCCCAGAATCACCACCGAGTACTTGTCTGTTTTGCTGTTTCCGGCCAGCAGCCGGGCCGAGCGGCCCAACAGGGAAATGCCCAGGGCGGCACCTGCCGAATATTTGAAGAAATCCCGTCTGTCCATGGTTCAGATGTTTTGGAATACAAACAAAGGAAGTCCTCCTGTACGGCTTGACTTCCTTTGGGCTGGCGGAGAGACCGAGATTCGAACTCGGGATACCCTTTTGGAGTATACACGCTTTCCAGGCGTGCCTCTTAAGCCACTCGAGCATCTCTCCAGACTTAAGTCCCGAAAAACGGGACTGCAAATATAAGAACTTTTTAAGAAACTGCAAAATTATTTGCAAGCTTCTGTAAGCGGCACAAACTCATACCCGCGACGCCTGAGGGTGCGGATAAGCTGCGGGAGCTGCTTATAAAACTTGTCCGTGCGGGCCTCCTCCGTTCCCAGATGGATGAGCATAATGTGCCCGCTGAGCCCCTCCGCCTTCTCCACAGACAACACTTTGTCCAGGATGAACTTGCTGCTGTAATAGTGCGCCATGTCGGGGGTGGTGTAGTCTCCGTTGGTATAGGTGCCGTTGGTGTAATTGACCAGCGTCAAGCCCATGGAACGCGCCCAAGAGGAGATGGTGGCATTGTAATACTCATAAGGCGGCATAAAGAGCGGGGCCGATGCCGGCGTTATCCCGAAGGGGGCCATGGTCTCATAGGCTTTGAGGATATCGGCCTCGAACTCCCGGCGGGAAAGCAGGAGGGAATCCCGCTTCCCCCAGGGGGCGTAGAGCAGGTGGCCGTAGCTGTGGCTGCCCACGTAGTGGCCATCGGCAAGGATGGCCTTCACCTCCGCGGGAAAGGTCTCGAAGAACTTGCCGGTGAAAAAGAAGGAGCCCTTGACGCCCAGGCGCCTCAGGGTGGAGAGGATGGAAGCGGTGCCGTCGGCCTTGTCATGGGCGGTGAACACCAGCGAAATGCGCTTCCGGGAGGGATCCGTGCGGGTGATTCCGCCCTGGAACATCACATTTTTTCCGGCTTGGCGCCGGCCCTCCATCTGATAGGCCGACAGCGGGAAGGTGAGGCTGGCGGTGCCGTCCATGGTGGGCTCGTTGGTGGAATAGTCGTGGGTGGAGTCGTGGTACACCATGCGCCCGGGCTGAAACTCTTCGTAATTGGTGCCGCCCTCTGTGGAGATGCCCAGCAGCGAGCCGAAGATGGTGCTGTACACGGGACCGTCCACCAGGCCGCCCGTGGTGTTGCCCAGTTTGTAATTGATAATGTAGGAGTGAGGCTGAAGCGGATACGTTCCGCCGCGGGGCAGTTCCACAATCATGCTCACGCCCCAGGGATTGCAGCCCAGGAGCCAGTCCCGCAGGGAACCCTCCATCTCCTCATAAGTGCGGTCTCCGGTGATTTGGCGGTACAGGATGCACTGGGAGAGCAGGGCCGATGTCAGATTGTTGGAGCACCAGATAAAGGGAATGCCATTGAGGAAGGGACTCCCCTGCGCGCGGTCCAGCACCCGTTCCAGGCCGCTCCGCAGGTTCCGCACGAACTCCTCCTTCCCTTCCGCCGCCAGATGCACATGACCCATGTTCATGAAGGGGTACCACTGGTAGTGGCGGGCGCTGTCGGCCCCCATCCAAGGGGTCACAGGCTCCCTTCGGCCATATTCCACGGCTTCCAGGAGGTATTTGCGGTCTCCGGTGAGGCGGTAGAGTTCCGTCCCTGCCAGTTCCATGTCGTCCGTCCAGTTGTCTTCCTCGTAGATGTAGGGGCTCACGATGGAGGCCGTCTGGCACACGCCGGGATGCGCCTTCCCAGTCTCCCAGGCGTCCTCAACCTTGGCACGGATGCGGGCCGCCAACTCCGGGTAATAGTCTTTGAGCACCCGGCTTCCGATGGCAAAGGCCGATGCATACTTCCCCACAGTGGAAGCTACGCCGGTGGTGGCGTTCACTCCCCCGCGGCGGCCCCGCTGCTGGGGCTCCCCGCTGCAGAAATAGACCGGACGCTCCTGCCCCTTGCCCCAACCGTAGTCCGCCCGGTCGTCCGAAGGGATGCGCATGCCCACGTGGTCGCGGTCATCGGCCAGCTGGTTGTAAAACTCCCCCGGCTCCGGGTTCATCCTGTCCAGCCAATCCAGGCCCCAGCGAATCTCGTCCACGATGTCCGGGATGCCGTTGGCCCCGGGCGTCCCGTCCGTCCGGTAAGCGTCCCCGAAGGCCTCCGGGTTGCGCTCGAAGGCATAGGCCATCTGGTAAATGGCATTGGCGGTGGTGGTGGTATACTGGAGGCAGTCGGAGGCATCGTGCCAGCCGCCCCGCACGTCCAAGTGTTGTCCGCTCTTGGTGGGATGGTACACGATGATGGCATCCTTCACATGGCAGCTGTCCTTGAAGAAGGGGTTCCAGCCACAGCGCTGCTGCCGCATATAGTTAAGGACAAAATCCGCCGCCCCGTCATACACCTGAGGGCCGATGGGAAAGGTCTCGCTTTCTGCATCCTTTGTCCTTATCCGATATGCGCCGGGCATCCGGACAGCGCTGAAATCCAGCCTGGCCGTGGCCGCCATCCGCCCCAACGGGCCGGTGGCTTTTGCTGCAGCCCTGAACACCGTCTGCCCGGTATAGACATCAATGATCTCAAAGTCTTCCGGCTCTTGAGAGCCCATGTACACCGCCACCTTGGTGGCATGGGGCAGATAGCCCAGCTGATTGATGCGCACCCAGCCCTCGGCCTGCGCCTGAAGGGCCATGAGGCACGCCGCCACTATGACAATTAGTTTTCGCATAGCCAAAGATACGGAAATTCTTGCAAAAAACAGGCGGCCCCGGGAGGGGGGCAGAAAACATAGATTTGTTATCAAGTTTTTAATCAATAATCCGTTAAAACACACAAAGAGCATTTAAAACAACACTTTTTTTCTTTCGATTCTGGATTATATGCATTCCGTCGTATATGTTTGCGGGCAGACAGACTCTGCAAATCATGTGGAGAATTTTGTAATTAGCAACGAATTTGCTACCTTTGCCATGAAAACGACAGAACTGAAAAGACTGCTCCGTGAACACGGATGCTATGAAACCAGAACAAATGCAAGAGGACACGACGTCTGGTTTTCACCAATCACCAAAGCCATGTTTCGTGTCCCACGTCATGCTTCCCAGGAAGTGGCGAAAGGCACGTTAAACCAGATATTAAAACAAGCAGGAATAAAAGGAAAGTAGTATGAAAATCAAAGCAATCATAGAAAAGGGAAAAGACGGTCTCTATTCCGTTTATTCCACGCAGCATCTTGGCAATAGTTATCTGGGAGGATTCGGGGATTCCGTATCCGCCGCCAAGGCCGATTTTTTCGAAAGCATCAGGGAAGCCTATGGAGAGCAAGGTATTCCGTTCACCCCGGAAGAAATAGATGTGGAATACCGGTACGACGTTCCCTCCTTCTTCAATTTCTTTGACATTATCAACGTCAGCAAATTTGCCGAATTCGCCGGAATCAACGAAAGCAAAATGCGCGCTTACAAATGCGGCGTGGCCTACCCCGGAGAAAAAACAACGGAGAAAATTTTTCGGGCCATAAAAAAACTGGCCACGGAATTGTCCGTAGCCAGCTTATAAAAAACAGGCGGCCCGGGGAGGGTCGCCTGTTGGAGTAAACCGTCCAATGAAGGATTAGTTGGCGTAATCCCACCAGACGGGCAGGGTGGAAATCTGCTTGGAGGAGTACCAGGCATCGCCTTCCTTGGTCAGAGGGAGGGAAGAAGCACCGGGAACCTTTTCGCCGATAGCGGTCAGGTTGGCAGAGTTATAGTCACGCTCGTAAGAAGCCTGGGGCCAGCGGCGGGGTTGCTTGCCCATCGGCAGATAATCCTGCCAGGCAGCCGTATTCAGATAGTTGTACGGTACGGCGAATCCCATAAATACCTCGGGATTGTAGTCGTAACGGCGCATATCGTTCCAAGATTCCAGGGTGAGCAGGTAGATAATCTGCTTCTGTGTCATGATTTTGGCCAGCGTAATGTCTCCGGCAGTTCCCAATCCGTTGTTCACGAAGTCATTGATTTCGGCGTCCGACATTTTCTCAAAGGAAGGGCAGCCGGCCACGGTGGCATAACCGGCCCACGTGTCCAGATAGCCGTTCATGAAATCGATGTTCGCTTTGACACCCTCCTTGTAGGCGGTATAGGCACCGGCCTTGTCTCCCTTGTTGAACAGCACTTCAGCCTTGATGAGGCAAGCTTCGGCATAGGAAGCCATCACGCTGGGAGAATCGGCACGAAGGTGGAAGGCGCCGCTAAGGGCAGAAGCATCATTGCCGGAAGCCTGGCGGTAAAGCGGGTCGGGAGAATTGGCGAAATAGCCGACGCGGCCGCGGACATACAGGGTATCACCCAAGCGCTCGGGCGGGCAGTCGGAGCCGCTGATGGACCATTTTCCGTTGCTGAAGGCCCAGTCGTAACGGGGACCGTTGTCCTTGATGATGCTGGTGGTGAGGTCCACGGGAAGGGAGCGACGCCACTTGCCATCGGCCGACCACTTGACCTCTGCGGGAGTGCTGGCACTCTTGGCAGAACGGACCCAAGGGATAATCTTGTCTGCACGAGGGTCCTCCACACCGTTGCCGGCGAAATTGGTGAGGTTGTCATACAACATCTTGGACACCCAGTAGTGATAGTTATTCTGGCCGATGCAGGAGTGTACGCCGGAGTAGGTCACCACCTCGTCCCATCCCTCGTGGTCGTGCGTGGAGGTATTCTCGTTGGTGTGGCGGATGATGGTATCATCGGCATTGCTTTGCTGGGCTTTGGAAAGGCATTCCAGGATTTTGGCCGAATCGTACTTGCCGTCCTTGTAACTGCCTTCACCCTTCTTGCTCAGCTTCACCAGCCAACGGGCCTCCATCAAATAGCACATTTTCAGCCATTTGCCGGCATCGCCGCCGTTCCAGCTGTCACCGGTAGCCAGCGGCTCGGCGCCGGCTTCCTGCGTTTTGGAGAAGAGTTCGATGGCCTCCTCGATTTCGCCGATACAACCCATGAACACCTCGTCGCCGGTATTGTACTTGGGTGCTACGGAAGCGCCGAGGGCTTCTTCATAAGGAATCTCACCAAAGAGGTCCACCATCTCCATGAATCCGAAAGCACGCATGAATTTGGCGGCACCGGCATAGTGGTATGCACCTGCCTCCATAGCTTTGTCGTACATATCCTGCAGGTTGGAAGCGCAAGGGACGAAGAACCACTGCTGGGCATTGTTGCCTCGGTTGGCGGCACCCATATTCCAGTTCATGGCTCCTGCCGTCTGATTGTGGCGGGAGGCCAGCATCTGGGAGTAATAGGCGGCGTTGCTGCCGGGAATCTCCCAGGCATGCTCCAGATAGAATTGGCAGAACGGCAGGCGGTTATAATACTTCGCGCTGGCTGCCGTGGGGGTATTCGGGTCATCGTTGATGTCCAGCCACTTGTCGCAAGAGGAGGCAAGTGCAGAAACAGCAAGCAGAACAAACAGAGATTTGAATATGTTTTTCATCGTCTTGTCTTGTTAAAAAGTTAGACTAGAAAGTAAGGTTGACACCGAAGCTCACGCCTGCCAGGGCAGGAACGCAGCACCAGTCAATACCTACGGAGGAAGAACCTACGGCACCGGCGCCGGCGGCAGCCACTTCAGGGTCTCCATAGTAATTGGTAATCAGGAGAACATTGTTGGCGGAAGCCGTGAAGGTGCAGTTCTTGATGAAATTGTTGGTTCCCTTGAGCACGCTCTTGGGAAGGCTGTAGGAGAGGGAAATGCTGCGCAGGCGCAGGGAGTTCACCTTGGTGATGAAATTGGACGTCTCTACAGGGTAGAAGCTCTGCCAGTAGTTGTTGATGATATACTGGCCGCTCACCGTTTTGTTGTTGTAGGTATAGGTTTCACCCGCATTGAATTCCTTGGTGACCTCCTTGTAGATGGTGTTGCCATCGGCATCTGTGCCATTGGCCTGTACACCGGAAATGACCAGATGGTCACGATTCTCGGTCTGCTTGGCGGTACCGTTCACCGTCATTTGGTACAAGGTGCCGTTGTAAACGTCCCCACCGAAGCGGAAATCCCATAACATGTTGAATACAAAGTTCTTGAAGCGAAGAGTATTGTTCCAACCTCCGGACACTCTGGGTTCACGGTTACCCACCTCCAGAATGGCATCTTTGGTGTAGGTGGGCATGAAATTGCCGTCCAGAATAACCTTGCCGTCCTCCGTGCGGTTCCACTCGTTACCGGAAATGGCCATGAAGTTGCCGCCGTTGAAGGACGCCGCCTTGGCGTTGCCTACCTGAACATCCGTAACGTAGAGCACGTCAACGCCGGAAATCAGGTTCCGGACGGTTCCGCGGTTTCCATACAGGTTCAAGCCGGTCTCCCAGGTGATATCCTTGTTGTCAACCGGACGGCCGCTGATGGACAGTTCCATACCCTTGTTCAGAACGTCGCCGGCATTGACCTTGCGCAGGATATAACCGATGGTGTTGGACAGACGGGGTTCGAGAATCTGGTTGTAGGAGTCGTTGGTGTAGTAGGCGTAGTCAATGTGCAGGCGGTTCTTGAAGAAACTCAGTTCGACACCGATTTCGGTGGACTGGGTAATTTCCGGTTTCAGGAAGGGGTTGCCGGCGGTCCACTCGTTGCCGACACCTACAAGACCTCCCAGATAGGTACCTACCGGCCAGAGTTTGGTGTTGGTTACATAGGGAGCCGTATCTTTACCTACACGGGCCCAGGATGCACGGATTTTACCGAAGGAGAAGATATTGTCATCCATTACGCCCAAGTCCTGGAGGAGCTGGGTGAACACGAAGGAGCCGCTTACGGAAGGATAAAAATAGCTGCGGTTTTCCTTGGGAAGGGTGGAAGACCAGTCGTTACGGCCCGTAACGGTGAGGAAAACGGTGTTCTTCCAGTCTGCGCGGAATTCTCCGTACACACCCACGATTCGCTTCTGACTCTTGATATTGCGGTAGTTACGGTCATTGTCCACGGCGTTGTCGAAGGCATAGAACTCCGGAATCTGGAAATTCCAGGCCATGCGGTAGTCGGAGGTGGAAGTGGTCTGGTCCGTTGCCGTACCCAGCAGGAGGTTGAAGTTGAAGTCTCCGAAACTCTTGTTCATGTTGGACATGATATTGGTGGAGAGGTACTGGTAACGGCGGTAGTTCTCGGAATACATACCGTTCTGCCAGTCTTTCTTGTTCACGCCACCTGCTGCCAGCAGGTTGCTGCTGCCCATGGTGTAGCTGTCAATGCCCACGCGAGCGCCAATCCACCACCACTTGGTGATATCGGCCTTGATGTTGAGGGAACCGGTGAAACGCTCGGTGTCGTCGTCCATCTTGTTCTTGTTGATGATCCAGTAAGGGTTGGCCTTCTCGGACCAAGGCTCGATGCGGTCTCCGAACATGCGGTAGCGGGTTCCGTCTTCGTTCAGGTAGTGAGACATATCGTCGGAGGGAGCCCAGGTGTAGATACCGTGCATGGTACCCTGGCCGTTGTTTCCGTAAAGGGCAGAGGAGGTGAGGGTCTTGTCGGTATGGGCCTGGGAATAAGCGGTGTTCACTGTAAAGGTGAAGATGCTCCACTTCTGCTCTCCGTTGAAACGGACGGTGGTCTTCTTGTATCCCGTGGTGGGGATGATACCGGTCTGGTTAAAATGCGAGGCCGACAGGAAGAAATTGCCGCTCTTGGTACCTCCGGCAACGGAAATGTTGTTGTCAAAGGAGTTTCCTCCCCTGAAGAAGTTGCCGATATTGTCATAGAACTTCGTTCCGGCGGCAGCGGGCGCACCCCAGGAATTGTAGGAGAAGTCGTCGTAGCTGGTGCCGGTATATTCGCCGGCATCGTTATACTGGTCGTTCACGTAACCCATCAGGTACTTCTTCTGGGTTTCCGGAAGCCTGGTGGCCCAGGAACGGGAGTACTTGCTGGAGAAATTCACCTCCACGGTGCCTTCCTTGCCCTTTTTGGTGTTGATAATCACCACACCGGCCGATGCGCGGGAACCGTACAGGGCGGCGGCGGCGGGGCCTTTCAGGATGGACATGCTCTCGATATCCTCGGGGTTGATATCCATCACACGGTTGGAGGAGGTGGTGGCGGTGTTCATGGAACCGTCGAAGCCGGAATTGCCCACCACGCCTGCGGAGTTGTCGTAGATGATGCCGTCCACCACAAACAGGGGCTGGTTGTCGCGCTCCAGGGAGGTACCGCCACGCAGGATAATCTGGGAACCGGCACCGGCCGAACCGGAGGACTGGGTGATGCTCACGCCGGCCACCTTGCCCGCCAGGGAGTTGATGGCGTTTGTGTTCTTGTTCAGCATGAGTTCATCGGCCCTGACTTCCTCAACGGCATAGCCAAGGGACTTCTTTTCCTTGCGGATACCCAGAGCGGTGACAACGGATTCCTCCAGGAATTCATTGTCTTCTTTCATCGTCACCACCATGCCTGCGGCGGCAGCCACGTCAATGGTGGCATAGCCGATGCAGGAAACTTCCAGCACTGCGCCGGGGCGGACCGTAATGGTGAACACACCATTTCCGTCCGTCATGGTACCCGTAGAAGTTCCCTTGACGATGACGCTGGCACCCGGAACAGGCACCCCTTGAGCATCAACCACAGTACCGGTAATCCGGGCCTGCTGCTGATCGGCCACTACTTCAGACGAAGAAGCGGCAGCAAACACGGACGTGCTTCCCATCAAAAGGGCAGCAGCCGCGCATGCAGCAAAAAGTTTTGTCATTTTCATAAAAAACAACGGTTGGTTAATAATAAGTTTGATAGGTTTGGTTTGTCTTGAAAGTCAGTCTACAATAAACTATTAGTAAACAAATAGGATACGTTTTTCTGCTTATTACCTTACTATTTTTATACAAAAGTAATCATTTCAAACGGAATCCCCAAAGAAAAATTTAAAAAGTATCGGGGCTGTTTCTCAATAATTTAAACACTGATTCATCTGACTTTTACGCGCTATGTCCGGAATCACATTCCATTTAACGCTCCCTCTCCGGGCCGCCTGTTTTTGTAATGGAGCGTTTTCGACAACAATTTGTGCATTCCGGGGGCAAAGTGCGCAGATGGATGTTGTACTCGACAGCAAACCGGACGAAAATCGGCCCTCTCCCTCTCCAACAGGCGACCCTCCCCGGGCCGCCTGTTTTTTTCGGCCTTAATGTCTCACGATGAGCACAAAAAAGGCCAATTTTGTGCTCGTAAGCCGAAAAATCGATGTTACGCGCACAAATATCCCGCCTTTTTGTGCGCATAAACCCCGTAATCCCTTATTGCGGCATCTGTTTTTCACAAGAAGGCCTCCCGCCGCCAAATTGTTGTCATTAACCCCCTTACCTTCGTCATCGTAAAATTCTTGACAAGGTTTTGCATTTTCGGTAAGAAAAATGGATGAAAATTTTGCTGTTTGCGACGGGTCACATCGGAAAAATTTGCATACTATTGCAGGCAATAAACTTTTAAACGTTATTGCCCATGAAACAGCACCTCACCCTTGACCCCGTCATTGAAAAACAGCTTCAGTCCTATGAGACGGAACTGTCCTCCAAGATTCAGGACTATCTGGACCATCCGGAGAAACTCCCCAAGTTCATGGACTTCCGGGTAGACTATGCCTTCAAGTACATTCTGGGGCACAAGCCCGTTCTCCTCAAACTGCTCAACGACGTCCTGCCCGTGGAGGTGGCCGACATCGAGTACCTTCCCAATGAGATTCCCGTGGTTAGTCCCAAGGAGAAGCGTGCCGCATTTGATGTGATTTGTAAAGAGCGTCACAGCGGCGAGCGCTTCATCACGGAGATGCAGTGCCTTCCGGACACGGACATGGACGACCGCCTGCTCTTTTACGGCTCGTCCTTGATTCACCGCCAAGTAGAGCGGGGCTCCAAAACGTACATGCTCAAGCCCGTCTATGTCCTCTGTGTGGCAGACTACGAGCGGTCCCATGCGGCCAGCGTGGATGCTGGCCAATTCTTCTTCCACTACTCGCTGCGTGAAGCCACCCATCCCGACGACGGCTTCTCCCGCAACCTTCAGTTCTTCTTTCTGGAACTACCCCGGCTGGGGAAAATCTGGGACTCCCTGGAAACAAATCTGGAGCGATGGTGCTATCTTTTCGGAAATTTGAATAACTTTGCACAGAAGCCCACGGACCCGGCCGGTTTCGACGATGTTTTCGACCTGGCCCGGACCGGGGAGCTGGACGGCGAAGGACTCAAACAATACGTATCTACCATGCTGAACGAATACGAAAAATATACCTACGGAGAGTATGCCCGCCGCGAAGGGTATAAGGAAGGCGAAGCCGCCGGGATTGAGAAAGGCAAGGAAGAACTGGTTAAGCAGTTGCTAAGGATGAAAGTTCCAATAGAGACCATCCAGCAGGCAAGCGGCTTTACCAAAGAACAAATTGAAGCGTTATAGCTCCTACAGGCGACCCTCTCCGGGTCGCCTGTTTTTGTAAAATCCCTTGGCAACTAATCACCTGTCCCACAGCGCATTATACAACATTCCTCGTTCAAAAATCGAACGAGGAATATTATACAAGCTACTATGAATCAATTACTTACTTGCCAAGGATGTCAAGGACGGACGCGGTGGCGGCGGCCGTCAAAGTCTATCTCGTCCAGGGTGAGGACGCGGGGAGAGTCGTAGATGCTGCGAACCAGCGCAAGGTGGTTCTCGTCGCCCCGATGGCCGCTCACGAAATAGCCCCAGACCATGAACCAGGTCCAGGCGGGCTGCTCCTCAAAGACGGAAACCTCACGCGGAAGCTGGCCGATTTCCCCCATCGCAACGGGCTTGCCGCCGCCCAGGGCCACCAGCTCGTCGTGATGGGACTGTTTGTAGTCCCAGGCGTAGATATCGGCCGCCAGTACGTCCACGTACTCGTTGCCGGGATAGAAGAGCTCGTAGGGAAGGGCGTCGTCGTTCTCCTTCACGCGCGGGGCGTTGGCGTCCCACACCCAGAGGAGGTTGTTGAGCCCCTTGCCGGTAAAGTACTCGTAGGTCATAATCCAGAGGCGCTTGAAGCCGTTCTCGCCGGGCTTGTTGCCCCACCAGAACCAGGCGCCGTTCATCTCATGGTACGGCCGCCAGAGCACGGGCACGCCGGCCTCCTGCAGTTGGGCCAGGTACGGAATCACCGTATCCATTTCCCGCTCCCAGGCCTGGTGCAGCGGCGTTCCGGGCGTACAGAGGGCGTCCCACTCCTCGTCCGAGGGACCGGCGTCCATGGTCCAGACACCCGCACCGTCACATTCGTTGCCGCCGCCGGAGAGGCGGGGGTCGCAGCAGTGCCACATGAGGGTGACAATCCGGCCCCGCCGCCACTCCTGGACGGCCTTGTCCACAATGGCCTGGCGGGCATCGGCCACCGTGAGGCCCGTCTGCACGCAGGGGCGCTCGAAAGGAACGGAGATATTGAGCGGCCCGGCATGCTGGTAACGCCCGAAATCCTCCCCGGTGGCATGGAAGCTGAAGTCACTCCCCCACAGCGCCGGCCACTTGCCCGTCATGTCCAGCACCTCGGCGTCGTAGCGCGAGAGGTCGCTGGCAAAGTTGTGCTCACCGGAAAGCGTGTACTTTCCGCTGATGGAATACAGGAAGTCCAACAGTTCGCGGGCCTGAGGCGTAATATTGGGGTTCACCGGAGCCGGATGCGAGGTGCAGGCGCACACCAGCGCCAGCACAAGGGGGAGAAAGCGTTTCATATCGGCCTGAACTAAATGCCAAAATATTCCCGGTAACGGTCGTACAGGTGACCGGCCTGGGCATAGGCGCTCTGGGGGCTCATGAAGTGCGAGAACTCGAAGGTGATGGCCTTGTCGTAGCCGCAGCGTTTGGCAGCCTCCAATTTCATGCGCAGCTTGTCAAACTTGATGGGCAGGAAGCGGATGGGCATGTCGCGGTCAAAGCTCTCGGCATTGGTCCAGCACTGCATGCCGTAGCGGTCGGCCAGCTTCTTGTTCACGGAGAAGAAGGCGTCCAGCTCGTCGTAGTCGATATGGCCGTCCTGGAAGGCGCAGGCATCTACGTACTCGTGGATGCCGTCAAAAATCTCGTTCCACTCCCGCTCGTGCTGTTCCACGGACACGGCCTGGGCCTTGGTGAGGTTGCCTCCGGCGGCATCCACGGCCTTCTTGCCGTCTATCCAGGGGGAGATGAAGGTGGGCAGGCCGCCGGACACCTCCTTGCACTGGCGTCCCATGGTGCGGAAGCTCTCGATGGCCCCCTTGGTGGCGCGGGAAATCTCTCCGGAAATGTACCAGCCGCCAAAACTGCTGTACTTGGAGCCGTAGTTTTCCCAAATCTCGTCTATGACGTATTTGTTGGCCTCCACCTCGTAGCTCATGTCTCCGGTGTCCCAGTATTTGCCGCTGTCGTACAGGCCCAGCATGAACTTCATGCCGTATTTCTGCGCCAGGCGGCAGAACATGTCAATAAGGTCTGTCGAAGGCATGTAGCAGCCCTTTCCCAGCAGGTACTTGGAAGGGTAGGTGATGAATTTGCGGTAGCCGCAGCGGATATCAATCACCGTATCTATCCCCATGTCCTTCATGTAGCGGAAATCACGGTCCCACTCGCGCTCTCCCCAGTTCTGGTGGGGAATGTCATGGGAAATTTCATCCAGGAAGGTTCCCGTAATGGGCAGGCCCGCCCCCTTGGGAACAATGAGCTTGGAGTTTACGGAAGGGTCGGGATTGATTCCCCACTTGTCCCCCTGGGATTCAGATTTACAGGCCGATGCCATAAGCGGTGCAGCCGTTGCGGCCGCAGCGGCCAGGGCACCTTTTTTCAAAAATGAACGACGGTTTTCCATATCTATGTGTGTTTATTCGTTTACGAGAACGGTTCCGCTGCGGTAGTCGTAGCAGAAGAGAGTTTTGGAACGAAGGTACTGGTCCCGGTTGCAGCCGATGCGCTGCACCACCACCAGGGACCGGCCCGGATTGATTGTAACCAGGTTGAAAGCATCCTGGAAGCGGGTTCCGCGGGGGCGGGCTTCCTGCATGTAATCGTCCTTGAAGCCGGCTTTGTCGGCAATAATCTGCAGCTGGCGGCCGTGTCCGGGAATATGGCCGATAAAATCCAGGTGCGTGTGCCCGCTGAGCCAGCAGGCAAAGCTGCCGCCCTTGTCCATGAAGGCATCCACGGCGGCGAAGGCCTCGTCGGGCATCCTTTCCATCTGGCGGCCGGGGGCCGGAGAAGGCTCCGGGCCGATGGACTCGTGACGGTCAGAAAAACCGCCCTCAATGGCATCCAGCCCGCTTTGGGCCGGGTAATGCTGGGCGGCTACCACGGTGAATCCCGCCTGGCGGGCCTGTTCCAGCACATCGGCCAGCCAGGCATGCTGCGCCTTATCATAGTGCATGCAGTCCAGCACGACGAGCCGGATGCGCTGCTCTGCATAATCTTTATAGTAATAGCACACTTCCCCGCCCGGATGCACCACGTTCCACTGTTCAATGAAGGGCTTGGAAGCATCTTTCCCCCGCATGATGAGCGCATAGGCCTCCGCAGGCGTGGCGTCATAGGGCCGGGGCGTCTGCGCCCACAGCAGATGCCCCTTCCAGCAGTCGTGGTTGCCCACCACGTTCAGGATGCCGCGGGCCGCGGGCACCTGGTCCCAGGGGTTGGGGTCGTCCCAGTAACAGGCCACCCCGTCTCCCACATGGATGGCGTCCTCTATCCAGGGCCGATAGGCCTCCCGGAAATGCGCGATGCGTTCCAGGTTCTCGCTGTCTCCGTGCAGGTCGGAGAAATGGAGGAGGGTAAGGGCCGACGGGCCGGGAGCCTGCCCCCAAACCACCGGGCGGGAACGGGCGGCCTCCAGCAGGGGAAGCACTTCATCGGCCGGATGGAAGTCCAGGATGCCCGTCTGCGCCCCCGCGAAAAGGGGAAACAGCAGGGCCATGAGCGAAAGGATACGGGTATGTTTCATGCTATCTCACTTAACAAGAGGTTTTTACTGAGGAGGCTGGCGCCGATGGCTCCGGCCGTTTTCCCCAGGCGGGACACCTTGATGAGGGTGTCGCTGTTCACCAGGTTCAGGGAAAGGCGGTTCACGGCACCCCTGAGGGGCGGCATCAGGTACCTTTCCGTCACGGAAAGCCGCCCGCCAATCACCACCATATCCGGATTGAAGACGTTGATAAGACCGGCTACGGCCCTGCCCAGCGTGGCGCCAACCTGCTCTACACATTCGATGCAAAGCACGTCTTCCCTTTCCACGGCGTCCAGGATATTCCCCAGCGAGATTTCCTTCCCTTCCTTGAAAAGGGGCGAGAGCAGCGACGAGCGGCCGTCGGAGAGTTTTTCCAGCACAATCCGGTGCAGGGCGCTGCCGGAGGCGCCGGTTTCCAGGCAGCCCACCTTTCCGCACTGGCACACGCAGTTGTTGTCCAAGAGCGGGAAATGGCCGATTTCTCCGGAGAAGCCGGACTTCCCGTAGTACAGTTTGCCGTCCATCACCATGCCCATGCCAAGGCCCCAGCCCACGTTCAGGAAGAGGATGTTGCCCTCGCTTCCGGGGAAACTGCTCATGTACTCGCCGTAAGCCATGGCACGGGAGTCGTTTTCTACCGCCACATGATGGCCGAAACCGGCGCTCAGCAGCTGGGCGATGGGCTTTTCTTCCCCGAGGAAGTAGGAATAGCTGTAGCCGGTCCGGTGGTTCACCCGCCCGGTCAGGTTGACTCCGTAGCCGCGGATGAGGCTTTTGTCCACGCCGGCCTCCGAGAGCTTTTCCTGGACGCAGCGGCAGAAATCGGCCACGGAATCCTCCGTGTTGCGCAGTACGAAGGGAATATCTTCCAGCATGCGCGTCACCCGGCCGGAAAAGTTGGTGACGGCCACCATCAGGCTGTCGCGGTTCACGTCTATGCCCACGAAAGAGCCGGCGGCGGGGTTGAGCCCGTACAGGCTGGGACGCCGCCCCGTGGCCGATTCCATCTTGCCGGTATCTACCAGAAAGCCCTCCTGAATCATTTCCGCCACGATGCGGGTCACTTTGGGGATGCTGGTGCCCAGTTCGCGGGCCAGGTCCTGGATGGAGTAGCTCTCATGGGAGGAGCACAGGGCCAGGATGGTTTTCTTTTCGGCCGCGTATCGGCCATTGATATTATTGAGGAGGGTTTCCATGTTCCGGGTTTTTGACAAAGATAAATATTATTTGCCGACTGAGCAAGTATTTGCGTCACGGCGTTAAAATATCAGAAATATTATTAACGTTTTGTTAAAAAGTATTGCATAATTAGATTTATTTTGTAAATTTGCAGCTGTACTATAAGCTAAAACTAATAAAAAAGCACGTATGAGTACCCGAATCAACTTCAAAGAAATGGCCGACCGCTATCGTAAAGAATTGTATGACAGCGTATTGCCCTTTTGGATAGAAAAATCTCAAGACCGTGAGTACGGTGGCTACTTCACCTGCCTGAACCGGGACGGAAGCGTCTTTGACACAGACAAATTCGTGTGGTTGCAAGGCCGTGAGGTGTGGATGTTCGCCATGCTGTACAACAAGGTGGAGAAAAACCCCGAATGGCTTGCCTGCGCCAAGCAAGGGGCCGAATTCCTGGACAAATTCGGCCACGACGGCAGCTACGACTTCTATTTTTCCCTCACCCGCGAGGGAAAACCCATCATCGCCCCTTATAATATCTTCTCCAACACCTTCGCCTGCATGGCCTTTGCCCAGCTGGCCGTAGCGACGGGAGACGCACATTATGCCGATGTGGCCCGCAAGACCTTCCGGCGCATCCTGGAGCGCCGCTCCAACCCCAAGGGCAAGTGGAGCAAGGCCGTTCCGGGCACCCGCCCCATGAAGGACTTCGCCCTCCCCATGATTATCTGCAACATGGCCCTGGAGGTAGAGCCCATCATCGAAGACAAGGCCCTGCTGGATAAGACCATCGAGGAGGCGCTGCATGAGGTGTTTGATGTATTTTACCAGCCGGACCTGGGCGTAATGGTGGAAAACCTGGCTCCGGACGGCAGCCTGGTGGACTGTTTCGAAGGCCGAAGGGTGAATCCGGGCCACGACCTGGAGGCCCTGTGGTTCATGATGAACCTGGGTATCCGCCTGCATCGGCAAGACATCATAGACAAGAGCATGGAGATTGCCCTCCGCGTGATTGACTACGGCTGGGACAAGGAGTACGGCGGCATCTTCTATTTCATGGACCGCAAGGGGTATCCTACCCAGGAGCTCGAATGGGACCAGAAACTGTGGTGGGTGCATCTGGAAAGCGCCATCTGCATGATTAAAGGCTACCAGCTCACCGGCAACGAGAAGGCCCTGGATTGGTTCCTCAAGCTGGACCAGTACCTCTGGACCCGCTTCAAAGACCCCGAATACCCCGAGTGGTTCGGCTACCTGAACCGCCGCGGAGAGGTGCTCCTGCCCCTGAAGGGCGGCAAGTGGAAGGGCTGCTTCCACGTGCCCAGAGGCCTCTATCAGATTGGAAACATCTTGCAGGAAATTGCAGAAAAACAACAATAAACCTACATTACACAATTATTAACCCCAAACTTTAACTGGTATGAAAACCATTATCCGTCTTATGGGCGCCCTCCTGGCCGGCCTGTTACTGGCCCAGGGTGCGGCGTTCGCACAGAAAACGGTAACGGGGGGGGTAACAGATTCTGAAGGTCAGCCGCTCGCCGGGGTCACCGTCATGATTCAGGGAACGCAGACAGGCACCATTACGGATGCCGACGGTTCCTGGTCACTGCGGGTACCCGAAGGTGCTGTCCTGGAATTCTCCTCCTTAGGACTCACCACCGTCACCCGAACCTACAAAGGCGAAAACCGCATCAATGTCACCCTGCAGGAAGATGCCCTGTATCTGGACGACGTTGTTGTGGTGGGCTACGGTACGGCCAAGAAAGAAACCCTGACGGCCGCCGTGAGCGCCATCAAGGGTGACGAACTTCTCAAATCCCCTTCCACCAACGTGTCGCAGGTGCTGGCCGGTAAACTCCCCGGCATCTCCTCCGTGCAGGAATCCGGCGAACCGGGCCTGGACCAGGCCTCGCTCCGCATCCGCGGTTCCGTTTACGGCGTATCCTATGTGGTGGACGGCTTCCCGGTGGACAACATCAACGACATCGATCCCTCCGACATCGAGAGCGTGTCCGTGCTGAAAGATGGTGCATCGGCCGCCGTTTATGGCCTGAAGGCAGCCGGCGGCGTGATTATCATCACCACCAAGAAGGGTAACAGAGGAGATGTCCACATCACCTACAACGGTTCCGTGGGCGCTTCCATGAACGCCAACTTCCCTCAGTTCATGGACGGTCCCCAGTTTGCCTACTACTACAACATGGCCCAGATGATGGACCAGCTGGCCAGCGGAGCCATCTCCGACAGAAGCGAGTATGTTCCCTATTTCACCAAGGAGAATGTGACGGCCATGACCAACGGTGACCCCACCGACGGTTGGGACAACGTGAACTACATCAAGAAAGTATTCGGAACCGGCATCACCCAGAAGCACAACGTGACCGTACAGGGCGGAAATGACAAAATCCGCTATTTCGTGGGCGCAGGCTACCTGGGACAGAACGGTAACATCAAGGGCTACAACTACCAGCGCTTCAACCTCCGCGCCAACGTAGAGTCCAAGATTGGCAAATACCTCACCTTCACCGCCGGCCTGAGCGGTGTACTGGGCAAGCGCTCCACGCCCCGCTTCGCCTCCGGCGGCTCCGACGGCGGCACCTACGAGGTAGGCTACTTCTCAGTGGCACGCCAGACCATCGGCATGCTCCCCTTCCTTCCCGAGAAGATGGGAGAGTACTACACGGGCGCCTATGCCAACAACCAGGGCTATCCTTACAGCCCGCTGGCCGCCCTGTACGAGTCCGGAAACAAAAACACCAAGAGCCTGAGCGCCCAGGCCAATGCCTCCCTGGCATGGGATATTCCGTGGGTGAAGGGCCTGCAGCTCAAGGTGAGCGGCGCCTATGACAATTCCAACTCCTACAGCAAGAACCTGGACACCCCTTATTATGTGGTGGTGCCCTCCCGCGCCGCAGACGGGTCCTGGAACTGGAGCGGACCGCTGGTCGATGTGAACGGCGCCGCAGACGGCATCAAGTTGGGAGAGGGGTCCTGGTATTCCGAGTCCCTCACCGGCCAGGTGAGCCTGTCCTATGCCAACACCTTTGGCAAGCACAATGTGGAGGCCCTCCTCCTCACCGAACTCCGGGACTACAAGACCAACAACCTGAGCGCCTACGTGAAGAACCTTCCGTTCGCCCTCCTTCCGGAACTGAACAACGGTACGGCCACCGCCAATCCGGTAATCGGATCCAGCAACGCTTCCCGCAGCGCAGGCTATGTGGGCCGAATCCGCTACAACTACAATGAAAAATACCTGGCCGAATTCACCGGCCGCGTGGACGGCTCCTACAAGTTTGCCGGCATGACCAAGACCCGCTGGGGCTTCTTCCCCTCCGCATCCCTGGGCTGGCGGCTCTCCGAGGAAGAATTCCTGAAGAATTCCTCCGCCCTGGACGACCTCAAGCTGCGCGCCAGCGTGGGCCTGCTGGGAAGTGACAACGTGAGCGCTTTCATGTTCCTGAGCCAGTATGCCGAAGGCGGCAAGGTGGTTTACAGCGGAAGCGGAGCCACGCCTTCCTACTATACCAACGGCATTCCGAACCGCGAACTGACCTGGGAAAAAACCCTGTCGTATAACATAGGTACAGACTTCTCCCTCTGGGAAGGAAAACTGGGAAGTGAAATTGACCTCTTCTACAACTACACCTACGACATCCTCACCGGAAACAGCGGCGGCAAGCCTTCTTCCATGGGCGGCTACTATCCTACCTATGTGAACAAGAACGCCATCGACGCCAAAGGTATCGACATCCTGATTACCCACAAGAACCGCTTCACTCTGGGCGACAAGCCTTTCTTCTATGAGATTGGCGCCACCCTCACCTACTCCAAGACCCGCTGGCTGGTGTATCAGGACCAGCCCAACGTCCCCGAGTGGCAGAAGCGTACGGGAACCACCTACGGCGCCCACTGGGGCTGGCTGGCCGAGGGCCTGTACCGCTCCGAGGAAGAAATTGACCGGAGCGCCTGGTACGGCACCCGTCCCAACGTGGGAGACATCAAGTACACCGACCTCAACGGCGACGGCAAAATTGACTGGGACGACCGCGGTATCTTCGGAAAGAGCAACCGCCCGGAACTCACCTTCGGCCTCAACTTCAACGCCGGATGGAACGGCTTCGACCTGAACCTCCAGTTTACCGGAGGCGCCCTGTTCCAGGTGTCCATGACCGGTACCTACTACAACGGTTATGATGACAACACCATCTGGACCCAGACCTTCAAGGAGGGCAGCAACTCTCCCCTCTTCCTGGTCGAAGGCGCCTATAGCCTTGATAATCCCAATGGCGAATGGCCCCGCCTCACCCTGGCCACCACCGGCCACGGCGGAGACAACGGCCTGGCATCCAGCTTCTGGTGGAGAGACGGCAAATACATCCGCCTGAAAACCGCCCAGCTGGGTTATACCCTTCCCAAGACTTTCACCCGCCGCTTCGGCGTGGAAGGCCTGCGCCTGTTCGTAGAGGGCAACAACCTCTTCACCATCTCCGGCCTGCCCAAGGGAATTGACCCGGAATCTCCGGGCGTGAACAACGGCTACTACCCGCAGCAGCGCAACCTCATGGGCGGCATCACTTTAACCTTCTAAACAGACAGCATCATGAAAAAGATTTTGATTCTTGCCTCTGCAGTCGCGATGCTCTCTGCTACCGCCTGCAACAAGCTTTTGGACCTCACCCCCAGGGACAGTATCTCTGACAAGGTGATGTGGGCCGACGTAACATCGGCCGAATATGCCGTAAACTCCATCTACTCCTACGCTTATAACATCTACGCCAGCTACCCCTGCGCAGCCGGCATGACGGAAGCCCTCACGGACCAGTTGAAGTACGGCTCTTACCTGTACAACAGCATGTGCTTCATTCCCAGCGAAATCGCTTACGGCGGTTCCACCCTCACGGCCAATTACGTGGACGTGTACCTGGGTGCCTGGGGCAGCCTTTACTCCTGCATACGCCGCACCAATGAAGCCATCGACAACCTTCACAGCCTGGGCACGGGCCTTCCCGAGGCCGACCAGACCCGCCTGGAGGCCGAACTTCGCCTGATGCGCGGCTGGCTGTATTTCGAACTGGTCAAGCGCTACAAGGAGGTTATCATCTACAACGAAGACCTCACCGCCATCGTCAAGGACAAAGCCCTCTCATCCGAGGCCGACGGCTGGAAGATGGTGAAGGACGACCTGGCCTACGCCCAGCAGAACCTTCCCGCCAAGGCCGATGCCCGCGGCCGCCTGGACAAAGGTGCCGCCTACGCCCTGGCCTCCCGTGCCCTGCTGTATGCCAAGGACTACGAAGGCGTCATTGCTGCCGCCAATAAGGTGAAAGAACTGGGCTACGGCCTGGAAGACGACTACGCCGGTGTCTTTAACGGCGGCGGGAAGGAAAGCATCCTCCAGTATAATTTCTCTTATGCCGACAACGTGATGCACTCCTTCGACTTCTACTACAGCCCGGGCGGAGACTTCGTCCAGGTGGGCCTGCAGGGCGGTGCATACGGCACCCCCACCCAGGAGATGGTAGAGAGCTACGAACTGGCCGCCGGCGGTTTCCCGGATTGGGAGCCCTGGCACGGCACCACGACGGAAAATCCCCCGTATGAGCTGCTGGAGCCCCGTTTCCAGGCCACCATCCTCTATAACGGCGCCACTTGGAAAGGCCGCACCATCCAGCCCTACGTGGGCGGTGAGGACGGCTGGGCCGAATGGAGAAAAGAATCGCAGCCGCAGGGCCGTACCACCACGGGCTATTATCTCCGCAAAGGCGTGGACGAGACGCATTCTTTTGCCGAACGTGACGCTTCCCGGGGCCTTCAGCCCGCCATCCTCCTCCGTTACGGAGAGGTGCTCCTGAACAAGGCCGAGGCCTGCTTCCGGAACAACGACGCCGCCGGCGCCAACGCCGCCGTGCGGGAAATCCGCGACCGCGTGAACCTGCCCTACACGGACCTTGCCGGAGACGAGCTCTGGGCCGCCATCCGCCAGGAACGCCGCGTGGAACTGGCCTACGAAGGCCTGTGGTACTGGGATCTCCGCCGCTGGGGAGAGGCCGACAAGGCCTATCCCGTCGGCCTCAACGGATACCAGGTACACGGCCTCAAGATTGCACCCGGCGCCGTGGACGGACAATTCGAATATACTTATGTGTCGGTAGATGACAAGGACCGCAACTTCCCCCAGAAGATGTACCGCTTCCCCATGCCGGCATCCGAGCTCAACTCTAACGCCCTTGTAGAACAATATGCCGAATGGAAATAGCCCTATGAAAAGATTTCTTATCATATTGTCTCTCGCGCTGGCTGCGGCAGCCTGCCACCAGCCCGAGTATGTGAAGCCCACCGCGGAAAGGCAGGGCATCACATCCCTGACGGCCTACTTCACCTTCGGCCCCTTCGTGGACCAGGAGATGGCCAAACTGAACATATCCGACCCGGAACAAAGCCGTTTTGTGATTCCGGTTCCCTACTACTATCCCGAAAGCTCCTTTGACGAGACGGAGATTTACATGATCAAGGCCCGCATCAACGCCGAGCTGCAGCCCAACTGCAAGATTGAACCCGGCCTGAACATCCTGGACCTGACGGAGGAGAACGAATTCACCTATACGGACGCCTCCGGAAACAGCCGCAAGATTGTGATTACCGGAACCCGGGTACACTCAAACAAGGCCCAGCTTCTCACCTTCGACATCGTGGACCCGCCCATCAGCGGTATCGTGGACCAGGACCAGCGCAAAGTGTCCCTGGTGAGCGCCGACGACCTGTCGTCCGCCGTGGCCACCGTATCCATCTCGGCCCACGCCACCATCTCTCCGGACCCTTCCGAGCCGCACGACTATAACAACGGCATCACCTTTACGGTAACCGCCGGCAACGGTGTTGACAAGACGGAATATACCATCGTGAAAGAGGTGCCCGAGAAGATTGACTACGGCTTCAACTCTTCCACCATCAAGCAGCTGTTCAACCTGGATCCCGTGTCCAACTTCGGCATGCCTGCCTACAACCAGATGGCCAAGATTTCCATGGCCGTGACGGAAAACACCCTCATCGTCAGTACCGGTGAAGGAAATCCCCTCACCCTGTTCAACAAGCTCACCGGCGCCATGATCGGCACCATCGACACTTCGGCCGGCAACTTCGCGGGCATCACCTCCGACGAGGCGGGGAATGTCCTGGCATGCCCGGTAACCGCCGGTAACGCGGATGTCAACCTGGTTCTGCTGGATGCAGCCAGCGGCAGCGCCATCCCTTACTACAGCTTCAACAACAGCTCCGCCCTGCCGCTGGGTCACAAGATCCGCGTCATCGGAGACCTGAAGGGCGATGCACAGATTGTGCTTACGCTGGAAGGCATTGACGGCGTTACCGCCAGCAGCCAGTTCTGGACCCTGAAGGTGGAAGGCGGCTCCGTGGTTTCCGCCGAGCTTAAGGATGCCTCCGCCGCCGGACTGGCCTGGGGCAGCGCTCCGGTGAACGGTACCGCCATCTGCGGCGCCTCCGTGAACCCGGCCGACGGCTGGCTGGGCGCCTGCTACGACCCCAACATCCTCACCTGGGTGAAGGCCGACGGCAGCGCCGGAGCAACGGCCTCGACCGGCAACGGAAACAGCTGGGGCTGGAACTACAACTGCTTCGACTCCAAACAGTTCAATAACGCCAAATACCTGGCCGGCTTTGTGGTGAGCCATTTCCCGCACTGGGGTATCGGCCCGCGTCTGTACCTGTACGACATCACCAACCCTGCAGGCATAAGCGGAGACTTCGAGTCTTGCGGTGCCCTGGTCATGTCCAACACCAATGTGGGCTGGTTCCAGAAAGGTGATGCCGGCGTGGCCGCAGGCGACGTGCTCATCGCTCCTTCTTCTGACGGATTCATGCTGTACATTTACTACTATGACCACAACTCCCAGGTCATCGGCGGTTACAGCGCAGACTGTATCAAACGATGAGTAAACGCACGCTCATACTTCTTCTTGCCCTCCCCATCCTTTGGTGCTGCCACAAGGATGACAACCATCCGTGGGACCCAAGCTGGGGAGGCAAAGAAGAACCGGTGGACCCCACGCCCGAAAAGGCCGAGGCCAAGCCCCGCTATGTCTGGATAGACGCCGCCGCCAACTTCGATGACTACGGCAACAGCCGGGAAAACATCAAGGCCGACTGCAGGAAAATTGCCCAGACCGGCTTCACGGACATCATCGTGGATGTACGTGCCACCACGGGAGACGTCCTTTTCAAGAGCAGCGTGGCGCCCGCCCTGGAGCGGATAGACCGCTGGAGAGGAAGTTCCTACGGGTGGGCGGAGCGCACGGCCACCTTCGACTATCTGCAGGCCTTCATCGAAGAAGGCCACGCAGCCGGACTGAAGGTCCATGCGGCCATCAACACGCTGGTGGGCGGTTACCTCTGCCCCTACGGCCTGGGTACCCAGGGAATGGTGTACTCCGATGACGCCAAGAAAGACTGGTGCTCGGTTCAGAACCTTTCCACCGGCCTTACGAACTGCCTGGACGTCACCGAAGGCTATGGAGCCCGCTTCTTGAGTCCAGCCAACGCCGAAGTGCAGAATTTCGTGGTGACCCTGGTGGGAGAACTGGCCGCCTACAAAGGCCTGGACGGCATTGTCCTGGACCGCTGCCGCTATGATGACAGCGGACTCCAAAGCGACTTCTCCCCCGCCAGCCGGGCGGCTTTCGAGAAGTACATCGGCCAGACCGTGGGAAAATGGCCGGAAGACGTCTTTGCTCCCGGAACCACCTCCCTGCCCTCCTACCTGAGCAATCTCCAGCGGCAATGGCTCACTTTCCGGGCCAAAACCATCCACGACCTGGTGGAAAAGGCCGCCGAGAAAGCCCACAGCGTAAACCCGGACATCAAATTCGGAGTATATGTGGGAGCCTGGTACTCCTCCTATTACGAGAGCGGTGTAAACTGGGCCAGTCCCAAGTACAACTGCAAGCTGGAGTACTCCTGGGCCGATGCTTCCTACCAGGCCGCCGGCTTCGCCGACCTGCTGGACTACATCTTCCTGGGAGCCTATGCCGGCACTACCGGTATCCACGGCTCGTCCGAATGGACCATGGAGGGCTTCTGCAAACTGGGCGGGAAACGCCTCGCCGGAGCCGTACCCTATGCGGCCGGACCGGATATCGGGAACGGAAGCGGATTTGAAAACGGCGGACAGGGCAAACTGATGCCCGACATTGTGTCCACCTGCATCTCCAATGCCGACGGCCTGTTTATCTTCGACCTCTGCCACATCAAGATGTACGACTACTGGTCAGACCTCAAGAGCGGAATAGACGCTTATCTGAACACTGTAAAATAAGAACAAACTATATGAAAAGACTTTTTGCAATTCTCCTGTGTGCCGGCGCCCTTCTCGCCTGCACCAAGACCCAGCCCGAGGCATCCAAGCTGGATGTCGGGGCCACGGAGATTCTGACTCCATCCAAAGCGACGGTGGCCCAGTTCACCATTGCCACGGATGCCGCCTGGAAGGCCGAAGTGTCTGAAAAGTGGGTGGTTGCCTCCAAGCTCAGCGGAACGGGAAACGACGTGGTGAAACTGGCCGTCATGGCCAATACGGACTACTCTTCCCGTGAAGCGCTCATCACCGTCAAGGCCGGTTCCATGGAAAAGACCGTCAAACTTATCCAAGCCCAGATGGACGGGATTGTCATTGACCAGGACAAAGTATCCATTCCCTACACCGGCGGAGACTTTGACTTCCCCATCCAGGCCAACGTATCGCTGGAGGCTGTTTCCGACGTGGAATGGATGAGCCTGGCCGACACCAAGGCCCTGTCGGAAAAAGTTTTCACTGTAAACGTGGAACTGAATGCCGGCCGCGAAGCCCGCACGGGCCACATCACCGTTACCGGCGAAGACCTTGAGAAAGTGATAACCGTCACCCAGGGAGCCTTCGAGCCTGAATTCGACCTGGTGGACGAACTGGGCGTAGGCCTGTGGGGCACCCTTTCCGCCCCCAAGGAAGGCCTCGAGTACACCTTCACGGCCGTCACCAACATGGAATTTGAGGCCGATGCACCCGACGCCGACTGGATTCATGTTACCAAGGACGGAAACGTTGTCACCGTTACCATCGACGAGAATCCCGGTGCAGCCCGCAGCGAATACATCTACATGGGCTGCTCTGTAGGAGACGAAGATTACAGTGACTACGGCGCCATGATTACGGTGAAGCAAAAGGGACAGGCACAGGCCGTAGAGCTCTGGAAGATGGACTTCTACTGGGCCATCTTCCCCTACAGCACCCGCGTTTCCACCGCAGTGGCCGGAGACTATTTTGTCCTCTACTCTCCCGGAGCCGTCACACCCGGTTATCACCTGATGAACAAGGCCGACGGCACGGAAGCCTCCGTCCAGGCCCCGCCCGTGGAGAATGTGACCGGCATTACCAACGACGAGGCCGGCAACGTGATTGTCACCACCGGCGGCAACTACCCCATCAGCACAGAAACCTGGGCCCTGATTCCGGAAGAGCAAATTCCGCTGAAGGTTTACGTGATGTCCCAGGTAGACTTCCTGAACGGCGACTACGGAGATCCGATCATTACCTACAATGATGGTTTCTACGGCTATGGCCTGGACAACGCACAGGTAAACGGCAATGCCAAGAGCAACGGCCTTCTCACCATGACTTCCGGTGCCGCCGGTGGCGGAACCTCCTCCATCGCCTGGGAAATCAAGGACGGCGCCACCACCAGCGCCCCTACCGCCCATGCGGTATCTCCCACCGCAGGCGGAGACTGCTGGGATTCCTTCCACCAGGTTTCCATCGGTGCAGGCTTGGATGTAAACAGCGGCTTCTATTTTGCCGGTTACGTAGGAGACTACAACCTGCACTTTACCCAAAAACTGGGGACGGAAGCCAACTGGTCTGTGGTCTATAAAACGGGCTATACCTGGGAAGGTGCCGTCAACACCGGAGACGTCTTCACCTACGAAGGGCATCGTTACCTGGCGATCATCGGCATGAGCTACTTTGCTTTCGAAGGTTGGGGCATTGATTCCAAACTGCTGGTATTCAATATCGACGATCCCGCCAATCCGGAGCTTAAGATCATTGAAACCTACTATGTCAATACGGAAAACTGGCAGTACGGCAGCAATACGGACATCGAAGTCCTTGAAGAAGGCGATATGCTGGTGGCTTATCTCATAGATGTCGGTTCGTCCACCTACCGCAAGTTCGAGATTCAACTGTAAGACCACGCTTTTCATAAAAATGCCCTGGGGCTATTCTCCCAGGGCATTTTTATCAACTTTTTTTCACTAACTTTACGGAATGAAACACCTTACCATCCTCCTTGCAGCCACCCTGCTGGCTCTCCTGTCCTGCTCTCCCCAAAGCGGACACAAGCCGCGCTTTCT
>CADBHY010000005.1 GCA_902794615.1 uncultured Bacteroidia bacterium
CAGGGAGATGCGGATGTATTTTCTGCCGAGCGCCTTGGCAATGGATTTTCCCAGGGAGGTCTTGCCCACTCCGGGAGGGCCCCAGAGGCACAGGATGGGGGATTTCATATTGCCCTTCAGCTTGAGCACGGCCAGGTATTCGATGATGCGGTCTTTCACCTGGTCCAGGCCGAAGTGGTCCTGGTCCAGCACCTCCTGCGCGTGAGAGAGGTCCAGGTTGTCGTCGGACATCTCTCCCCAGGGGAGGTCCAGCATGAACTGGATGTAGGCGTACTGGATGCTGTAGTCCGGCGAGCTGGGGTTGTATTTCTCCAGGCGGGCCATTTCCTTGTCAAAGATGGCGCGCACTTCCTTGGACCATTTCTTTTCATCGGCCCGGCGGCGCATCTTCTCAAACTCTTCTCCCTCGTCCATGCCCAGCTCTTCCTGGATGGTGCGGAGCTGGTTGTTGAGGTAGTACTCCCGCTGCTGCTGGTCGATGTCCGTCTTTACCTTCTGGTTGATTTCCTGCTTGATTTGGAGCAGCTGGGTTTGGGCGTCCAGGACTCTCAGGAGGGCCATGCCGCGTTCCTGCACGTTGGTGACGGGCAGCAGCGCCGTCCTTTCCTGGAAGTTTTCCACCTCGATGGTGGTGGCGATGAAATTCACCAGGAAATGGAAGTTGTCAATGCTGCGGAGGGCGCCGATGGCCTCCTTGGGAGCAAAGGAGGCGGATTTGACGATGAGGGCGGCCTTTTCCTTGAGGGAATCGGCCAGGACGCGGAGCTCCCTTTCGTCCGCGTCTTCGGGCATGACCTCTTCTATATAGTTCACGCGGGCTGTCATGTAGGGCTCGTTGGACACCACGGATTCCAGGCTCACCAGTTGCGAGCCTTGCAGGATGGCCGTGACGCTGCCGTCCGGCATCTCCAGGGTCTTGATGAGCTTGCACACGGTGCCGTGGGTGCACAAATCCGCTTCCGTGGGGTCTTCCACGGAAATATCGGCCTGGGGGATGGCGGCCAGCCAACCGGTTCCGCTTTCTACGTCGGAAACCAGTTTGATGCTCTTTTCCCTGCCCACCGTAACCGGGAAAACGGTTCCGGGGAAAATCACGGCGTTCCTGAGGGGAAGCACCGGAAGGGCGGGAGGAAGCTGCGAGGTGTCCACTTTCATGGAGGCGGCTTCACCCACCACGGGCATGATATTCACTTCCACACCAGGGGAAGTTTGCATGATATTGTCTAAAAAATTCATATTGTCTGCCAATTTGTCATATTTAAGGGCACAGTGGGCCCGGTCCCTTATATGGTCAAGATGCGTGCCAAAAGAAAAAGAGGGCTATCATTTTGAAATATCAAAAATTAACTCTAATTTTGCCAAGTTTTTCCCCTTACGGAAACTAAATTTTAAAACTATAAAAACTATGACTAAGGCAGAAATTGTAAACGAAGTAGCTAAGACTACCGGAATTGAAAAGGCCCAGGTACTGGCCGTCATCGAAGAATTCACCACCGTAGTGAAAGGGTCCCTGATTGCCGGAAACCCCGTGTACATGCGTGGCTTCGGCAGCTTTATCATCAAGCACCGCGCTCAGAAGGCTGCCCGCAACATCACCCGCAAGACCACCATGACCATCCCCGCCCATGACATTCCGGCTTTCAAGCCTGCCAAGAGCTTCGTTAACGCTGTCAAGGAGAAATAACCTTTAATTTTTTTATATTATGCCTAACGGTAAGAAGCATAAAAGACACAAGATGGCGACGCACAAGCGCAAAAAGCGTTTGCGCAAGAACCGCCACAAGAAGAAGTAAGAATTAAGCTTCTTCTGACAGTAAAGGGCTTACCCACATGGCGCAGGCCCTTTTTCATACCAAACCATTAATTTCCAAATGGAGTCTGAAAAACCGGACAAAGATCTGATTGTTGACGTAACGTCAACGGAAGTACATATCGCCCTCATGGAAAACCATCGGCTGATAGAGTACAACACGGAGTCCAGCACGGGGAACCAGTTTTCGGTAGGAGACGTTTACCTGGGAAAGGTAAAAAAGATTCTCCCCAATCTCAATGCTGCCTTTGTGGATATCGGAGACAAGAAGGAAGCCTTCATCCATTACCTGGACCTGGGACTGTACTTCCACGCTTTTGACCAGTTTGTACGGGAGTCCAATTCGAATACGAACCTCAAGGATTTGTATTCCGGAATCAAGATTGGAGAACCCCTCCCCAAGGAGGGCCGAATGGAAGAGATTCTCCGTCCCGGACAGATGGTGGTGGTCCAGATAGTGAAGGAACCCATCTCCACAAAGGGTTCACGACTGACTGCGGAAATTTCATTGGCAGGACGAAACATTGTACTTCTCCCCTTCGCCCAGAAGGTGTCTATCTCCCAGAAGATAGAATCGAAGGAAGAGAAACGTAGACTCGAGACACTGGTCAGGAGCATTCTTCCCAAGAATTACGGGGCCATCATCCGTACGGCAGCGGAAGGCAAGAACGCCGCTACGCTGGTTGCGGAAGCACAGTCCCTCCTTCAGAAATGGGAAGACTCGTTCAAGAAGATTGCCAAGTCCAAGAGCGTCCAGCTGCTCTTCACGGAGTACAGCAAAACAACAACCGTACTGAGGGACCTCCTCAACGACTCGTTCTCCAACATTTGGATTAACGACCCCCGTGTGGCCGAAGAAGCCCGGAAGTATGTTTCGCTTATTTCTCCCGAGCAGGAAAAGATTGTCCATCTCTACGAAGGCAAACAGCCCATCTTTGACCATTTTGAGGTCACCCGTCAGATTAAGGGCTCCTTCGGCAAGGTGGTACCCATGCGGCAGGGCGCGTATCTGGTAATCGAGACCACCGAAGCGCTGAATGTAATTGACGTAAACAGCGGCATCCGCACCAAGACCAACGACCAGGAGGAGAACTCCTTCGAGGTGAACAAGATTGCCGCCGAAGAAATTGCAAGGCAGTTAAGGCTCCGGGACATGGGAGGCATTGTGATTGTGGATTTTATAGACATGGAATCCAACGAGCACAAAAACGCCCTCCACAAGTACATGCAGGAGCTTATGGAAGCCGACAGGGCCAAGCACAACGTGCTGCCGCTCACCAAGTTCGGACTAATGCAGATTACCCGCCAGCGCATCCGGCCCGTTACGGAAATCAATACGTCGGAACAGTGTCCCGTGTGCCATGGCACCGGAAAGATTCACTCCAGTGTGGTCATTGACGAAGAAATTGAGCGCAAGATTGCCTTCTACGTCATTGAAAAAGGAATCCGGTCCATCACCCTCAAGACCAGCCCCATCCTGGGCGCTTACCTGAAAAGGGGTCTGTTCAGTTCCTACCTCAGCCGGTGGCGCAAGCGCTACAAGGTAAAGCTGGAACTGGTGGAAGTAACCGATTTCACGGTCCTGCAACATGAAATGCTGAATGAAAAAGGTGAGAAGCTCGATTGAGCGCTCACCTTTTTTTTTCTCAAAGAAAAGTTATATCTTTGCACCCCGGTATTGAACTGTGGTGTAATGGTAGCACTAGGGATTTTGGTTCCCTCAGTCAGCGTTCGAATCGCTGCAGTTCAACGAAAAGGACCTCCTGGAGGTCCTTTTTTCGTTGATTCCCTCCGTCCGGCCTTCCCGACGGCGGCAAATAACTCTCTGAGCCACAGTGTATTACATATAATTCCTCGTTCAAAAATCGAACGAGGAATATACTACAAGTACATGACATACAACAAGTTAGCTGCCACTCAAAATCACGGGCCCGGATTGATTATTTTTCGTATCTTTGCACAAGTATGGAGCAAGACGAGAAATACATGCGGGAGGCCCTCCGCGAAGCCCATGAGGCGGCTGCCGCCGGGGAAATTCCCATCGGGGCCGTGGTGGTCTGGAAGGGGCGGATTATCGGCCGGGGACACAACCAGACCGAGCGTCTGCACGACACCACCGCCCATGCGGAAATGCTGGCCATTACCGCCGCCACCGAATCCATGGGCGGCAAATACCTGAGTGACTGCACACTGTACGTGACCGTGGAGCCCTGTCCCATGTGCGCCGGCGCCATGGCCTGGGCCCAGCTGGGCCGGGTGGTGTACGGCGCCCCGGACCAGCGCCGCGGCTATTCCATTTTCACGCCCTCCCTGCTCCATCCCCGCACGGAGGCCGTGGGCGGCATCCTGCAGGAAGAATGCGTACAACTGATGTTGGATTTTTTCAAAGACAAACGCTCATGAAAGGAGTTCATATTTTTCTGGCCGACGGCTTCGAAGACATGGAAGCCCTGGGAACGAGGGATGTGCTGCTGCGCGGCGGCGTTCCGGTAAGCACCATCTCCATTACGGACAACTACCTGGTGGAAAGCTCGCACGGGCTCTGTGTATCGGCCGATACATCCTGGGCCGACCTGGAAGTGATGGAACCCGGAACCGACGCCTCCGACGTGATGATTTTTCCCGGCGGCATGCCCGGCTCCAAGAACCTGGCGGAGCACGCCGAACTGATGGAAATCCTGCAGGACCACTGGGAGCGCGGCGGTGCCGTGGCCGCCATCTGCGCGGCGCCCGGCCTGGTGGTGTCGCAGCTTCCCGGCCTGGAAGGACTCCGTTTCACCTGCTTTGACGGCTTTGAGGATGCCTTGAAAGCCAAGGGCGCCGTCTTTACGCCCGAAAGCGCCGTCACCGACGGGCGCCTTATCACCGGGCGCGGAGCCGGGCATGCCGTAAACTTCGGCCTCGCCATCCTCCGTTATCTGAAAGGTGACGAGGCCGCGCAGAAGGTCCAGGCCGGGCTGATGCTCTAATTGCGCCGGTTGCTGCTTCCGATGGCGATATAATACAGTAACGTGGCCAGGGAGCCCAAGGCGGCAATCACGTAGGTGTAGGCGGCCCAGCGGAGGGCGTCCACGGCCATGGGCTTGGTCTCGTAATTCACGATGCCGGCGCCCTCCAGCCAGCTTACGGCCCGGCTGCTGGCATTGATTTCTACCGGCAGGGTAATGAAGCTGAACAGCGTAGTGAGGGCAAAGAGGGCGATGCCTATCCACAGCAGCGAAGGCATCACGTTAATCAGGAGCACCCCCGCCAGCAGCACCCAGGAAACAATGTTGCTGGAGAAAGAGACCACGGGCACCAGGGCCGAGCGCATCTTCAGAAAGGCATAGCCCGTAGCGTGCTGCACCACGTGTCCGCACTCGTGGGCGGCCACGGCGGCAGCGGCCACCGAGCGGCCGTAGTAAACCTTCTCGCTTAGGTTCACCGTGCGGGTGGTAGGGTCGTAATGGTCTGTGAGCTTGCCGGGGATGGATACGATGTTCACGTCGCGGATGCCGTGCGCGGCCAGCATGCGGCTGGCTACCTCGGCCCCGGTCATTCCCACGGGGACTTCCTCATATTTGTCAAAACGCCTTTGGAGCATGTACTGAATCACGTAACTCAGTATCATGATCACAATCATCAGAATCCAAATGGCAGAACCGGACATAGTCATAAACTTTTTGTTTGAACCTTTTCCCCTCAAAAATTGCACCGTCCCTGCAAAAATAAACATTTTATGCCGATTTGTCAGTCCAAAATATTAATTTTGCACCGTGATTCAAGATGATTTTTCCCGCCTGGAGCTCAGTCTCAAGGCTGCGACGGAGAACTACCGCTACTTCCGCTCCCTGCTGGAGCCTCAGACCAAGCTGCTGGTTTTGGTCAAGGCCAACGCATACGGGCACGGAGGCGTGGAGTTCGCCGCCATGATGCAGCGTGCCGGGGCCGATTACCTGGCCGTAGCCTATCCGGTGGAAGGCCTGGAGCTCCGCCGCAACGGTATTTCCCTGCCCATCCTGGTGCTCACCGCCGGTACGGACTTCTACCCGGAAATCATCGAAACCCGCATGGAGCCCTCCATTCCCAATGTCTATGCGCTCCGGAAACTCGCCGGCATCCTGCGGGAAATGGGAATGACGGACTATCCCGTCCACATCAAACTGGACACGGGCATGCACCGCCTGGGCTTCATGGAAGAGGAACTTCCGGAGCTCATCCGGGTACTCAGGGAAACCCCGGAAGTGAAGGTGAAAGGCCTGTTCTCCCACCTTTGCGTGGCAGAGGATTCGGAGCAGGATGCCTTCACCCTCGGCCAGCTGGACCTTTTTGAGAAATATACCCGGCAGATAGCCGACGGAATAGGCTACATGCCCATGCGCCACATCCTCAACTCGGCCGGCATCGAGCGCTTCACCCGGTATCAGTACGACATGGTGCGCCTCGGAATCGGCATTTACGGCATCAGCGCCCTTCCCGGAAAAGAGCTGGCTCCGGTGGCTTCGCTGAGGTGTAAGGTGCTGCAGGTGAAGGAGCTTCAGGAAGGAGAGACCATCGGTTATGGCCGATGGGGCCATGCCACCGCCGGCACCCGCATCGCCACCATTCCGGTGGGCTATGCCGACGGGATAGACCGCCACCTGGGCCGCGGCGCCGCCTCCTTCTCCGTGAACGGCCGGCGGGTTCCCACCATCGGCAACATCTGCATGGACATGTGCATGCTGGACGTGACCGGCGTCCCCTGCGAGGTGGGAGACACCGTCACCATCTTCGGAAAAGACCCCACCGTCTCCGAGCTGGCCGCCATCCTGGGCACCATCCCGTACGAAATCCTGGTCTCCATTCCCCGCCGCATCCACCGCCTGGTGGTATGACGGGCGGGTATGGCAGAATTTCGAAAAAAATAGTATCTTTGCATAACTTAAAGTCGGGAGGTCATGAAAATCACCAAAGCGGAATTTGTCCAAAGCAGCACAAGGGTGGGGCAGAAGCCACAGCGGAAACTGCCGGAATTCGCTTTCATCGGCCGGTCCAATGTGGGCAAAAGCTCCCTCATCAACATGCTCACGGGCAATTCCAAGCTGGCCAAAACCTCCCAGACGCCCGGAAAAACCCAGCTGGTGAACCATTTCCTCATCAATGACAGTTGGTACCTGGTAGATCTTCCGGGCTACGGCTATGCCAAATTGCCGGACGGGGACCGGGCCCGCCTCAGGCACATCATCTGGGATTACATCAACCACTCCGAAGAACTGGTGATGCTCATGGTGCTGCTGGATTCCCGCCACGACATGCAGGATGTGGACCTCCGCTTCATCTCCGAGCTGGGCGAGAAGGGGATTCCCTTCGGCATCATTTTCACCAAGGCCGACAAACAAGGCCCCGAGGTGTTGCAGCAGCAGGTGGAAAAGAACAAGGAGCGTCTTCTGGAAGACTGGGAAGAGCTTCCGCCCGTCTTCATCTCTTCCTCCGTGAAGGGAACGGGCCGGGAAGAAATACTGTCATATTTGGATTCTATCCTCAAAACACTATGATAAACGATGTTCATAAGCACCGGATGGCGCTGTTTACCTGTGATGCCTCCCGCTATTTTGCGGAGAAGGTAGTTGCTGCCATGAATCGCATGAAACCGGAAAATGACCCCGAGGTGGTCCTGGGCCCCCTGGAGGTCGCCCGTTTCAGCGACGGAGAATTCCAGCCCTCGTTCGCGGAAAGTGTCCGAGGCGCTACGTGTTTCATTATCCAGTCCACCTTCCCCACCAGTGACAACCTGATGGAACTGCTCCTGGCCATCGACGCCGCCAAACGCGCATCGGCCAACAAGGTGATAGCCGTCATCCCTTATTACGGCTGGGCCCGGCAGGACAGGAAGGACAAACCGCGCGTTTCCATCGGCGCCAAGCTGGTGGCCAACATGCTCAAGGTGGCCGGGACGGACGCCGTCATGACCTGCGACCTCCATGCCGACCAAATCCAGGGCTTCTTCGACTTCCCGGTGAACCACCTGTATGCCAGCTACGATTTCCTCGCCATCCTGGAGAAAATGGCCAAGGATTTCAAGGGAACCCTCACGCTGGCCGCACCGGACATGGGCGGCGCCAAGCGCGTGCACGCCTATGCCAAGCACCTTCATACGCCGGTGGTGATTTGCCACAAAACCCGCGCCCGGGCCAATGTGGTGGAGCGCATCACGCCCATCGGCGAGGTGGAAGGCCGTGACATCGTGATTATCGATGACATCATCGACACCGCCGGCACCTTGACGGAAGCCGCCAACGAACTGCTCAGGCGGGGCGCCCGCTCCGTCAGGGCTTTCGCCACCCACCCCGTGCTCTCCGGTCCGGCTTACGAGCGCATAGACAAGAGCGCCCTCTGCGAGGTGTACGTGACGGACACCATCCCGCTGGATCCCTCCAAAAAGGCCTTCCAGAGCAAGTTCCGCGTGGTCTCCCTGGCCGACACCTTCGCCCGGATGATTCTCCGCGTGTATAACTATGAGCCCATCTCCTCGGAATTTCCCCTGTAACGCATGAAAACCCTCGTCGCTGCCATTATCTTCGTAGGTGTCGCCGTGCTGCTGCTGGGCGTGAACATCTTTTTTTTCCATCGGCCTTTCCCGGACGGAGAAATCTCCACCAATCCGGAAATGCGCAAGCGGGGAATCAAGTGCGCCAAGCAGGAGGAACTGGAGCTTTTGGCGGCGCAGAAGGGGAAGAAAGTCTGCGACGGGGAGTATTCGGATGCCTGTAAAACCTGTGCCCTGATGAAATGAGAATTGACTTTATCGTAAATCCCGTTTCCGGGCAGAATGACAAATCCCAGGTGCTCTCCGCGATAGGAAAGCACCTGGATTTCTCCTTGTATGAGCCCCGGATTCTGTTCACCACGGCAGCAGGGGAGGGCTTTACCCTGGCCCGTGAAAGCCGGGCCGATGTGGTGGTGGCCGTGGGCGGAGACGGAACGGTGAGCGAGGTGGCCCGCGGCGTGCTGGGTTCCGACAAGATACTGGGCATCATCCCTTGCGGCAGCGGGGACGGGCTGGCCCTGCATCTGGGTATCAGCCGCCTGCCCATGCTGGCTGTCAAGGCGCTGAACGAAGGCAGCGTGACGGGGATTGACGTGGCCTGCATGAACGGGGACCCCTTTTTCTGCACGGCCGGCTTCGGCCTGGATGCCCGGGTGAGCATGGAATTTGCCCGTTCCACCCGGAGGGGCCTGCCCCGCTATATCGAGCTGGCCTGGGAACAGTGGCTCAAAAAGGATTTGGAGCAGTACACCATTTCCGGGGCCGATGGCGTCCTGTGGCAGGGAAAGGCCGTTTTTGTGACGGTGGCCAATGCCAACCAGTGGGGAAACCAGGCCCGGATTGCGCCCATGGCCTCCCTTCAGGACGGAGACTTGGACGTGGTGGTGGTGAATCCCTTTTCCACCCTGGAAATCCCGGACCTGGCCACGCGCCTGATGACAGGCCGGGCCCCCACCAGCCGGCATTTCCTGCATTTCAAGGGCTCCCGTTTCCATATCCGGAGAGAGGCCGATGGCGCCGTCCACCGCGACGGAGACCCCTTCCTCTCGGGCACGGATTTTGACTTCACCCTGCAGCCCCGCGTCCTGAAGGTGATGGTGCCCCGGGGTAAGAACGAAAAGATATGAAACTGATTAAGATACTGGGAAAAGCAGCGGGCGCTCTGCTGCTGTTTGTTTTGCTGCTGGTGCTTGTGACGGGCATCAGTCCGGTGTACCGTTTCCGGGCTCCCCGGCCTTTCAGCGGCCCGGACATCTTCAACCCCTACGCTTCGTTGGATACGGCGGCGGGCTGGAAGCGGGCGCTCTTTCACACCCATACCCGGGTGAACGGTCCCTGGCCCATGAACGAATGCCCCTACGATGCCGCCTACACGGATTCCGTGCTGCGCAGCCTGGGCTACGACATTGTCACCTTCTCCAACCACAACGAGATAACCCCTCATCCCTACGACTCCACCCTGCAGGTAAATGTGTACGAACAGGGCTACAGCCCTTTCAAGTTCCACAAACTGGTGTTCGGGAGCCGGAAGGTGCAGCACTGGGACCCGCTGCTCCCCTTTATGGCCTCCCAGTGGCAGTTTGAGCTGGACCGCCTGGACAAGGAGTCCGATTTTATCCAGTGGAACCACCCGTACCGCACCATCGGCGTGAACCGGAGCTGCATGGAGAAGCTTTCCGGCTACGATATCATGGAGCTGGACACCCACATCAGCACGGAAAACGAGTACTGGGACTGGGCCCTCGGGGCCGGGCACTACAGTTTCGGCCTTGCGAATGACGACCTCCACCACCCGGAGCGGCACTGGTGCACGGCCATCCGCTGCAATTTCATCCAGACCCCGTCGGGCCGATACGAGGATTTGAAAAAGGTCCTGCTGGGCGGCTGCTATTATTCCATGCGCGTGCCGGATTACGGAGAAGGGGACTGGGAGGTGAAACGGCAGAAGAACCGGCAGCTGCCTTCCGTGAAAGCCATCGGCCTGGAGGGGGATACCATTTACCTGGCACTTTCCCAAAAGGCCGACAGCATCCGTGTCAACGGGGCGGAGCACCGGACCCTGGCCCTGGCCAAGGATACCTGCGGCATCCGCTATGCCTTGCCCGCGGGGGAGCCCTTCGCCCGGATGACGGCCTTCTTCCCGGACGGCGCCGTCATTTACACCAATCCCTTCGCCCGCTATGACGCATCGGCCCAGGACAGCCCCTTCCGGCGGGAGCCCCAGCCTGTCAACTGGCCGCTGACCGTGCTCTACAACCTTGCCGTGCTGGCCTTGACGGCCGGCGTCCTGTTCCTTTTTGTCAGACTGTTCAGAAAGAAGAAATGATACCCCGTAAAGCCAGTCTCACCGCCTACAGCCTTGTCCTGAGCCTCTATACGGCCTGTGCATTCCATCTGCCGTTTTTCCGCTATCTGACCTCGCATGTAGAGGGCGGGTTCAACGGCGTGCTGCTTACCGTATCGGCCGCCGTGTTGCTTGTGGCCGTCAACTTTCTGGTGTATTACCTGCTGGTGTTCACCGGGCGTACCGTAGGGAAGTGCGTGGTGGCGTTCACCCTCCTCGGAGACGCCGTGATGTTGTTTTTCGTGAATACCTACAACGTCCTCATCACGGATGAAATGATGGGGAATGCCATCAATACAAAATACTCGGAGGCCGCCGGTTTCTTCGGCTGGGGCTTTGTGCTGTATTTGCTGCTGCTGGGCGTTTTGCCCTTGCTGTATGTGTTCGGCCGAAAGGTGGAGTACGGCTCCTGGAAGGGCATGGGAAAACGGACGGGCCTTGCCTTGGGCATCATTTTGCTGACGGTTTTCGGCAATATGAAAAACTGGCCCTGGATAGACCGCCATTCCACGGAACTGGGTGCGCTCATTGCCCCGTGGTCCTATATCGTGAACAGCATCCGCTTCGAGCAGGCCAAGCGCCGGGCGCTGCAGGAAGAGATTCCGCTGCCGGACGTGACGGCGGTGTCGGCCACCCGCGACGTGTGCGTGCTGGTGATTGGCGAGAGCGCCCGCCGGGACCACTTCTCGCTGTACGGCTATGAGCGGCAGACCAATCCCTATACGGCGAAGGACAGCGTGACGGCCCTGCCGGCCGATGCTTCCGCCACCTATACCCGGGCCGGCGTCAAGGCCATCCTGGAGGCGCGGGAGTCCGGGGAGCTGTATGAGATACTGCCCAATTACCTGCAGCGTGCCGGGGTGGACGTGAGCTGGCGCACCAGCAACTGGGGAGAGCCGCCGGTACACACGGAAAAGTACTTCCGCAAACAGGATTTGAAGGAGCGTTTTCCCGCTGCCGACGAGCGCTACGACGGCATTCTCTGGGAAGGGCTGCGGGAAGACATTGTCTCCAGCGAAGCGGACAAGGTGTTTGTGGTGATTCACACCTATACCAATCACGGGCCTTCTTATTTTGGGAATTATCCTCCTGAATTCGAGCTGTTTACGCCCATCAATCCTTCGGTGGAGATGGGGAAGGTGAGCCGCGCCGAACTGTTCAACGCCTACGACAACAGCGTCGTGTACACGGACTGGCTCATTCACCGCACCATCGAAGTGCTCCGGAGCATTCCGGACCGCCGCCGCTGCGTCCTCTTCGTCTCCGACCACGGAGAGTCCCTGGGAGAGAACAACCTCTACATGCACGGCGTTCCCATGGCCATGGCGCCCCGCGAGCAGATAGAGATTCCCTTTGTGGTGTGGAGCCCGGACATGGAGCTCAAAACCCTCGAAAAGGTGGGCCAACACCATGTTTTTCACTCGGTTCTCCGCTTTTTCGGCATTCAGTCGCCTGCTTTTGACGACAAAATGTGTATCTTTGCAAACTGAAATCAACTGTGATTCTGCGCATAGCGTAGAATCTTAACGGAACTTTTTATGGCATTAGTAGCGATAGTCGGGAGACCGAACGTAGGAAAAAGCACGCTGTTCAACCGTCTGGTGGGCATGCGGCAGGCAATTGTAGATGAGACCGCCGGTGTCACCCGTGACCGGCATTACGGCAAATGCGAGTGGTGCGGCCGCGAATTCTCCGTGGTGGACACGGGCGGTTACACCTCCAATTCGGACGACGTGTTCGAAGACGCCATCCGCCGCCAGGTGAGCATCGCCATCGAGGAGGCCGACGTGGTCCTGTTCATGTGCGAGGCCGCCACCGGCATCACGGACTACGACGCGGAAATCGCAGACCTGCTCCGCCGCTCCAAAAAGCCCGTGGTCCTGTGCGTGAACAAGGTGGACAGCGGAGAAAAGATGTACGACTCCTTCGACTTCTACGGCCTGGGCCTGGGAGAGGTCTGGAGCATATCGGCCGCCAATGGAAGCGGCACCGGAGACCTTCTGGACGAGATTCTGAAAGTTCTTCCGGCCGATGACGGGGCCGATGAAGACCACGCCGACATCCCGCATATCGCCATCGTGGGCCGTCCCAACGTGGGCAAGAGTTCCCTTACCAACGCCCTTTTGGGAGAGGAGCGCAACATTGTGACGCCCGTTGCCGGCACCACCCGCGATTCCATCTCCACCTATTATAACAAGTTCGGCCACGAGTTCATGATTGTGGACACGGCGGGCATGCGCAAGCGCGGCAAGGTGACCGAAGACCTGGAGTTCTACTCCGTGCTCCGGGCCATGCGCACCATCGAGCACTCGGACGTGTGCATCCTGATGATAGACGCCACCACCGGCCTGGAGGCGCAGGACCTCAATATCTTCAACGTGATTCAGAAAAACCGCAAGGGCTGTGTGCTGGTGGTGAACAAATGGGACCTTTTTGAGAAGGACGTGAACACCATGCGGGACTATACGGAAGGCCTCAAGGCCCGTCTGGCCCCCTTCAACGACCTCCCCATCATCTTCACCTCCGTCCTGAACAAGCAGCGCATCCTGGATGTGCTGGATGCCGCCGCCCGGGTGGCCGATAACATGTCCCGCAAGATACCCACCTCGCAGCTCAACGATGCCATGCTGCCGGAAATCGAGAATTATCCGCCGCCGGCATGGAAGGGCAAGTACATCAAAATCAAGTATGTGACGCAGCTTCCCACCCGTACGCCGCAGTTCGCCTTCTTCTGCAACCTGCCCCAGTGGGTGAAAGACCCGTACAAGCGCTTCTTGGAGAACAAGCTGCGGGAACACTTCGACTTCGAGGGCTGTCCCATCCAAGTTTACACCAGAGCGAAGTGACCTAAAGTCCCTCCCCCGAGGGGAGGGGTTTCGGGAGGGGGTAACGTGAATGAAATTTTCAAAAAATGAAGTTTTTTGACGCGAAGAACGTAAAGGACGCTTGCGTCCAATGGATAAGGGACTGGTTTGAGGAAAACGGTCCCGGCTGCAATGCCGTGCTGGGTATTTCCGGCGGCAAGGACAGCAGCGTGTGCGCCGCCCTGTGTGCCGAGGCCCTGGGCGCAGAGCGCGTAATAGGCGTAACCATGCCCAACGGCGCGCAGCCGGATATTGACGATTCGTTCCGTCTTATCGGGCACCTGGGCATCCGTAAATACCATGTGAACGTGGGCCCGGCCTTCGAGGCCCTGATGAAGGAGGTGGAGGAGCAACTGGGCGGCCCGGCCAGCAGGCAGACACGCATCAATATGGCGCCGCGCCTGAGGATGACGGCCCTGTATGCCATCTCCCAGAGCAATAACGGCCGGGTGGTGAACACCTGCAACCTCTCCGAGGACTGGGTGGGTTACAGCACCCGTTACGGAGACGCCGCCGGAGACTTTTCCCCTTTGGGAGGGCTCACCGTGCAGGAAGTGGTGGCTGTCGGCAAGGTGCTGGGGCTGCCGTCAGACTTGGTGGAAAAAGCCCCCTCCGACGGCCTGACCGGCCTGACGGACGAGGACAACCTGGGCTTCAGCTATGCGGTCCTGGACAAGTATATCCGTACGGGCGTCTGCGAAGACCCGCAGACCAAGGCCCGGATAGACCACAAGCATGTGACCAACCTGTTCAAACTGAAACCCATCCCCCATTTTGACCCTCAGTTATAGATGCGTAAAGTCTTTTTTGTCCTGGCAACCCTTTTGAGCACCCTTGTGCTCACGGCTTCCGAACCCTATTTCTGTATCGGCACCGGTACCAAGCTGCATTACGAGCGCCACAAGGTTTCGTCCGGGAAACTTACCCAGACCACGCTTTTTGAAATTGAATCTTTGGGCAGTTCTTCCCGGGGCCGTGAGGTCCGCTATGCCGTTACCATGAAGAAAGCCAGCGGAAAAGACCTCTTCGGGGGACGGACGCTTCTGACCGCTTATCTTTCTCCTGCAGGAGACGTGAGCCTGGATTTCGGAGCCACGGTCAAGGGTTTTGTCCAGAATATGTTCCCGAGCGGTAAAGTCAGCGTAACGGAATCCCTGACCTCTCTTCCTGTGGATATGAAGCCCGGAGACACCCTTCCCGACACACACTGCACCGTGCGGGTGATGGGCATCTCCTCCCATTTTCACATTACCAGGCGGACGGTAGACCGCCTGCAGCGCATTACCACCCCTGCCGGCACGTTTGACTGCATTGTGGTGAGAAGTCACAAGGAGGAAGACGCTCCTTTCCACCATCCCGAAAATTGGGTGGAAGACTATTATTTCCCCGGTTTGGGGTATGTGCGCCACGATATTTTTGACAATAATATGCGCCTGCAGGAAAGCGAGTGCCTGGTACAGATAGAGCAAAGATAATCCGTGCAATTGTAAGGGATTTTTCTTATCTTTGTGAAGTTATGGGAGAACGGAAATATATGGATCTCCTGGAACTTCAGACCAGGATTAAGGAGAGTGTAGCCCAGGCCTTTCCGGGCCGATACTGGGTAAAGGCGGAAATCGCCTCCTGGAGCCCCCGTTCCAACGGTCACTGTTATCTGAGCCTGGTGCAGAGCCGCCTGGGAAAGCCCGTTGCGGAATCCCGCGCCATGATTTGGAAGTGGAAGTATCCCGTGCTCACCCGTTTCTTCGAGCAGGCCGCGGGAGAACCCCTCCGTTCCGGCATCACCGTACTGGTGCAGGTGCAGGTGAGTTTCAGCGAGCTTTACGGCGTATCCCTTTTCATCGAAGACATAGACCCGTCTTTCACTCTGGGGGAGAAGGCCCTGGAGCGCAAGCGGGCCATCGAGAAGCTGACGGCCGAGGGCTACATGGACATGCAGAAGGAACTGGCCCTGCCGGACCTTCCCCGTCACCTGGCCGTGGTCACCTCCCTTACGGCGGCCGGCTACCAGGACTTCCGGAACCACCTGCTGAACAACCCCCAGGGCTATGCCTTCCAGCTGGACCTCTTTGAGGCCCTCATGCAGGGAGAGCAGGCCCCCGCATCCATATCGGCCGCCCTTCAGGAAGCGGCCGAAAAGAATTACGACGCCGTCCTGATACTTCGGGGCGGCGGCAGCGAGCTGGACCTGGGCTGTTTTGACGACTTCGACCTGGCCGTCACCATCGCCACCCTGCCGGTGCCGGTGATTACCGCCATCGGCCACGACAAGGATGTCCACATTGCAGACATGGTGGCCCACCGTTCCGTGAAAACGCCCACGGCGCTGGCCGATGTCTTTTTGGAAGCTTTCCAGGCGCAGGACGCCCTTCTGGACCGCATAGGGCAGCGGGTGATGGCGGCTGCCGGGCGGGTGATGAGCCGGGAAGAGCTTCGGCTGGGAGGAGCGGAGTCCCGGATGCACCGGGCGCTGCAGGGGCGATTGTCGGCCTTGGAAATGAGGCTCCAGAAGAGTCTCGGCCGTATTTCCCGGGGGCTGCTGCTCAAGCATGGGCAGGTGGCTGCCGTAAAGGATGCCGCACAGCGCCGGATTCAGTTTGCCGCCCTCTCCCACGTGAGCGCAGAGTATTCCAAACTGGCCTTGAAGGAAGCCCTTGTCAAGGCTTCGGACCCCCGCAACATCTTGGCCATGGGCTATGTGCTGGTGACGGGGAAGGACAACAAAGTGCTCAAGACCGTGGACAAAGTGGCGGTAGGGGACCGTATCGGCGTGCGTTTTTCCGACGGCTCCCTTACTGCCAAGGTAGATGAAATTTATAGTGAAACATCTGATAATCATAAACTTAATATAGCATGACGCCCCCATTTGACTACGCAAAGGCCATTGCCGAACTGGACCAGATAGCCGCCAAAGTGGAGAATCCGGAAACCAAGCTGGACGATATTGACGCCCTGGTGGGCCGCAGCAAGGAACTCCTGGGCCAGTGCCGGGAGTACCTCCGGACCGTAAAAGACAAGATTGATTCCCTGGACAAGGAGTAAGGTACATTTATTTATGAGACATTCCCTTCATTCTGTCATCTTTGTCGTTACCGTGTTGTTTTCAATTACGGCAAGTGCCCAGAGCCCGGGTTCATTTGACCCGTCAGGTAACATCACCCCTTCGGCCGAAACCTTTTCGGTGAGCAAGTATGGAAAGCTGAGCCCTGCAATGTATACGGGGGCCATGTCTTACATACTGCCTGTTTTCACTTATGAGGACCCGGAGTTTACGGTTCCTATCAGCCTTGCGTATCATTTTGACGGATACCGGCCTGCCGAGCATTCCGGCGTGGTGGGATATGGGTGGGCTCTTGATTGTGGGGGAGTCATTACCCGCGAGGTTCGCGGGATTCCGGATGAGGGGCCTGTGTTTCAGAATGGCTCCATACTGGGCTGGGCGCAGGCCCGTGCCGAAGGAATTACATATTCATATAGTAGTGTTCGGAGTATCAATTATTCAATGAATTCTGGTCCATATGGTTTGAATACCATTTTAGCTAAGACTCTCTCGTATGATCCTTTATCTGATACTCCGGTATTTGTTACTAGCGCCGGAGTAAAATGCGATCCGTCTCCGGATATTTTCCACTTTAACTTCTGCGGATATTCCGGAGATTTCGTGATGCTGGAGGATGGAACCATCCGTGTGTTCAATTCCAGTGTTCCGTTCGGAGAGTTCAGCGTGTCATTTACTCCGGGAAGTGGTAGCCCCCACTATGCTCAGATAGTCATACGAACCGGGGATGGTTACAAATACTATTTTGGAGGATCTATCAACAATGTGGAAACCTTCCATGCGACGAGAGCCTCATCGGCTACCTATCCGGCCCCGATGTCATCCGGGGGCTATGGCGTATATGAGAGCGGACCGTCCTCGGACGTAACAGCCTTCCGTCTTTACAAGATTGAGGCGCCTGCGTCATCCAATTTAAAGGTGGAGTTCAGCTATAGCTCCGAAAGGCAGTTTCAGCGTTCCGTCACAGAGATTGACCGTACTATCAAATCGTATGAATATTACTACGGTGTTAACGTCGGTGGTGGAGGAGGCACCACTGAAGATGCATCAATGATTTGTGGCCGTTATTATTCACTCCTTGAGTCTGTTAAGGTGAACGGCAGTACCGTTGTCTCTTTTTCTTACCAGAATCGGACATCCGATGAGGAGAGTGCATCGTCCTATGATTTTAGCAACATCAATAGCTACGTCATTTCGGCGGGGATTGAGGATGTCGGCGCCTACAAGAAACGCTTGTCGGGTATTACCGTTCGCAACATTGCGAATGAGACAGTTTTATCCTGCACTCTTACACAAACCTATGCAGATGGAACTCCAAAGATGTTTCTGACAAAGGTCTCGGGGCTCAAGGAAGGAGATTATGATTTTGCGTACAATTTAAGCGGAGTCTCTCTGCCGAGGAATGACTCGAAGTCTACGGACCATTGGGGATATTGGAATGGAAAGTCTGTATCATCCCTAAGAAATATCGTAAAGATAGACAATGACGGTTATCCTGATAGTAATTTATATAATCAGATCAACGGCACCTACAAGGAGGCGGACGCTACTTATTCTTCTCGTGGGGCTCTCACAACCATTACGTATCCCACCGGGGGAACAACCACTATTTCCTACGAGGGCAATACGGTGAGTCGCCGGAGGACCTTCTCTGCCGATGCTGCTCCCTGTACGCCGTATCAGGTTGGTGGAGTCCGGGTGAGGCAATTTACGCATAGCAGTGCGGGTTATGGTAACATGCTGGATCACGTGACGTATCATTATTCCGAGATGAAGGGCGGAACTACCTCCGGCATTCTTTACCAAATGCCCCGCTATGCATCTTTAGTCAGTATTTCATACAATGTCTCATCTTATATAGAGACATGCAGAGTCAATGCTAAAATTGTCGTTTATTCTGGTGCGGCCAGCGGCTTTCCCAACCGGGATGGTCATGTCGGATATAGTACTGTAATTGAAGAGTACGAAGATGGTTCCTGGCAGAGAAATACATTTACGTCAGCGGCCCTTGCGGCTTATTGCGATAGCCATGAATATGATTCGTGGGATATTGAAAAAAGTGTTTTCTGGCCCTATGATAGCATGGATATATCATCTTCCACCCCGCTTCTTTCTCCGTCGAACAATGACAGGAGGAACATGCGTGGACGTATTTTAGAGACCGATCTTTATAATGCCGCAGGAACCCTTCGGAAGAGCATTACTAACTCGTACAATGAAGATGTGATTGCCATGCAGGGCTTGTTCGTTAACACGGCTAGGTATTACGACACATTCCACTGGTCAGCACGGAGTCCTCTGTTAAGTTCAACCACAGAGATTTCCTATGAGGCAGAAGGGAGCCTAAGCAAGACGAAGTCCTATACCTATAATTCGCGAGGCCAGGTGACTTGTGAGGCAGTATCCGGTGGCTCCGCCGCTGGCACTCTGAAGTCCTACCACCAGTACCTTGTTGAGAGTTCCCCCTCTACGCAGATTCCCTCTGCCAAGACTGCGACGGTAGTTACCCGGTCTTTTGGGGGGACCGAAAGAATCGCATCCAAGCAGACATATACGTATTCTGGGAACAATGTACGTCCAGTTACATTCAAGAAGTATTATATTCAGACTCCACCTGTCACGACGCCCAACACCATTTTCAGCACTTCTTGCGGAGATGCATCATATGATAGGACGACGACGTTTACCTATGACTATCGTTACCGGCTTTTAAATGTGTCTTTGGCCGGTGGGGCATATATATCGTATACTTGGACTGGCAACCACATTACAAGGAAAAATGAAAACGGAGGCGGAAAGACGGACTATACGTGGAAAGATTTGGTCGGACTTACTTCCATCACCTCCCCCGGCGGCCAGTTGCAGAGTTATGTATACGACGGGAAGGGCCGATTGCAGCAAATTAAGGATATGGATGGCAACCTGGTATCGAAGTATTATTACTTCTTCAACAACGACGTGAGTTCGTCTTCCACCTATGGCCTTGGTGGAGACAACTACATTGCTCAGGAAGTCTTCACCTCCGACAATGGGCTCTATTCTTACAAAGATGCCGTTTATTACAACGGCCTGGGGTATGAGGAGCAACAGGCAAAGTCGTATTTTGTTTCCTCCCTGACCACTCTCCACCTGCCGATTGTATACGACTCCATGCGCCGTCCGGATACGGTGGGATATCTCCCATACGTGAAGTCGTCTTCCAATCTCCAGCTGGATCCAAGCGCCATCAACTCCCAGGCCAGTTATTACCAGTCGAACTTTTCCGATTCAAGAGGGTATACCAATACCACGTATGAGAGCACCCCGGAAGGAAGGCCGACGCAGACCATCAAGGCAGGCGCGGCATGGAGCAGTCATCCCACCACGCTTTCTTACCGTGTTTCTGAGCAGGCGGACTCAATCCTCAATTTATCCTTCGCGCACAGCACCTCGAACCCCACGGTTACGTTCAACGGTTTCCAATCAGAGGAGTGCCTCCTGTGCACAGCGGAAACGGATGAGGACGGCCGCGAGTCGCGCCTGTTCACGGATCCGTTCGGAAGGCTTATATGTTCCCGGCAGATGAATGTCGGTCGGAGTGGTCAAGATGCCGACACTTATTACGTGTACGATCTTCGTGACAGCCTTGTCTGTGTCGTTGCGCCGGAAGCAGCTGCGAAAATCAGGGCTAATCAGTTGAATAGTTTTACCTTTGGGGATACTTTCTCCTCTGGAGGGTGTTTTATGATTTGGCGCGACGGTTTCGGAAGGCCCGTGGGGACATCGGCCCCAGGAGGCGGCAGGATTACCACCCAATATGACACGCGCGGACGCATCGGCTTGGTCCGCTCCGCGCAGATGCAGAACAACAGTTTTGAGAAGGTATACCATTATGACACATTTAACCGGGTAACTTCTGAGACTTATCAACAACAAAGCGGCACGCAGGAATATGGCGGCCGGAGAGATTATTCGTATTACAGCTACAGCGGTTCTGGAACGGATTTTGGCTCAAGCTATGCGTTTGTTCCGGACGAGGCGGCCTCCCTTACCGACAGGGAGACGCTTAACATCAAAGGATTCCTGAAACATGAAGTACTCAGGCCTGTTCCCGAGCTTGACAAAACCAACCATGATGGGTTTACGCGCGGGAGGGAGTACTACTATGATAAGCACGGAAGGGTCATTCAGACAGTAGAGGTGGACTCCGATGGCTGGAAAGCACGTTATTCCAGCAAGTACGATTTCCTTGGAAATATCGTAAAGACACGGGAGGTCCATATCTCTCCCGCAGGGGATTCCACGGTGTTGGTCTCTGCATATACCCGTAAAAGGAGAGGGCAGGTCGAGTCTTACGCGCGGAACCTGAACGGTTCATCCCTTCCCTCTTTCTCTTATTCGTACAATGATCTGGGGCATTTGAGCAAACGGTCGTCCGGCTCCTTCAAGCAGGAATATACCTACGATATCCACGGATGGGAGGCCCAATCGAAGGCGACCTATCTGACGAGTATCCTTTTGCAGGAGGACCTTCGCTATGCAGTCCCCGTCAAATCTGGCGGTACGGCGCTTTGGTCGGGTAGGATATCTGAGATTGCCTCCACCTTGCAGGGAAGGGCAGAACAGACATATGACTATTCATACAATAATGCCTGGAGGATTTCCGGTGCCAAGCATTACAACGGCAGCACCGCCGTCTCCACGGAGGTAGAGAAAGATATCACCTATGATCTGGACGGCAATCTGACGGCCCTCAAGCGATATGGAACATCTGCATTGGTGGATGATTTGACGTATACCTATACGGGAGGACGGTTGACCTCTGTCTCCGACGCGGTGGACAGCCAGACCTATTCCTACACCTACGACGCCAACGGTAATATGCTTACCGACAGCCGGAAGGGCATCCAATTGGCATACAATGCCCTGAATCTTCAGGCAAAGGTACTTTCCGGCAGTTCGGTGCTTGCGCAGTATGAGTATCTGACTGATGGCACTAAGCTTTCTGCCCTTTCGGGAAATGGCGTAGGATATAAGTACCGTGGGAATTTCCTGTACTCCGTGGATGCATCTGGAAGCGAGGCGCTGGAAAGCATCGGTTGCGATGAAGGCCGGATTGTGGTTACGTACAGTAGTACGGGTGTCCCTTCTTACAAGGACTACTGGCAGGTGAAGGACCATTTGGGGAGCGTGCGGGCGGTCTATGACCTTTCCACAACGGGTACGATAGACTCCAAAAAGAAGGAATTGAGCGATTATCAGCCTTACGGCAATAGAATTGCACGTACATCCACGTCCTACAACCACTGGCGTTTCTCAGGGAAGGAGGAGCAGAAGATAGACGGTACGGACTTCGGGCTGCTTGACTTCGGGGCTAGATATTATGACCCTTGGCTGGCTCGTTGGACAACGCAGGACCCCCTGGCCCACAAGTATGCGGGAATTAATCCGTATGTGTATTGCAATGGGGACCCGGTGAATTTGGTGGATCTAAATGGGAAAGAATGGGAGATTAATGGGAGTATAATAACTGTTTACTTGAACTTTACCAATAGTTCTGGTCTTAGCGAGGGGGTGTTAAGTCAGTACTTAAATGCCATAAATGAGCTATTTAATTCAATTATAACAAATGCTTCTTCTGGGCACTATTCAGGTCGAGTTGTTTTTTCTCGCGATAATCCGGACATTACTCAAAGTATAGATTTTGCTCGTTTTATTGATCCGTCTCAGGGGGGAAGTACTTCTTTCATGTACACGTCAATTAACATGTTCCAAGAAGGTGGTGTTTTACGAGATATTAATTCGGTTGCTCAATCAAGTGTTCATGAGTTGTTTCATACTGTAAGGGTAGCCCACCCATTTGAATTAACCCAATCACCTGATACGGAGCTTATATCAATTGGGCCAAATTCATATATTACTACACACAACACGGACCCTAACATAGTAAATAATATAATGAACTATGGGTTCACTACTATCAATGGACAACGAGGTTGGGATATGGTTCATCTTACAAAAGGACAGTTTAATTTTGTCTTGGGTGAGATTAAGTTGCAGAATCAGGGCTATGGATATTTTGGAAACAAAAGAGATAAAGACTATGTGGACTATTGGGTCAACTGGCCGGGAACGCCGGTGCATTAGTGCACTTTGCATATTTTGCTGCGCGGCTATGCTTTCCTCATGTGGCATTTATTTCGGATACCATTCGACATTTGATGAGAATGTAAGAGCCCGAGTTTATGATTATGTTGATGAGTGGCCAACATATAACAATCAACCCTATGCTATGGGATTAATGAGTGATTTCAATGACCGTTTTAACTACAAATATGATGAGATTGAACAGTTCCAAGGTTCTGTAGCTGTAGAACTGATAGTAAGCAAGAACGGGCAATTGTTATATATACGTTCATTAATATACGAAGATACTCAGTTCAGTAAGGATTTAGAGTCTTTTTTGCGCGCCTGTACTAATTGGAACCCCGGCAAGATTCATGGAAGAGTTGTTAATACCAGAATTCTATGGAGATTGACCCTATGATGTGTGTATGATGCATTATTTTATACATAACCATAATACTTTCGGGACCAAACTATCGGCCCGTGCGGGAAATGGCGTTGGGTATAAGTACCGCGGAAACTTCCTGTATGCCGTAGATGCATCCGGGAATGAGACGTTGGAGAGCCGGATGAAACAGTGCCGGGAGTACCTGAGAACCGTGACGGAAAAGAGTGACAGCCTGGATAAGGAATAGATTCTTCGCTTCGCTCAGAATGACAAAAAAAGTTTCAGAATGACAAAAAGGTTCGCATATGAAAAAAATTTATGAACAAGACCCCTGGCTGATGCCGTGGAAAGACGCTATTGACGCCCGGCACGAACATATCTGGCAAACCCTCAGGCACATGGCCGGAGACGGCCTGCTGAAGGACGCCGTGAACAACCATCTTTATTACGGCCTCCACAAGGACAAGGACGGCTGGGTTTTCCGCGAGTACGCCCCCAATGCCTCCAAGATTTACCTGATTGGAGACTGCAACAACTGGAAACGCACGGATGCCTATGCCCTGAAGCCTATCGGCCAGGGTAACTGGGAACTGCACCTTCCCGAGATGTTCCTGAACCACGGACAGCTGTACAAGCTGTATATCGAGTGGCCGGGCGGCGGCGGGGAACGGATCCCTTCCTATGCCACCCGCGTGGTCCAGGACGAGGTGACCAAAGTGTTCAGCGCCCAGGTGTGGGCTCCCGAGCCCTACGTGTGGAAGCACGGGCACGCCGGCAAGCGCCCCAATCCCTTCATTTACGAGTGCCATATCGGCATGGCCAGTGAAAAGGAAAAGGTGGGAAGCTTTGAGGAATTCCGCCGGGACGTGCTGCCCCGCATCAAGAAGCTGGGATATGACACCATCCAGATTATGGCCCTGCAGGAGCATCCGTACTACGGCTCCTTCGGCTATCAGGTGAGCAATTTCTTCGCCCTGAGTTCCCGCTTCGGCACGCCGGAAGAGTTCAAGGCCCTGGTGGACGACGCCCACGCAAAGGGCATCGCCGTCATCATGGACATCGTACACAGCCACAGCGTGAAAAACTCGCTGGAAGGCCTGGCCGAATTTGACGGAACGGACTACCTGTACTTCCATGCCGGCCCCAAGGGAGACCATCCCGCCTGGGGCTCGCGCTGCTTTGACTACGGCAAGGACGCCACCCGCTATTTCCTGCTGTCCAACGTCAAGTACTGGATGGAAGAATACCACATAGACGGTTTCCGTTTTGACGGGGTTACGTCCATGCTGTACTGGGACCACGGCCTGGGCAAGGATTTCGGGAACTACGGACTGTACTTCGACGGCGGCGTGGACGAGGATGCCGTCATTTACCTGGCCCTGGCGAACATGCTGGTCAAGCAGATGAATCCCAACGGAATAACCATCGCGGAGGACGTATCGGCCATGGCGGGACTGGCCGCTCCCTTCGAGGCCTTCGGCGTGGGTTTCGACTTCCGCATGAGCATGGGCGTGGCCGACCACTGGATCAAGTGGATTAAGGAGCGCTCCGACGAGCAATGGTCCATGGGCGAGATATGGCACGAGCTCACCGGAAAACGGGCCGAGGAAAAGACCATCTCCTACGCCGAATGCCACGACCAGGCCCTGGTGGGAGACAAGACCATCATCTTCCGCCTCATGGACAAGGAAATGTACTTTGCCATGCGCCTTGACAGCTGGAACGGCGTCGTGGACCGCGGCATCGCCCTTCACAAGCTCATCCGCTTGGTGACGGCCGCCACTGCCGGCAACGGTTACCTGAATTTCATGGGCAACGAGTTCGGCCATCCCGAATGGATAGACTTCCCCCGCGAGGGAAACGGCTGGTCCTTCAAGTATGCCCGCCGTCAGTGGTCGCTCTCCGACAATCCGGACCTCCGCTACGGCTGCCTGAACCGCTTCGACGCCGAGATGGTACACCTGCTGCGGAAAGAGGCCGTCCTTTCCAGGTATCCGGAACTGCTGGTGGCCGACGAGGAGAAGAAAATCTTGATTTTCCGTAGGAAAAACTGTATCTTTGCACTGAATTTTTCACCTGCCGGTTCGTTTGCGGATTATGGTTTTTCGGCTCCGGCGGGAGACTATGTGACAGTACTGGACTCCGACGAGCCCCGTTTCGACGGTTACGGGCGTCTGCAGGAGGGGGAACGTCATATAGCCATGGACAAGAGATGCCCCAACGGCAACCAGGGGTACGACCACACGCTGAGCCTGTACCTGCCTGCCCGTACGGCCTTAGTATTGAAGCAAGTATAAAAACATATTTATGGCTTTTTTGAAATTCAACAAGTCGGAACTGGTCAACCTGTCTTATTCCCTCAAGCGGGAAATCATGTTGGCCAACAAGTCCGGAGCCTTCTGCAACACGTCCATCGTCACGTGCAACACCAGGCGTTATCACGGTCTCCTGGCAGTTCCGGTAGAAGCCTTTGACGGCTACCGCCACCTGCTTCTGAGTTCCCTGGATGAAAGCCTCACCCTCCGCGGCAAGCGTTTCAACCTGGGAATTCACTGCTATGGAGACGTTTATGAACCCCGCGGGCACAAGTACATCGTGGATTTTGACGCAGACCCCGTGCCTTGCGTCACGTACAAGATTGGAGAGATTGTCTTCCGCAAGAAGATTGCCCTGAGCCCGGATGCCTGCCAGGTGATGATTCAGTATGAACTGGTGAACGCCCCTGCCAGGGTGAAGCTGGAGCTCAAGCCTTTCCTGGCCTTCCGCAACGTCCATGCCCTCACCTCCGAGAACGAGGCTGCCCGGCAGGACTTCACCCCCGTCCAGAACGGCGCCGCCTTCTGCATGTACGAGGGCTTCCCCCAGCTTAACCTGCAGCTGAGCGCCTCTGCATCGGCCTTCAAGTTCGCTCCCACCTGGTACAAGGGGGTTACGTACTCGGACGAGATGCGTCGCGGCTTCGACTGCCGGGAAGACCTCTGGGTGCCCGGTTCTTTCGAGGTGGAACTCAAAAGCGGGGACACGCTGGTGTTCAGCGCATCGGCCGGAGAGCCGGTGAACGCCGCAGGCCTCAAGCGCCGCTTCAACGCCACCGTTGACCAGATAGGCCCCATCAATTCCTTCCAGGACCAGCTGCTCCGCCAGGCCGATACCCTTATCCGCAACGACGGCGGCCGCAAGCGCATCGTGGCCGGTTACAGCTGGCTGTACACGGGCCTTCTGAGGGAAACCCTCTTCTCGCTGGCCGGCCTGAC
>CADBHY010000006.1 GCA_902794615.1 uncultured Bacteroidia bacterium
GGAGCTCCGCGTAGCCGTAGTCCTTTCCTTCGGCCTTCCAAACGGCGCGGCACTGCTCCAGCAGCCACATGCCGGTGATGTTCTTGAGAAAGCGCGTGGTGCCCTCGATGCCGCCCTCGTTGGTGAAGTTGAGCCGGGCGCTTTCCGCGTTGATGACGGGCGAGGGCACCTCAATGCCCATCAGGCTCCAGGTTCCGCTGGAAAGGTAGGCGAAGTGCCCGTCGGAGGCCGGCACGGCGGCAATGGCCGATGCGGTGTCGTGCCCGGCAACGGCTATCACCGGAACGGGGCCCAGGCCCGTGGAGGCGGCCAGCTCGGGCTTCAGCGTGCCCACCACGGTGCCGGACGGCACAATGGGAAGGAGCATGTCCGTGCGGATGCCCAGTTCCTCCAAAAGCGCCTTGTTGAACTGGCGCGTATCCTGGTCCATCATGCCGGAGGTGGAGGCGTCCGTATATTCGCACACGGCCTTTCCCGTGAGCAGATAAGACAGCAGGTCCGGCATGAAGAGGAGGGCATCGGCCTTCTGAAGGGCCTCGTCCTGCTCCTGCGTCTGGGCATAGAGCTGGAAGATGGTGTTGAAATCCATGATTTGGATGCCGGTGCGCGCATACAGCCGTTCCCGGGGGATGCGCCGGAACACCTTTTCGGGCACGCCCGCTGTATAAGGGTCCCGGTAACAGCGGGGGAGCGCCAGCAGCTGCCCGTCCTTGCCGATACAGCCAAAATCCACGCCCCAGGTATCTATGCCGATGGAAGTGAGCGTCACCCCTTCTTCTCCCAGCTGCGTGAGGCAGCGGACAAAATGCTCATACATGGCCACCACATCCCAGCGCATGCGCTTTCCCTCGCGCTTCATCTCGGAAGGGAAGCGATACACCTCCTTCATGGTGAAGGAGGTTCCGCTCAGTGTGGCCAGAATGGCGCGGCCCGACGTGGCGCCGCAGTCAAATGCCAGGAAATTTTTCATCTCGTCTATAACAGTTGAGGAAGGAAGGTGCTTACGATGAGCACCACAATTCCGGCCACCAGCACGGCGACGGTCTGCTTACTCACACCCTTCCATTCCTTAAGGATAATGCCCCAGACATTGCTGAACACCACGTTCAGGCTCATCAGGATGCACCAGCTGAAGGTAATGAGCACCGGATAGTCCGTAAGGAAGCCCTTGCCTAAGGACAGGCCGAAGAACTGGCTGTACCACAGCAGGCCGGCCAGGCAGCAGAACACGAGGTTGTTGCCCCAGAGGGCCTTCTGCCCGTAGTCTCCCCAGCTTTTGTTCTTGCCGTTCTGGTACAGGCAGTAGCAGGCGTTGGTAAGGAAGCCGCCGAAGGTGACCAGCATGGTGGCCGGCAGCGACTGGAAGATGGGCTTGGTGCCCTCTACAAACAGCTGCTGCCCAAAGTTGAGGCCGATGTTGAAGCAGGCGCTCATCAGGCCCGCCAGCACGGCCACAAACAGGCCCTTTCCGAAGTTGAAGTCCTTCACGGCCTTCTTTTTCTCTTCCTCCGGCAGGGCGGCGCTCTTCATGGCTCCGGCCACGCCAATGATGGCTATGCCCACCAGGGTAACCACTACGCCGATAATCACGGCCGACGTGAGGTCTCCCGCATGGCCGGTGAGCACCGGGCCCAGGATGGCGCCCAGGGCGCTGCAGGTGCCCAGCGCGATGCTTTGGCCCAGGGCTACGCCCAGATAGCGCATGCTAAGGCCGAAGGTAAGGCCCCCTACGCCCCACAGCACCCCGAAGAGGATAGTGAGCCAGGTGGCCTTGGGGTCGGCCTGCATGAGGCCCAGGAGGTCGGAGAAAGAGCTTCCGGTTCCGCTCAGGGAAGCGACGGATCCCAGCAGGGGGAAAACCAGCCAGGCAAACACGCCCTGCACCAGCCAGTAGCTCTCCCAGCTCCAGGACTTGATTTTGTTGATGGGAACATAGCTGGAGCTCTGGCAGAAAGCCCCTACCGCTATGATGAGTAGGCCGATAAGCAGGTTCATAAGCTATCTTTTGGAGGTTACTTCACGCTCGTACTGCTCGATGGCGGGGATGAATTCTTCTCCCACGGGCACGCCGTTGATGTAGTTGAAATAGTCGAACACGGCGCCGAAAGGCAGCGTCTTGGCCTCTTCCAGGAGAGCCAGCCGCTGGAAGCCCTGGCCGGCCGCCTCGTATTCACGAAGCTTGGCAAGGGGCTCCAGAAGGGCGCTCAGGATGCATTTCTGCGTGGCGCGGGTGCCTATGATGTAGGCGCCTATCCGGTTGATGCTGGCGTCGAAGTAATCCAGGCCCACATGGGCGCGGTTCAGCCCATCGGCCCGTACCAGCTCCTTGAAGAGGTCGGCCGTCTGGTCGTTCATGATGGTGACGTGGTCGGAGTCCCAGCGGACGGGGCGGCTCACGTGGAGCATGAGCTCAGGCACATAGAGCAGCAGGGAGGCTACTTTATCGGCCACGTTCTCCGTTTGCTCATAATGGCCTGTGTCAAGGGTGTACATCACTTTGCGGGTGGCGCAGTAGCCCTCGTAGAAGTCCATGGAGCCCACGGTATAGCTTTCCAGGCCGATGCCGAAGAGTTTAGCCTCCACGCAGCTCTTCATGCCGGGCAACTCCTCCTTAAGAATCTCGTCTAAGGAGGCAGCCAGCAGTTCCCGGTAGTATTTGCGGTTCACGGTGAGGTCTTTGGAGCCGTCGTGTACCCAGATGTTCATGATGCAGGGGTCTCCCTGGGCCTTTCCCATGACGTCCGCAATGTGGCGGCAGCGTTTGGTATGCTCAATCCAGAACTCCCGGATGGCTTTGTCCGGGTTGGCCAGGGTGAGGTCTCCGCTCTTGGGGTGGCCGAAGGAGGTGGAGTTGAAATCCAGCTTGAAGTTGTTGGCCTTGGCCCAGTCTATCCAGCTCTGGAAATGCTCCGGACCGCACTGGTCGCGGTCTATGAACTTGCCGCCGAAGTCTCCGTAAATCTCGTGGAGGTTCACGCGGTGGTTGCCGGCCAGCAGGGTTTTCACGAATTCGAGGTCTTTTCTTACCTCGTCTATGTTGCGGGCGCGGCCCGGATAGTTGCCGGTGGTCTGGATGCCGCCGGACAGGCCGTCCTTGCTTTCAAAGCCAATGACGTCGTCGGTTTGCCAGCAGTGCAGGGAAATCTGCTGTTTTTCCAGCTGGGCAATGGCTTTGTCGGTGTCTACGCCAAGGGCCGCATAGCGCTCTTTGGCTATTTCATAGGCTTGGAGAATTTGGGCTTCTTTCATATCGGATTAGTTTTAGTTGTCTCTTGCTCACAAAGATACCCTTTAATATTCAAGAAGTCAATTCATATTATGCCACCAAAACTTTGATTTTTGCTAAAGATATCTTATTATTGCATAAAAATCCGCCTTATGAACGAAGACATTCACCTAAAGTACCTTACCATCGGCCCCCATGACCTGCTGTGGGGCATGGCCGTGAATTCCCTGGGATTTCAGGAAGTGGCTCCCGGAGAGCCCTATCCGCCGTCGGCGCATCCCTCCCGTTACCTGTTTTCGGAAGAGAATGGGCGCATCCTGGACGAATACCAGCTGCTGTATATCACCCACGGCCGGGGACGCTTCCGTTGCGCCTCCCTTCCCCATTCGCTTTCCATCCAGCAGGGGAGCCTGTTCCTGCTCTTTCCCGGAGAATGGCACAGCTACGCCCCGGACCCGGCTACCGGTTGGCAGGAATACTGGATAGGTTTCAAGGGGGAGCAGATTGACAGTTGGGTGAAGAACGGTTTTTTTTCAAGGGAAAGTCCGCTTTGGAACATCGGCCTGCACAGCGATATCGTAGATTTGTACACGGGGGCCGTAGAAACGGCCCGGGAGCAGCGCTCCGGCTTCCAGCAGCGCCTTTCCGGCATTGTGGCCCACCTGATGAGTCTGGCCTGGTATTACCACCGCAACGAGACCTTCTCGGAGGTGGCCGACAAGATGAACCAGGCCAAAATCATCATTTCCAAGCAGTTCCGCTTCATTACGCCGGAAGAATTGTCACGGCAGCTGTGCCTGGGCTACTCCAATTTCCGGCGTATTTTCAAGGAATACACCGGCCTGGCCCCGTCCCAGTATATCCAGCAAATCCGGATTCACCGCACCAAGGAAATGCTCACCAACACCTCCATCCCCATCAAGCATGTGGCTTACGAGATGGGGTACGATAATGAGGACTACTTCTTTACGGCCTTCCGCCGGGTTACCGGGATGACGCCCATGGAGTACCGTGTGCTCACCCAGGGCGGCCATCAGCGGAAGAAATAAAGCCTTACCGGGCCCAGGAGACCGGATTCCCGGAGCGGGGCGTCCGCCTTGGGACCGGCGATGGTCCAGGTTTTCCTTTGCTCCTGCGGCAGGGAGGCGTCATAGACCAGGCGGTTGTGCCAGGTCCCCGTCACCTTCACGCAGAGCGTATTGTTCCCCGGCCGGAGCAGCGGCGCCAAGTCCAGGCGATAGGGCGGGGCCCAGAGGACATCGGCCCTTTCGCCGTTCACCCATACGTCGGCAATCATGTCCACCCGGCCCAGGTCCAGGATGGCGGGTCCCTCCTGGGCTTCCCAGTCAAACTGCGTGCGGTATTCGGCCGTTCCTGAAAAAGCGCGTCCTTCCTCTCCTGTCGGAAGGTCTTTCCAGGCCTTGAGGGTGCTAAGCTCCAGTTTTTCGGGTGCGCCCCATCCTTCGGGGAAGGCCAGGGTCCACTGTTTCAGTTCCAGGAAATGGTCCTTTGGAAGGGCCGGCGGCAGGGCGGCGGCCGTCCCGTTTTTGCGGAATACGACAAAGGCGTTCTGGGCCCGTTCCAAATCCAGGCGGATGCGCTGGCGGTCCCCCTCCTGCCGGGTTTCCAGCCGGTAGGTTTTTCCGCTCACGGGGTCCCAGCATTCGGCCTGTCCCTCGGCCAGCAGCTCCAGCGTACCATGGAACGAAGCGCCTACCGGAGCGGCCACAAAGAACCAGCGGGCGCCGGGCAGCTCCCGTTCACACCACAGCAGGGCGGGGTCGTCGGCCTTCAGGTGCGGCTTCAGGCCGAAGGAGCGCAGGGCCTGCTCCAAGGGAACATCCCAGGCAACGGCCCCTTTTCCATGGCGGCGAATCCGTCCTTTCTCTTTCCACAGGCGGCCGATGGTCTTGCGGAAGCGTTTCTGCCCGGCGTCGTCCAGGTTGAGCGTGGCCGGGGAAAGCGGCGGACCGGCCACCACCCGGGCCCCGTTCCGGACCAGGCGCTCCAGCTTTTCCACGGTTTGGGGCAGCATCCGTTCATTTTCCGGAATCCAGAGGACGCGGTAACGCTGCCCTTCCGGCGTGCAAAGCTCCCCGTTCGCCACCTCCAGGCGGCTGAGGAGCACGTCCGGATTGCAGTAGTCATATTTGAAACCCTCCGGGAAGGGGGCCAGCTGGTCGGGTTTGTTTCCCATTTCGTCGCCCAGGTACCAGAGCACGTCCACCACCGGCTTGCCGCATTCCTGCATATAGCTGATACGGGCCAGGTAACGGGTGAACCAGGGCATGTACGGCCACCAGGTCTGCCCGCGCAGGAAGGGCGTGCCGATACTGTTCCCGAAACTGGTTCCCGGCGGCAGGAAGCCCACCTGGGGGTTGTGGGTATAGGTATGGAAGACGTTGTGGGTTACGCCCTCGGTCATGTTCAGGTTGGCCACTTCCTTGAGCATTTCCCAATGCTCGTCCCAGTTCAGGTCAAAACTGGTGAAGCTCTCGGCCGCCACCCGCTTTTTCCCGTAAATATGGGCGGCCGATGCCGTGGGCTTGATGGGCTTGAAGTTGAGGCTGCCCACAAAATTGTCCTGGATGGGGTGCCAGAACTCGCACATGGGCACGTCTGCGTACTTGTAATACTCCAGGGGGTCCATGGCCACCACATCGGCCGCGGCGGTCTCAAACTGCACCTGCATCCCCGCCTCGTGCGCCAGGCTTGCCATCTCCCGGAAGAATTCCTGGTTGTACAGCTTGGTGCGGGTGCGGCGCCAGTCCAGAAGGAAGCGGGCGGTGGTTTCCGGGCTGTCCAGCACATAGCCGCTCAGGGCCGGCATCCAGCGGCGGAGTCCGTAACGGTTGTCCTCGCCGAAACGGGCCTCCATGTCCTGCGTCCAGTTCTGGTTGTAGCACTCCCAGCTGTCCATGAGCATTCCGTCGGCCAGGCCGGCCACCGGGCCGTTCTGCAGGCGTCCCACATAGTTTTCAAACTGCGTGCGTGCGCCCTTCCGGTCCAGTTTGTTGCATTCCCAGCCGGTGGCTTCCTTGGGGGCCGGCCCGTTTTTGTAGCCGATGTTCACGTGACCGTAGCGCAGGATGGTCCAGCTGCCCGTCCTGGAGGCGGGTGCGTTCCAGACCAGCTCTCCCTCCGGGCTGGTGGCTGCGCTCAGGTCCACGATGTCCCGGGACGCAACGTAGGAAGCGCTGCTGCGCCGGGCGTTGCGCTGATACATTTCCTTGGCGCGGAGGGTGCGGCCGGCGGCCGAGCGCCAGTCGTTGTGCCGGGAGGCCGAATGGAAGCGGACATAGCCGAAGTTTATCGGATGCTCGTGCCGGAGCGTGAATTCATATTCGCAGGCGCCCTCCGCCTCGTCCACGGCCAAATCGAAGGATTCGATGTCCTGCCAGCTGGCCATGGGAAGCATGGCATCGGCCAGAAGCTGCTCCCGTCCGTCCGGAAAAAAGGCCTTCAGGGATACCTGTATGCCTGGCTCGTTGCACCAGCCGCGGCCGAAGCTCTCCACGCTGGGCAGTTCCAGGGTGCGGATGGGGGCCTTTTCCTCCGTGCGGAAGCGCAGCGTGTAAGTGCCCGGTTCCGACCAGTCATGGGCCGATTCGGCAAGGGTCCTGACGGTCAAGGGCTTCCCCGTATCGCCCTCCGGCGTGGGAAAGGCCAGGACGCAGATGTCCCGGTAGTCCCGCCAGGGCTCGTCGGAAGGCTGGCCCTTGGGCAGGGATACCCGTACAGCTTGTCCTGCGGGAACGTCGGTGCGGCTCCACACCAGGTCCCGCATGGCATCCTCCGCTTCAATCCACGGTCCTCCGGCCATGGCCCAGCCCGGACAGGTCTGGAGGGTCAGGCGCAGCTCTTCGCCGCGGGCCGTGCGGGCCATGTGCTCCACCATGCGGTCCCACTCTCCGGAGAGGGGCACCACCGGGTTCTCCACGCCGGGCCATCGGCCGCCAAAAGCGCCGTGGAACCATTGGATACCGCCGATTCCCGCTTCGCGGATGGCCTTCAAATCGGCCTCCACGCCTTCCGGGGACACATTGTCACCGATGAAGTGGAACCAGGTTTCCGGCCAGTTTTCCTTGGGAGGATTCCGGAACAGGGACTCCTCCTGCGCGAAGGCGGAGATGGCGGCAGTCAGGGCAAACAGGACGGAAAGTCCCTTTCCCGGAAAAACGATGCCTCTCATGCTTATTTGTATTCTACGGTATAGGTGCCGGCCTGGTACTCCTTGGTTTCACTGGGAAGAACAACCGTAGCGGTGGCTCCCCGGGGAATGGTGAAGGTCCACTTGCAGTTGTCGCCTTCATACTTCCAGGCGCTCTTGATGGTGCCGGCGGCGCTCTTGTAAGTGGCCTCCAAGTGGCCCAGACGCTTGTCCGGAACGGGTTTCATAATAATGTGCCGGAAACCCGGAACGGCCGGGTCTGCGGCAATGCCCGCAGCCGTTTCCCACAGCCATTCGCACACGCAGCCGTAGGCATAGTGGTTGAAGCTGTTCATGCCGCGGGGGCCCATGCCGGCGTCTTTCATGTAGCTGTTCCAGCGCTCCCAGATGGTGGTGGCGCCGTTGTCAACAGAGTACAGCCAGCTGGGGTTCTTGCGCTGCAGAAGCAGCTCGTAGGCCATGTCGGCCATGCCGTTTTCCGTGAGGGTCTGCATGAGGATGGACGTGCCCAGGAAGCCGGTCTGCAGGCAGTTTCCGTGGTCTTCGAAGTTTTTCCTCAGGCGGGAAAGCATGCTTTCCCGGGCCTCGCCTTCCACCAGGTTCAGTTTCAGGGCAAAGAGGGCGGGAGTCTGCATGGTGTTCAGCACGTCCAGCACAAAGCGGCCGTCGGCCTGGAGGAAACGTTCTTTCAGGTAGGCTTTGGCATCGGCTTCCATGGCCTCGTACTTGGCAGCGTCAAAACCGGCCGCCGCGGCCATGTCACGCATGTAGCCGGCGTCCAGGGCCCAGTAGCAGGCACCCAGGTAATTCCAGTACTCGCCGGCCTGGGCACGGGTTTCGGCATTCTGGAAGGCCCGTCCGCTGCAGCTTTCGAGGGCTTCGTAGCTAAGCCAGTCGGCCCAGTTGTAGTTGCCGTTTTCCTCTTTCAGGGCCACGGCGTCGTACTTGGTTTCGTTCACATGGGCCATGTACTTTTCCATGGCTTTCCAGTTTTCTGTCACGATGGCCTTGTCGCCAAACTGCTTCCATACGGTCCAGGGCACAATGACGCCGGCATCGGCCCAGCCCAGGCGCATCTTTTCGTTGCCGTACTGGGCGAAGGGTGCCACGCCCGGGAAGCCGCCTTTTTCATTCTGACTGTCGCGCATGTCTCGCATCCACTTGTGGAAGAAGCGGCTGGTGTTGGCAAAGAAGGTGCCGGTTTCCGTAAACACCTGGGTATCGGCCGTCCAGCCCAGGCGCTCGTTGCGCTGCGGGCAGTCTGTCGGGACGGAAAGGTAATTGGAACGTTGTCCCCAGAGGGTGTTGGAAATGAGTTTGTTCACGCTTTCGTTGCCCGTGATGAGGGTGCCGGTTTCCATGTCCTTGCTGATCGAGGTCACCGGGACGGAAGAAATGGAGGCAAACTGCACGGGTTGGTCTGCCGTTACGGAGATGTAGCGGTAGCCCCAGAACGAGGCACGGGGCTGGTAGTCCACAAACTGGCCCGCACAGTCTGAGAAAGTGTAGGTGAGCCAGATTTCGCCCGGGTCCACACGCAGGTTGCGGCGGTGGGTGCTGCCCTCGGGGCCGTCCATGCCGCGGCGCTCGGCGCCGTTGCCGTCGTTCAGAATTTCGGAGGGATTACACTCCAGAAGGGTTCCCTCCGGTGCCTGGAAGGAGAAGGACGGGACGGCGGCGGCGTTCTGGCCGAAATCTACCACCAGGGTTTCACCGGGCTGCAGGACCGGGCTGCAGGGAAATCACCTCGCCGTCCTGGTAGGTCCTCTTGATATTCACTACGCCGTATTCCACCTCTTCTGTCACATCGGAAGCCACGGCGCCGCTGGTCCCTTCCCACACATAGATGGAAACGGGACGGAGCCGCAGGTCTTCGCGCTGATAGATTTCGGCGCCGCAGGTGGGGAAGATTTCACCCTGGAATTCGCTGTTCACCTCCGGGGTGGAAAGCTTTTCAGGGGTGCAGAAGCCCGGAAGTTCGCGGGCGTCGTACTCCTCTCCGTCAAAAATGCCGGCATGTTTCACCGGACCGGCAATGCCGGCCGTCCAGTGCTCCGTATCCGTACCGAAGAGTTCCTTGCTCCCGTCGGCATAAACAAGCTCCAGAACGGCGCGGAAGGCGCATTTCTTCCCTATGAAGCCGTCGGTGCCGCCGGGGGTGACAATCTTGTCGGCCCACCAGCCGGGCGTGAGCTGGGCGCTGAGCTGGTTCTGCTCGCCGGCCCGGGTCTTGAACACGGGGGTGATGTCGTAGGTAAAGGCGTATTTGGTTTTGGCATAATGGGTGAAACCGGGCTTCAGGACTTCCTGTCCCACTATTTCACCGTTGACAAAAAGGTCGAACACGCCCAGGCCGGAAGCCATCCAGGTGGCCTTTTTCACTTTTTTGCCGTTGGTAAGCGTAGAGAGGAACCAGCTGGAGCCGGGAGCACTTTTGTACACTTCTCCAGTGGCCACGGGGGCATCGGCCGCGGAAATCCACTCCGAGGCCTCCCATGCGCTGTTTTCCAAAGCGGGAACCAGGGGAAGGTCGGAGGCTTTGGGAGCTTGTGTCTCACAGGCAGCAAGAAGAAGGGCCGCCGCTGCAAAGAGGAGGGTTTTTCTCATATTCATTTTTTGTGTTTATCGATTAAGGGTTCACTTTGATCAGGAGCACTCCGTGTGAAGGGATAATGTACGTGGCATCCGTAGGAATGTCTTTCTGGCGCCAGAGGTCGCGCACTTTGCCGGCCTGGAGGCCAATCTTTTCCAAGGCGCCTTTCAGAAGGGTGGGCATGGCGGCATCGTTGAGGTTGAAGATGCCCACGGCCTTGCCGCCGTCATAAAGGTCCCGGCTCCAGATTTGCATGCCGTCCTCCACCACGTCCTGGTGCGCCTGCCGGCCCAGAATGTCCTGGTTGACGGCATTCACTTCGTTGTTGCACAGGAGATTGAAGGTAAAGTCATCCATCTGGTCGATGGGGCAGCCAATCAGCATGTTGGCGGCCAGGAGCGCCCACAGGGAAATGTGGGTGTACTGCTCGTCCGGGGTAAGGCGGCTGTCTCGGAGGTCGTTGCTCCAGCCCACCTTGCCCACCACCAGCATGTCGGGGTCGTTCCAGTGGCCCGGGCCGGCATAGGGATGCAGGCCGGCCTGCTGCTCAAAGCCGATGGAGTGGAGCGACTCCCAGGTGTCGGTGATGTCGCCGGTGGTGCGCCAGGAATTGGCGTCGATGAAGGCGCCCCATTCCCACACGTTGGCCATCCCGTACTGGCACAGGGAATAGAAGATGTCGCGGGGCTGCTCCCTCAGGTACTGCTGCATTTTCACGTAAGGACGCAGATAGGCGGCGGTAGAGTGGTCCGGGCTTACGTCAAAGACTTTTCTGTAACCGCACCAGTCGTATTTGAGATAGTCTACACCCCATTCGTTCCAGGTTTTGGCATCCTGCTCTTCATGGTCCAGGGTGCCTAAGTAGCCGCCGCAGGTGCGGTCTCCGGGGCTGGAATAGATGCCCAGCTTCAGGCCTTTTGAATGCAGCCAGTCGCCCAGCGCTTTCATGTCCGGGAACTTCTCGTTGGTGAGGATGGAGCCGTCGGCCGCCCTTTCTTCGGCCTCCCAGGCATCGTCAATGTTAATGTAGCTGTAGCCGTAGTCGGCCAGGCCCCGGTTAATGAGGGCGGCGGCCGATGCCATCACTTTTTCCTGCGAAACACTGGTGCCCCAGCAGTTCCAGGAGTTCCAGCCCATAGGCGGGGTGAGGGCAATCCGGGGCCCTACCTTCAGGGTGAAGGCCGCCCGGGCCTCTCCTTTGCCGTTAGTGGCCTTGAGCACCAGCGGATAATCTCCTTCCTTGAGCACCCGGCCGCTTATCACTCCATTCTCCTTGTCCAGCACAATTCCTTCCGGAAGGCCCTCCACACTGTAGGTCATGGGTCTTTCACCGGAGAAGGCCAGGTGGAAAATCACCGGGGAACCGGGCCGTACGCCAAACACCAGCGGTCCGTTGTAACGGGGCGTGGCGGGAGCTGCCGGGGTAAGGATATAGGGATTGCAGAAGCTTTTTTCCAGCGTCTGTTCAAAGTTGTCGTCCTTGTAACTGAACACCACGCGGGAGGGTCCCTTGACGGGCACGGAAGCCGTAAAGGACTTCTTTCCGCCTATTTTTACGTTCCAATTTTTGGTCTGGAGTATTTTCCCGGTTTCTCCGTCCTGCACCTTGGCCGTGAGTTTGCCGCCCGTTTTGCGGATGCCGGTCAAAAGGGCCTTGGCCTGGTCGTCCTCCTTGGTCACATCCAGGGAGACATAGTCGGCAATCACGGGCTTTTCAATAAAGGCCGCCCGTTTGTAGAAGCCGCCTTCTCCCTGCCCGTTATACACACGCACGGCAATCACGTTGTCACGGTCCCAGCGCACCCAGGAGGCGTCCACCAAATAACGGCGCTCCTTTTGCCACTTGCCGTCGTAGCCTTCGGGGTCCCCGTGGTGCCGGCCGGTTTTGCCCGCAAAATGCCCGTTGAAATAAGTTTCATCACAGTCGTCAATCGGCCCCAGGTTCAAGACCAGCTGCCCGCTTGTCTTGTCTTTGAGACTGGAGGGAATCACCACGTGCAGGCGGTACCAGGCAAAGCTGTTGTAAAGCTTAATGCCCTGCAGGTCCCACTCCTTGTCCAGGCGGAGGGTCTGCCACTGGCTGTCGTTGAAGCCGGGTTTCTGCCAGGCGGCATCGTCTCCGGCAAAGAATTTCGCCTCTTCCACTTTCACTACTTGTGCATGAACTGCGCCTGCCAGAAGCAGCAAGGCGCTCATTAGTGTAACTTGTAATTTGTTCATAGTTAGTTAATTATGTGTTTCAACCTGGATAAAAGCGCGTAGGTTAATTATTGTAAATCATTAAAAATCACCCGTTTATGCTACAACGGCTAAATAGTAAAGTTAAGGCCGATACCCAGCACGTGCTGTGCCGGCCGGTTGTTGAAAGTGTAGTAAATATAGTATGCCTCCAGTTGCACCGCCTTGGAGAAATCGTAGCTGCAGCCTACGTAGTGGCGGGTCTTTTTCCATTGCGTTCCCCAGGTAAACACTTCAACGGCCACATAGGGGGTGAAGTCGGAGTTCGGAATACCGTATTGGACCTTTAACTGGGAGCGCAACACGTCGCTCTGCGTACCCTTGGGCGGAGTCCAGGAATGGATGTACCTTTCCCGGATGCATGCTTTCAGATTTCCCTGTTTCAGGGTGGCGGTGATGTTGAAAAGCGCCCTGTGGGAGTAGCTGGAGGGCTCTTTCAGAAAGTCGTAGGCCACATCGGCCTTGAGCCAGGGGAGAATCTTCACACCCGCGGTGGTGCGGATGTACCAGTTGTCCAAGCGTTTGTACTGGAAGTTGTCATGCTCGAAGTAGATGGATGCAAAGACAGGGCTTTTGCCAAAGTCGTGATAGACCTCCAAAAACTCCCAGCCCCCGAAGGTATTGTCTTCCTGCGCCTCCTGCGCCTGAAGGCACAAGGGAAATAGCAGGGCCGACATGGCCACAAGCAGATATTTAATCCTCCGTGTCATCATTTGTAGAACAGGCTGGATGCGGGGATGGGGGTGTAATCGGCCTTTCCGGGAGCCTTCCAGCCCCATTCGAGGGATTGGCCTTCGTAGTCTTCGAAGTAAAGGAGCTTGTACGGATGCAGGCCCTTTTCCAGGGGAAGCTTGCCCTCTGCCATGCTCCTGGAGTGGGAGCCGTCGTTGTTTACCACGCACACTCCGTCGATGTACAGCGCACTGCCGTCGTCACTGGTGGTATGGAAGTGCCAGATGCCGCTCTCGGGGATGTCGATGAAGCCGGTGAAGGCATAGGCAAAATGGTCCTCGGCGGCCGCTCCTGCAATGGAGGGTTCCAGCATGACGCCGACGGCCTCCGGAGGATCGCTTTCAATCTGGCCGATGAGCACAAAGTTGGCCGTGTGGTAGGTGTATCGGCACCCCGGCCGGAGTCCGTGAAGGTTTTCGGCCGGGTGGAAAAACAGCTTGTGCGCCGTCCGGGTGGTCACAGGAGAGGGAGGAAGGCCTTCCTTGAACGCCTTCGCCTTGAGAACGCAGGACTGGCTCACCTGGAAAGGCTGCGTATAAAAGGGGCTGGCCTCCGTGGGCTCGCTGCCGTCCAAAGTATAGTGGATGGATGCTCCGTCTGTGCGGGAAAACATCCGGACCTCGGCGCTTTCCGGGAAAAGCATCAGCTGTCCCAGAATGGCCGGAGGAGATACCAAGGGCTCCTTCGTTAGGGAGTAGGGTGCCGGTAGCGCATCCCGTTTGCGGGAAGGCTTGGGGGCCAGGCGGAAGCGTAACTCTCCGCCGCCCATGATTTCATCGTAGGTGACAAAGTGCCGGTTTACGGGTTTCCCGTTCAGGCAGACTTCTTCTATGTACGGATACTGCGGCTTGTCGGCCCGGATGGTGAGCGTGTTGCCGCCCGCCAAATGCAGCCTGGTCTCTTTGAAAAGCGGGGCCGTGAGCTGGAATTCGCCGCTTCCGGGGCAGGCGGGATAGATTCCCAAGGCTGCCAGAACGTACCAGGCGCCCATCTGGCCGCAGTCCTCGTTGCCGCAGAGGCCGTCCGGAGCGGTGGTGTACATTTCTGTAAGGATGGTGCGCACGGTTTCCTGCGTACGGGAAGGGGCGCCAGCCCAGTGGAACAGCCAGGGCATGTGATGACCGGGCTCATTGCCATGGGCGTACTGGCCCAGGATGCCGCCGATGCCCTCGTCCAGCACGTTCTGGCTTTCCGGAGTATAGGTAAACAGGGAATCCAGGGCGGCGTAGAAGCCTTCCCGGCCACCCAGCAGGGCCTCCATGCCGGCCAGGTCGTGCGGCATGAAGAAGCGGTAATGCCAGGGTGTAGCCTCGGTATAGTCGCGGGAGCCGCTGAGCTGGTCGAAGGGTTCCGTCCAGTTTCCGTCGGTGTTTTTGCCGCGCATAAAACCGGTGGCGGGGTCGAAGAGGGTCCGGTAGCGGAGGGAGCGGGCGTCATATTCCGCCGCGATATCTCCGTGGCCCAGGGCTTCCGCCATGCGGGCAATGCACCAGTCGTCATAGCAGAACTCCAGGGTCTGGGACACGGTTTCTATCTTCATGTCGGCCGGGATGTAGCCGTAGGCATTGTAGAGTTCGGAGGCGTTGGCGTTGTTCTTGTTGGAAGAGACAATCATGGCTTGCAGGGCCTTCTCGCCGTCGAAATCGCGGATGCCGCGGAGCCAGGCGTCGGCTATCACGGAAACGCTGTGGTAGCCTATCATGCAGCCGGTTTCATCACTGGCCAGCGGCCAGACGGGAAGTTGGCCCCGGCAGTCGTAGTCGTCCAGCATACTGCGCACCATATCGGCCACCATGGCGGTGTCTAACAGCGTTTGCAGCGGATGCCAGGCCCGGAAGGTATCCCAAAGGGAAAGGGTGGAATAAAAATGCCGGTCGGAGGGAAGCTTCCGCACCCGGTCTTCCTGGTCCCGATAGCGGCCGTCTCCATCTTCCAAACGGTTGGGCGTGAGGAAGGTATGGTAGAAGTTGGTGTAAAAGACATCGGCCGGGCCGCCCTTCACTTCAATGGCGCCCAAGGCCTGGTTCCAACGGGCCGATGCCCGCTTGACGGCGCTGTCAAAGTCGATATCGGACATTTCGGCCAGGCGATTGGCCCTGGCGCCCTCGGCATCCACGCCGGAAAGGCCGGCGCAGAGGGTCACTTCCTTCGTCCCTTCCGGGAAGCAGAACAGCATTACGCCGGGAGCCTCTTCCACAGCGTCCTCAAAACGCTCGGAAAAGGTGGCCGAGAGGTAAATCCTGCGCCCCGAAGCCCAGCCGTCCACCTGTCGGTAGCCTGCAAGTTCCCGGCCGTTCAGTTCCAGTGACACCTCTGTGGGATGGCACCAGTCGCCCACCGAGTGCCGGGCATCTATCCGTACAAGACGTTTTCCCGGTCCCGTGAAGGTATAGCGGTGCATGCCGGAATGGTTCCAGGCGGTCAGTTCCGCCGACACGCCCTGCTCCGGGAAAACGACTTTGTAGTAGCCCGGAGAGGCCTTTTCGTTCTGGTGAGAAAGAGGCAGAGCCCCCACACTGTCGATGCCCGGCGTTACCAGGAAATCTCCGAAATCCGGGCAGCCGGTGCCCGAAAGGTGGGTATGGCTGAAGCCCAGAATCTGCGTGTGGGCGTAGCGATAGCCGGAGGCGCTTTCCCCTTCCGTATCGGGGCTTAACTGCACGGCCCCGAAGGGCACCGTGGCTCCGGGATAAGTGTTTCCGGCCAGGTCGGTTCCGTTGAATACTTGAACGAAATCTGCCGGCCCCCGTTTCTCCGAGCAGGATGAGAGGAGGGCCAGCGACAGAAGGCTCAGCAGCAGGTTTTTCCTATTCATAGAAGAGCATGTCTGCGGGGAGATTTTCCACATCCACGCCGGGCCCGGCAAGGCCTATCTCTATGTTTTCTCCGCCGTAATTCTCGAAATATTGGAGTTCAATCCGGTGATAGCCGGCTTTCAGCTGGTACCAGCCCTCCTTGAAGCCGCCGCCGTCACGGTCGATGTCCCACAGAAGCTGCCCGTTCCAGAAGAGTTTGGAGCCGTCGTCACAGGCAAGCGAAAGGAGGTACAGACCATCCTCGGGCACCTTGACCAGGCCGTTGAAAACCAGGCCGAAGTGGTCTTCCCTAAGTTTCATGTCCGTGGAAAGGACGGGCGCAACGCCGCGGGCCTTCACAGGGGCGCTCAGCACGGGGACCACGCTCATGAAATCTCCTTCCGCATAGCGGTAGCGGAGACCTTGCCCCTTGGGCTTGGCGTCTTTCACGGCTTCGAGGGTGCCCAGGGCCACGGGGGCCTGGGGCTCCTTATGGTAGGCGGGGTCGAAGGGCTGGCACTTCTCTCCGTTGTCCGGGGTAAAGTCAATGCCCAGGATGTCGGCGATGGTGGCGGCCAGCTGCTTGGTGTAGAAGATGCCGTTGTCCCGGGTTTCTCCCAGCACGGGTACGCCCTTGCCGAAGGCGATGAACCAGGTCTGGTTGGAACCTCTTACATCGGCCCCGTGGGAGGTGAAGCCGGCTCCGCGGCCGCGGCCGTGGTCACAGGTGAGGAGGTAGGTGGTCTTTCCTTTGTAGAAGGGGTCTGCCTCGCAGGTTTCCACTATCAGCCGGATGAAGGTGTCTGTCCAGTTGGCCGCGTTCAGATAGTGGTCGTACTCTCCGGCGTGGGCAAATTCATCCGTGTCTCCGAAGCCCACGTAAAACACCTTGGGATGGGCTTCCCGCAGGGTTTCTATGGCAAAGGCGGCCGATATCTGGTCGGCCCTCTCGGCGCCGCCGAAGCCGGGGAGAATCCGGTCGGTTTCCTGAATGGCCCGGGCCATGGGCGTATCTATGTAAAGAGGCTCATGGGCGCTGCTGCCCGGGAAGCCGCCGCGCTCATTGTTTACGGCAAAGCGGATGGACTCCCAGGAGGAGAGCATCATCACGCTGCCTTTGTAGCGCGGATCGGCGTTGGCCGCTTCCAGTACGCTGCGGTTGGGGTTGGGAACGGGGTCGTTGCTGCCAACGCGCTCGTCGTCCGGCCAGCCGCAGAACATCTCGCTGTAGCCGGGGTAAGAGAAATTCTTGTCATTGGCCACCTGCATGAGGCTGCCTTTGTCGCGGTTGCCGATAAAATAACCGTGCTCCGGGACATAACTCCAGAGGAAGGGCATCAGGGCTTCCCGGCGTGCCTCGGGTGTGTCCCGCCAGTAGGCGGCCTTCAAAGCCTCCGGGTCCTTGACAAAGCGGGGGTCTCCCACCAGGGCTTCATCGGCCCCGGAAAAGAGCTCCTGCCAGCGCAGGCCGTCAAAGGTGATGATAACAACGCGGGGGTCATCCTGTTTGGAGCAGGAGACAAACGTGAGCAGTGCGGCCAGTGCGGCCAAAAGGAACTTCTTCATATTGTGGTGCTTAGTTGATGTTCAAATTTAGCAAATCAGTCGGTGAAAAACAAATCCGGTAATCATTCAAAACGGAACCAGTCTATTTCAAAGAGTCCGACAGGATTTTTCCAGCTGCCGTCTTCTCCGGAAAACATAAACCAGAGGGCGTGAGGGCCTTCCTCCGCCTCGCTCACCTCACATTCCACCGTGATCCATTCTCCCTTCCCCTTGGGAATGTTCACCCCGGCGATGTGGCGGGAGAAAGACTGGTCCTGCGCAACACCTATGTGTCCTCCGTTCAGGGCCCGTACCCGCAGGATGAGTTTGTGGACACCGGAGGGAAAGTCTATGTATTTCCAGGCCGCTTTGCCTCCGCTTACCGCGCCGGAAAGGATTTCGCGGTCGCTGCGGCCGTCCATCAGGCGCACATGGGGGCCTCCGCTGACCAGGCAGGCGCGGGCGGCATCTATGGTTTCGGTGGCCGGAATGGGCCCTCCGGCTCCCTGGGAGGTCATTTCCACCTCGTTGATGGTGCCGTCGGCATTGAACGTAATGGGCTCGATGCAGGCCTTGCGGAGCTTGCTGCCATGGTGGGTGGAGCGGTGGTACAGCACATACCACTGTCCGTTAAATTCCGCTACGGAGCCGTGGTTGTTCCACACGTCGGGGTCGCAGCCGTCATTGTCCACAATGACGCCCTTGTATTCGTAGGGTCCCCAAACATTCCGGGACATGGCATATCCAATGCAGGTGGGCATATTCTTACGGCTGACATCGGCATAAACGTAATAATACCAGCCGTTTCGCTTGAACACGAAACTGCCCTCATGGAAACCGTGCTCCTCTTCGGTCACGATACCCTCATGCAAAGTGCTCATGTCCAGAGATTTCATGTCGGGATTAAGCTTGGCGCCCCGGGCGCTGAACTGGTCCCAGAAGTAGTAGGCCTGTCCGTCGTCGTCAATGAATACACAGGGGTCGATTCCCCGGATACCCTCTATCTGCACGCCACCGGTGAAAGGACCGGCCGGAGAATCCGAAACGGCCACCCCTTCCGTTCCTTCCGACAGGTCGTAATACATGTAATAACGTCCGTCTTTTTCCACGATGTCCGGGGCATAGAGTTCGGCGTCGCTGTAGGGGACGGCATCATGGGGCCCAGCGGAGGCCAGTACATTCGTATGCAGCGTCCAGCTCCGGAGGTCCCCGGTAGACAGCAGGTGGTGATAGGGAGAACACCATCTGTCCTCAGACAGGTCCAGCGAGCAGGCCACATACAGTTTTCCGTCTATCACCTTGGCGCTGGGATCGGCCATGTAAACGCCCATGGGACTGATGGGATTGTAGCCCCTTCCTTCCATCGTATTTTCGTTTTCATAAACATGATGGCCCGGTCCGGCTTCATAGACGGTGAAGCTGTCATCTGACAGGGGATCGGATGCCATGAGTGCCATGCTCTTGGGAACATAGACTGTGGCCGTGCTTCCTGCAGGGACGGTTACCTCAAGTGTGATGCGGTTCCCGTCGTGACGCACATGGGAGCTGATTTTTCCGTAGGGAGTTTCCGTGGAATAGAACACATCGGACAGTTGCGGAGAAGGAACGGGCCTTATAATCACATGTTTGAAGCCGGGAGCCTGGGGGTCTGTGTCCACACCGGCAAGAATCCTGGAATACCAGGTAAGCGCACCGCCGAACATGGGATGGTTCCGGGAGGCGTCTCCGTTCCAGGATTCCCACAGGGTGGTGGCTCCCTGTTCAATCCACCAGCCGTAAGAGGGATAATCCCTTTGGTTCATGATGGTATAGGCAAGGTCTCCCATGCCGTTCAGGGACAAAGTCTCAAAGAGATACCGGGTGGCTATGAAGCCGGTATTCAGGTGGCCCTTGTGGGTCACTTCCAACTCTTCCCGCAGGGTCTTTCTGACATCGTCCAGCCTGTCCCCGGGCACGCCCATATAAAGGGCATAGACATTGCTTCCATTCTCGCCGTAAGACTTTTGGGACGCATCGTAAAAACGTTTGTGAAAGGCTTCCCAGATACGCTTTTGTATCCCGGATGCTTCGGCTGCCAGCTCCTTGTTTCCCAACGCTTTTGCCGACAGGGCGGTGTTGCGCGCGCAGAGCCAGTAGAAGAAAGAGTGTACCAGAGACTCGTCCGGATTGCCGAAAGGAGGCACCCAGTCTCCCAGGTTGTACCAGAGACTCGCTTTGCCGTCCGGGGTTGTTTTCTGCACAAAGATGGTTCCGTCTTCCCTTTCCCAAGTGCCCAGATAGTTCACATACCGCCTCATGCCTTCCAGGCTTTGCTCCAGGATTCTCCGGTCTCCATACCTCAGGTAGAACTCCCACGGCATCACGCAGATGGCCGCTCCCCATGCCGGCCCGCCACCGCCCATAGGTTCCCATGGGGCCGTGTTGGGGACATGCCCGGAGCCGGGGTTCTGGCTGCCTGTGATTTCTCCTATCCACTTGTTGTAGAACGAAGCCGCATCAAAGAAAGACAGGACGGCGGCCTGGGCCACTTCTCCGTCTCCGGTATAAGGAAGACGTTCGCGGTGGGGGCAGTCCGATGCAACACCGCTGTGCATGTTGTCCAGTTGGGCCCGCCGGAACAGTTCAAGGATGTTTTCAAAGAGGGGATTCGAACAGCGGAACTCCGAATTCACCCTCACTTGGGAATTGACGGCCTGCGCCGTCAGCTGATTGGCCGACAGCTCTGATACGCCGCTGATGACGGCCTCCCGGAACACGAACCAGGTAAAGCCGGGGTGCCATTCCACGGGCTTGTCATCGGCAAAGATATACTGGCAACGCGGGCTTGCGTATTCTCCCAGGTAATTAACTGTGAGGGTATCACCGGCGGCACCGCGTATTCCATGGAAGTCAATCCATCCGGAAATCACCTTGCCGAAGTCCACCTTGAAGGACCCGTCATCCAGCCTTTCAAATGAAACGGGGACAAGGTTTTCCGTAACCCTGTCGGCCGGGCCCATATTGGCCGTAAGAGGGCCGTCCGGCGCCGTCCTGACAACGGCCGAAGGCCAGGCGGAGTCGTCAAACCCTGCCTGGTCCCAGCCGGTGCGAACCTCCCTGGCGTCAAATACCTCGCCGTCCCAAAGGTCTCCGAACACATAGGCCGATTCGGCCGACTTCCAGGAGGTGTCGGTGCATATACTTTCCCGGCGGCCGTCCTTATAGCACAGTTCAAGCCGTGCCACCAGCCGCGGCACGCCATAAGATTCGCAAGGGTCTTCGAAAGCCATCGGCCTTGTATGGAAGTATCCGTTGCCCAGGGTTACGCCGATGGCATTGTCTCCTTCCTTCAGCATTTGGCTTACGTCATAGGCGAGGTACAGCGTTCTGTAGGCCGTGACGGCAGGGTCCAGCGGGATTCGCTTGCTCTCGGCCAGATAGGGCCTCAGGGTATAATCCGTGAAACCGGGCACAAAGAAGTCTTCGCCTACCTTCTCTCCGTTGATCCGGGCTTCGAAATAGCCCAGCCCTGAGATAAAGAGATTCGCGCTCGTGAGGCCGTCCCCAACCCGGAATTCTTTCCGGAACAGGGGATAGCGGGTATACCAAGCCCCGCGCTCGTCGGCCTGCCAGGGCGCTCCTATCCATTCGGCCTCCCAGGCGCCGGATGCCGGTCCGGTGGTGATACGGGAGGGCTTGCTCCAGGCCGATGCCTTGTCGTGGCCGTCCCAGATTCTCACCTTCCAGTAATAGTCAGTCATCGGCTCCAGGGAGGGGCCTTCGTAGGGGACCAGGTGAGACTCCGGGGAAACAACCTTGCCCGAATCCCACACAAGCCGGCTTTCGTCAAAAGAATCGGCCGACAGCGAGACCAGAATCTGCCTGGCGCTTTGGTTTGTCCCGTTAATCCAGCTCAGGCGCGGCGCCGTTCCCGGGTCCAGGACGATAGGGCCTTCCTGATGTTCGACGCGAAGATTTGAGGGAGCCGGCCCGGCACATGAAAACAGGGCGGTCAGGGCAAGAAAGAATAATCTTCTCATCTATAAAGTTTTATAAAATATTCCAATTGTCCAGATGGCGGAGTGTCTCCAGCCGGAAAGCGCCCGGCCAGGCCACCAGCCAGTCGTTGATGCGTCCGCCCTCCCGGTTATAGGCGCCGGCAGGGCCCAGGCCCCAGCCGCATTCGAAGAAGGCTTCGTTCTGGGAGCCCGCCGGACGGACCAGGCCGTTCACCCGGAGGGTTCCGTCGGATAGCAGCTGGTTGCCGCCCCGCCAGATGGCCCGGGCCTTCTCCAGCCACTGCCGGTCACCGGTCAGTTCCGAGAGTTCCACCCATTCGGGAACCCAGTAAAGCGCGTACGAATCCAGATGATTGTGCTGGACCGATACGGACGTAAATCCGAAGGTATGGAGCCCATACCGGCTGAATGCATCCTCCGCAGGATAGACTCCGTCATAGTGCCAAAGCCAGGTGGATAGGTAGTAAGAAACGGCCACGGCGTCCTCCAGGAACGCCTTTTCACCGGTCAGACGGTGGAAACGCAGGGCGGACCGAAGCAGGGAGATGGAAGATTCCTTGTCGATGCACCAGGTATCCAGCGCCCCGGCGGTGGTAAAGCCCTGTTCCCGCAGTTCGGTCATATAATGGGCATAAGCCTTGCGGGCGGAACGCAGATAGGCTTCGTTTCCGCTCCGGCGATAGGCTTCGATTATGGCGGGAACGAGGAAACAGCCGATGGTCCCTTCCCGGTAGATGCACGAGCCGTCCGGATTCCAGCCCTTGGCATAGCAACCGTTTTCCTGCTGGTCCTTGACGACGAAATCGCAGATGCCGTAAGCTACCCGTTCGTATTCCGGCCGCTCATATCCGCATTCCTTCGCAACATCGTATGCTTCAAAGAAATTCACCGCCGCCGTGCCCAGGTTGCAGGCGTCCACCGGTCCGTCCGGGCTGTCATAATGGACGGTGAACAGCCCATTCGGAAGGCCGCAGCGGCTCCAGGTATCCAGCGCGGCCATCCCTTTTTCCAGGGATTCCCGCGACCCGTTTTTCAAATAATCCTGCAAGAGGGTGATGGCATACGAGGCATTCTGTCCGCACCAGCCGATCTCATATTTTCCGCCGCCGCGCTGCTGCCAGGTGCCGTCCGGTTCGGGAAGGAGTCCGATACTGAATCCTTTGTAATCACCTTCCTCCGCCCACAGGCACTCTTTGGCGTAGCGGACACCCAGTTCCCAAACCTTTTCCGGAGGAAATACATCTACCTCCGGTTTCGGAGCCAGTTCCCAGGCCTTGTCCAGGAAGGAGCGCATGGCAGCATGTCCTTCCTGCATAGGACACACATGGACATACAGGGACAGCCGGAGCGACTCTCCTTTCCGGAGCGACGCCCGGTTCCGGTATCCGGGCTCGAACCGGTCCCGGGACACATACGTAAGCGGCATTTCCTCCTCCGGCCAGATGTAGTTATGCCCGACCTGCGCCCGGTCGGGACGGATGGACACGGAATAGTTCATCCGGTCCCCGCGGGGAGCTTCCGTCCAGGTAGCGACGGCAAAGCGTTCGCTTTCCGAGTACATCGCCCCGGGGATGGAAGTCCGCCGGGCGGCTGTCGTCCGCCATTCACCGTTTTCCCGGGCCCCTTTCGGCTCTTTGCCCCGCCCCCATCCGTTCCCGTTGTAGGAGACGGACGGAATCATCCAGAACGGGCTGGAGGACAGATGCACGAAACCGGCCTCCAGGCGTGTGGAATCCAGGTTCTCCGTGGCTGTAAAGGTACAGTTGATTCGGAAGGTCCGCTCATCCAGCCGTTCCACCTCCTCCCGGTGCGCAATGCCGGCGAGGGCGGGAACCCGGAACAAACCGACGGATGTTTCCCCATCTTTCAAGACAAGGCCTTCCGCCGATTCGTCCAGGGTCCAGCGCTGTTCCTCACCCTGCCCGGAAAGCGGGAGGGAAGACAGGATAGCGACGAGAATCAGGAGTTTTTTCATCATACAGGCTTATTCCGTGAAAACGTCGATGGTTTGGCCGCGCCAGCTCTGGGGCTGGGGAAGGTTGAGGATGTGAGCCACGGTGGCGGCCAGATCCATCTGAATCACCGTCTCCTTGATTTCATGGTTCTTTTTGACGCCTTTACCCCAGATGACCAGCGGCGTGGTAATCTCCAGGTCGGTGTCTCCTCCGTGTCCGGTCTGGTAGTGGCCATGGTCGGAGGTCAGGATAATGATGCTGTCATCGTAGATGCCGGCTTCCTTGATGCCGTCCACAATCCGGCGCACACGGTCGTCCACCAGGGGCAGTTCGGCATAATATTCGGCCGATCCCTGTCCGTAGGAGTGCCCCATGTGGTCCAGGGCATCGATGTGGATGAAGCAGAGTTCCGGTTTTTCCGCCTGGATATACTTCACGCTTTCCGTTACAATCTCTTCGGGGTGCTCCGAAGCGTGGTGAATGCGTTTGTAGTAGTCCAGGCAAAGGGTATCGGCATAGTTGAGGAAGTCTCCCCATTCGCACACCACGCCGGTGCGGGCCTGAGGACGCTGCTGTTTGAGCACGTGGAAGAAGGTGGGCTGGCCTCCGTGCTCCGTGAGCAGGATGGGCGTAAAGGTGGGATGGTCTTCATTGCCGGTAATGCCGGAAAATTCCACGGGGGTCCCGTTCATCATGGCCGCCCAGTTGGTGCCGCTGATGGAAGGACGCATGGTGCGTTTGTTCAGCGTCCAGGAGCCTTCCTGCATCATGGACTTGATAAAAGGCGCCTGTCCTTTTTCCATGCACCAGCTTCCCCAGCCGTCCAGGCCGATGAGGATGACATGGGAGGCGAGGTCCGCCTTTTGGGGTTGCGTCTGGGCACAGGCAACGGCGAGAAGCGCCGTCAAGACAATCGATAATTTTTTCATATACAACAGGTTATTTGACATATACTCTTGTTCCGGTAATCTTTTCCTCCGCATTGCGACCCAACCAGACTTCAAACCAGCCTTCCTCTACGCGGAAGTTCATGTCCCGGTCCCAGAGGGCGAACTGACGGTTCGGAATCTCCAGTTCCACTTCCCGGCTTTCGCCCGGCTCCAGGGTGACACGCTTGAAGGCGGCGAGCTGCTTCATCGGCCGGACGACAGAGGCAAGCTCGTCATGGATATAGACCTGCACAACTTCGTCACCCCGAACAGCGCCGGTGTTCGTCACGGTCACCCGGATCTTCAGCGGATGGGCTTTCTCAAGGGTTTCCACCGTCTGGAACCCCTTGTAATCGAAGGTAGTATAGCTCAGGCCATAACCGAAGGGATACAGCGGAGAGCCGTCGTTTTCCACATAGCCGTAGCCGCGGCCGCTGGGCTTGATGCTGTAATACATCGGGTTCTGGCCGATGGTGCGGGCCCAGGTGATGGGCAGGCGGCCGCCCGGGTTGACCTTTCCCGTCAGGACATCGGCAATGGCGCGTCCCCCCTGCTCGCCGGGATACCAGGCTTCCAGGATGGCTGCGGCACCGTCGGCCCAGCCGGAAATGTCGATGACCGCGCCGTTGTGGAGGACCACGATTACGGGCTTCCCGGTCGCAATCAGGTCACGGACCATCTTCTCCTGGTCCACCTCGATGGCCGGAGCCTGCGGATCGGCCACGATCAGGCCCCCGTCCGTAGTCCGGTTGGGATGCACATGGCTGGAGGGCAGATGGAAGCTGCTGCGGTCACTTCCTTCCTCCTCCGTGATGGACGGGAAGAAAACGAGGACGTCGCAACGGGATGCCAACGGGTTCACGTTCTGGGAAACCGGAGCCAAAACCACCTCCGCAGTGCCCTCCAGGGCATTTTTCAGGCCTTCATAGGGGGTGACACCGTCCCCTTTCCAACCGCCGCGGCCGCCGCTGTAGTCACCGACGTTCAGGATATGGGCGGAAGGGCCGAAAACGCCCACCCGCTTGACGCCCTTGAGCGGCAGGATTCCGTCGTTCTTGAGGAGTGTCATAGCCTTGCAGGCCGCTTCATAGGCCAGTTCCCGGTGTTCGGGGCTGCGGACGATGGCGGCCGCCTTCTGAGGATCCACCAGCGGCTTGTCGAAGAGTCCCAGTTCGAATTTCAGCCGGAGCACCCGCCGGACACCCTCGTCCAGCACCTTTTCGGGAATCTTTCCCGACTGAACCTGCTCCAGCAGGCCGTCGCTGGTGTTGGCCAGTTGCAGATCCATTCCCGCATTCATGCAAAGGGCAAGCGCATCGTCCTCCGTCTCGGACAGAAGATGACGGTTCCCGACCATTTCCGTGGCCCCATAATCGGAAACGACAATCCCTTTGAAGCCCCACTCCTTCTTCAGGATATCCTGCAGGAGTTTCGGGTTGCAGCTGGCCGGGATGCCGTCCACAGAGTTGTAGGCGCTCATGATTCCCCGGGCTCCGCCTTCTTCCACACAGGCGCGGAAGGGCTCCAGATAGACTTCCCTCAGTTCACGCCAGGAGGTGATGGAAGCGAAAGAGTCATGGCCGCCTTCGCCGTAATTGTCCACGAAATGCTTGGGCGTAGCCACGACGCCGCCCTCTTCCAGGGCCCTTACGTAGGCGACGCCCATCCGGGAATTCATCAGGACATCTTCGCCATAGCTTTCCTGGCCGCGTCCCCAGCGCTGGTCGCGGGTGATGTTGATGACCGGCGCATAGACCTGACGGACCCCAACGGCCCTGAGCTCTTCCGCAACCACCTGGCCTTCCCGGTAATACAGCTCGTCGTCGAAGGTGGCCGCCATGCCGATGCTCTGCGGGAAACACGTCGCATTCCCCCACTGGGCCCCGTGCAGGGCTTCGCCATGCTGGAGCACGGGAATGCCCCACCGGCTGGCCTCTATGGACTTTTGCGTATCATCGTTGATACGCTCGGCCACGGTCTTCGGATCGTTAGGGAGTCCTCCGTCCGGAAGGAAATGGCCTACGTTCCGGATATGTCCCTTCGTATAATCCCGCTTCTGATAGAATTCGTCCATGAACAGGAGTTGGGCGCTGACTTGCGCCACTTTCTCTTCCACGCTCATGCGTGAAAGCAGGTCCTCTACGCGCTTCTCCACCGGCAGTTGGGGGTCTGTGTAAAGCGGTTCTCCCGAGCAGGCCCAGAGGAGGGCGGAGAGCAAGGCAAGGGTGCTTAATCGTTTCATCATTTTTCCTCCAAAGGAATCCACACTTTCATTTTCCCGGCCTCCCGGTTGTCCCAGGCGAAATACGGGATGAACGTGAGCGTCTTCCCGCCCGCATGGGCCTTGATTTCCATCAGGGGATGGCCCCACCACTGGCGTTTGTTCAGTTCATTCAGGCCAAACTGCGCGTCCTCGGTCAGCCGGAGACTGTCGAATCCTTCCGGATTGTCCACTTCCTCCAGGCAATAGACGATGGGACCGCGCTGGACGGCGCGCTTGCCCACATCCTCCTTCACGCGGGGATCGGCGGTGACTTCCTCCACGGGCATGGACAGGACGAGTTCCACCTGGTCCCCGTCGGCCCACTTCTTAGGCAAGGCGACATATCCGTTCCGGACAGGAGCGGTCACGGCCTCCCCGTTCACGGTGACGGTGTAATCCTTGCACCAGGCCGGGATCCGGAGACGGACTTCCGCCTTCAGGGGCTTGTCCATCCCGAGGGTCATCTTCACGTAACCATCCCAGGGATAAGTGGTTTCCTGTTTTACCCGAACATCTTTTCCCCGGAGTTTCACGGTGGTTTCGCTGCCCATGTACAGGTTCACCCAGAGGGCGTCCTCCGAGGTTCCATAGACATAATTGCCCACGGAAGGAAGGAAACGGCAGATCTGGCTCGGACAGCAGGCGCAGCCGTACCACGCCTGCCGGTGATGGTTTCCTTCGGACTCCAGCGGATTCACGTAGAAGAAACGGTCGCCCTTCAGGGAGATGCCCGCCAGGGCTCCGTTGTACAGGGAACGCTCCATCACGTCGCCATACTTGCCGTCCCCGGTGAACTGCAGCATGCGCCAGTTCCAGAGGACCATGCCCACGGAGGCGCAGGTCTCGCAGTACGCGGTCAGGTTGGGAAGGTCGTAATCCTCCGTAATGCCTTCATTATGGGAGGACTGTCCGATGCCGCCGGTAATGTACATGTTCCGGTTCACCACGTGGTCCCACAGACGGTCCAAAGCGGCGGTCAGTTCCTTGTCTCCCGTATAGGCGGCGACATCCGCCATCCCACAGTAGAGATACATGGAACGCACGGCATGGCCGGTAATCCGGGAAAGCTCGCGGACGGGAACCTCGTCCTGGTAATAGACTTCGGGCCAGTCCCGGTCGATCTTCTTTCCATAGGTGCCGTATCCGTGTCCCCGCTGGTCCAGCAGCCAGCCGGCGAAGTCCAGGTATTTCTTTTCGCTGGTAACCTCATAGAGCTTCACCATCGCCAGTTCGATTTCCTCGTGCCCGGGCACCCAGTGGCGCCCCTCGGGGCCGAAAACGGACATCATGTGGTCTGCAAAACGGATGGCCACATCCAGCAGTTTCCGCTTCCCGGTGGCCTTGTAGTAGGCCACGGCCGCTTCCGTCATGTGACCGGCACAGTACATCTCGTGCTTGTCCATGTTGTCCCAGCGGTTTTCCAGCCCCGTGAGCGTGAAGAAGGTATTCAGGTAGCCGTCCGGCTGCTGGGCCGCGGCAAACTTGTCGATCCACTCGTCGCACTTGGCCTCCAGTTCCGGATCCGGCTCAATCTGGAGGGAATAGGCCATGCCCTCCAGGGCCTTGTACACGTCGGAATCGTCGAAGTAGATCCCGGAATGCTCCCCTTCCCCTTTCGCCGCATTCTCGAAATTCCGGATCCGCCCCGTCTGGTTCTCGATCTGGTCGATGCATACCGGCAGGGTGACATCCTTGTGGATCAGGAGACGGGGCGTCCAGAAGGCATCGTCAATCGTTACGTCGGCGAAACTCACCGGCGTCATCATTTTCATGTTCTGCGTCTCCTGCCCGCCCGAGCAGGAGAAAAGGGTCAGGGAGAGACCCAGGAGAAAGAGATGTACTTTTCTCATCGCTTATTTTACGCGTTTAATGCCCTTGGGCAGTTTCACATCGGACTTGATACGGCCGTCCGGACCCTTCGTATGCCGGACGGAGATGACGCCATACGGCGTAGGGAAGGTGCCCTCGGCCCATTCCAGATTGCCCAGGTGCGGCCGGATGCGGACTTCCTTAAAGCCCACGCCGACGGGTTCGATTCCCAGCACATGCTCGCTGAGCCAGCTCGTGGGTCCGGAGGCCCATCCATGGCAGAAGCTGTGACGCAGGCCCACATAGCACCAGGCGCCGCCGTCGGCATGGATGTCGAAATCCTCCTCCGGAACGATTTCGTCAATCCGGGCGGCGTTCTTGGCATCATTGAAATTGAAATCCTCCCAGAATGTGGTGGCGCCGAGATCCAGCATCCGGCCCCAGTAGGTCTTGATAAGGTCCATCGCCTCGGCATACCGGCCGCCCTTGGCGAGGGCCTCCAGGAGATAATAGCCCATGAAAGAGGTAAACTTCTCCGGACCGTTGCCCAGGATGACGGCCGATGCTTCCTCCGCATCCAGCATTCCCTGGATGGACAGGAGGGCGGCCGCCTGGCTGTTCCCGACGTGGTCCGGGACATAGGTTCTCAGCTGTTTGGCCACCTCGGTGCATTCAGCCTGCAAGTCGCTGTCCTTCAGGTATCCGGCCATATCGGCGCCCGCTTCCAGGGCCCGGACCGTAAGTGCCTGCAGGCCGGCGTGGATTACGTCCAGCTGGTCGTTGGAAGGCCAGTCGATGAAGCGTCCGTCGGTATAGGCCTCGCTGTTATCCTTAACATTCTGCATTACCGTATGCAGGAGCTTTGTCATGTATTCCTGCTGCTCCTCCAGGTAGGCCTTGTCTCCATACCACTGATACAGGTGATGTTGCAGGATAATCCACCAAAGCGAATAGGAGCAGATGCCGTTCATCCAGTCCGTAGGGGCGGTCTTGTCCCGCACATAGTCCAGGCTCCTACGGACGACCTGCTGGTTGCCGAAGACCGTATTCACGGCAATCACCTCCGGATGCATGTCGCCAATCCAGACCAGCCGGTCACGCTTGATGCCGTCCCACAGGTAGTCCTGCATGCACAGATGCACGGTATAGGCCCCCGTCTGCCAGATCTCGTTCAGACGCTCGTCATTACATTTGAACGAACCCAAATACGGAAGGTCCCGCTTTCTGGATATGGCCCGGACGGCCCTCAGGGCCACCTCCCCGCCGTCCGCTTCGAGCAGTTCCAGCCGGGCGAAACGGAAACCGCTGTTGCCGTATTCGGCCACGCCCAGCCAGGGAACGCTGATTTCCATGTCCCGGACGGAATGGTCGTTGGTCGCCGTCGTCTGAGGATCGTTGATGTCGCTGAGGGCTTCGCTCACGGATTCGCCCAGGACCAGGCGGAACCGCGCCGCCTTGTTGGAACCGTGGATGGTGCGAACGATCTGGATGCCGCCCTGGAGTTCCGTTCCGAAGTCCAGCAGGAGCATCCCGCCTTTCTCCATCCGGACCACCTCGTCCTCACTGGTGGACACTTGCCCGCAGTACGGCTGCAGGAGCACATCGGTCCCCTCCACCGTCCCTTGCGTAAGCATCACCCGCGTCGGGGTCACATATTCCGTCACAAAGCCGGAATCCAGCACGCCGGCGGGTTTGACTGAGCCGCTGCAAGCGGCGAGAAACAAAGAGAAAAGAGGCAGGATGGTTTTTTTCATGGAATTATCGGGAAATCCTGAATCGATACGAATAAATCTGCCCCGGAGCAATGCTGTATTGCGGAAGCAGGTCGGGGCCGCAGGAGGCGTTGCCCACGCCGGCCATGCGGCAGTCCAGGTTCAGGACCACCTCGCTGCGGCGGATGTGGTCCAGGTCGCCACTGTACTTCACGCGGTACAGGTCCGTATCCGTGAAGTGCTGGGCCGAAAAGTCAAACGTACCGTCGGCCGTGAAGGTGACGGAGTGGCCGTCTTCGGTAGTGAAGGTGAGCCAGCGGGTATCCGTGCGCTCGCCCATGGTCTGGGTTCGGACGTAATGCTCGGCCATGCCGGTGACGGTGTTTTCATAAACGCCCAGGAAGGCGCAGTCCTTGCGGTCCTGGTAATTCTCCATGGGGCCGCGGCCGTACCAGGTCACCTGTTCGTAGGCGGGATCCAGGAACAGGCGGAGTCCCAGGCGGCGCAGGTTGAAATCGGCCCCGGCCGTAAAACGGGCATCGACATCGACACAAGCGCCTTCATACACGTCATAGGTGATGGTGTAAGGGATAACTGTCCCGGCCACAGTAGCTTCAAGGGCCGTTTCCACCCGGACGAATCCGCCTTTGACCTTGTAGCGGAAAGCGGTCAGGCGCGTCTTCGCCTCCAGATGCTCCTCCGCCTGGTCCGGGACAAAACGGGCGCCGTCGTTACTCAGGTAACGGTAGTAATTGAAGACCGGGCCGCCCAGGCCATGCAGGATCTCGTTTCCTTCCAGACACAGGCTCAGCATTCGGCCGTCCGTCTTGTCGAAACGGACACTGATGGCCTCGTTGCGGATGCAAAGAATCCGGTTCTCTTCGTAATAGACCTGCAGCGGATTCGAAGGTTTTGTCACATCTAATTTTCCTGTCGTTTCATGCAGCACGAACTCTTCCGCCGCCACAACGTGCCCGGCGTCCGCCCAGCGGGAGGCCTTCTTCAAAGCGACCTCCACCTGGAGCGTTACATCGCAGTCATCGGCCTGCAAAAGATCTGTCGCCACCGGAAGCGCCACCGTGCACTTGCCCCAAGGCGCCGTGTCCGGAAGCGGCATGCGGCCTTCGGCCACCGGCTTTCCGTCGTGCAGGACGGTGTAGCGAAGAGTCATCTCGTTGAGGTTGTAAGCCGTATAGCGATTCTCCAGCATGAGGGTTCCGGGAGCCGGCTGGCAGAACTTGATATATTGATAAACAGCCTTCACCTGCAGGAGTTTCGGGGTGATGCGGCGGTCGGCCGTGACGATGCCGTTGCAGCAGAAGTCATTGTCGTTGGGCATGTCGCCGAAGGAGCCGCCGAAGTAGAGTTTGCCGTCACCTGCCCCCGGCATCACGATGGCCTGGTCCACCCAGTCCCAGATGCAGCCGCCGATCATGCGCTCACTGTCGTTCTCGATATAGTCCCAATACTCCGCCAGATTGCCGATGGCGTTGCCCATCGCATGGGCATATTCGCAAAGGATGAAGGGCTTGTCGGCACCGTTACGGTCCATCTCCTCCATCTGCTGAAGGGAAGGATACATCCGGGAGTCCATGTCCGCCACCTCATTCTGGCCTTCGTAATGCACGGGACGGCTGTCCAAGGCTTTGACGGCATCCCGTTCCGCCACGATGTTGGGGCCAGGCCCGGACTCGTTGCCCAGGGACCAGAAGATGACGGAGGGGTGCAGGCGGTCGCGGCGCACCATCCTGACGGCCCGGTCCACATAGGCCGCCTCCCAGGAAGGCATCCGGCTGATGGCGTTGTTCCCATGGCACTCCTGGTCCGCCTCGTCCACTATGTACAGGCCGTAGTAGTCGTACAGGGCGTACATCTTGGGATCGTTGGGATAGTGGCTGGTCCTGACCGTATTGAGGTTGTGCCGCTTCATCAGAAGGATATCCTCCACCATACTCTCTACCGGAACGGCCTTGCCGTGAACGGGATGGATGTCGTGGCGGTCCGCTCCCTTCTGATAAGTGAGGACATTATTGACATAGAGCTTGTTGGCCTTGAATTCCACCTTCCGGAAGCCGTGCTTGAAGAAGGTGCACTCCTGCGTTTTTCCGGCCTTGTCCAGCACCGAGAGCCGGACGGTATACAGGTACGGCTTTTCGGCGCTCCAAAGCTTCGGCTGACTAACCTGGACGGACTCTCCCTCCCCTACTTTCACGCCTTCCTCGTCGTAGAGGGCTATCTGCACCCTGCCGGCACTTTTCACCTGGGTCACCAGGGTGGCCGAGCTGAGGTCTTCGGCAAAGGTGGTGACGGTCTCTATATCTTCCACGTGCTCCCGGGGACGGGCCATCAGGTATACATCGCGGTGGATGCCACCGAAGCGGAACATATCCTGGTCTTCCAGGTAGGAGCCGTCGCTCCATTTGTACACTTCCACCGCCACGGTATTGACGCCCCGTTTCACAAAAGGAGTGATGTTGAACTCGGCATCGTTGTTGGAGCCCTGGCTGTAGCCCACTTTCCGGCCGTTCACCCAAACATAAAAGGCCGAATACACGCCGTCAAAATGCAGGTACACCTCCAGGCCTTTCCAAGTGGCAGGGAGTTCGAAATCCCGGCGGTAGGAGCCCACAGGATTGGGTTCCTTCTCCATCGTATAGCCTTTCTGGGACTGGATGAAGGGAGGATTGTTCAGGAAAGGATAGGTTACATTGGTATAGAGCGGAGTGCCGTAGCCCTTCATCTCCCAGCAGGAGGGAACGTCCAGCTCTTGCCAGCCGCTCACATCGAAGGAAGGCTTGTAGAAGTTGACCGGACGCTCCTCGGGGGCCTTCACCCAGTTGAATTTCCACTTGCCGTTCAGGAGGAAGTAGCGACTGGAGGCCGTTCTTTCCCAGGGACGCTCATAGGCGGCATCGGCCACCATCTCGTCCTCGGTGGCGTAAGGGATCAGAGTGGGATGCCCCGGCTCCTTGCCGATGGCGAAGACCTTCTCGTTCTCCCAGTCGTTGGCCGAAGCGGTCTTGGGGACAATGAACTCCACCTGCGTGGCCGATTCGCGGATGCGCCAGCGCTGGAGCGGGCTGGCGGCATCGGCCTTCAACTGCCATACCTTCTCTCCGTATGCAGCTTTCTTCTTGAGGCCCAGCGCCATCCCAGTGGCGGCGCTCACCAGGGTGTAGGTTCCGTCTTTGAGCCGGGTGATCTTCCAGTGCTGATTCACATTTTCCCGCTCCTGGGGCCACTGGATCACGGGCTGTTCTTCCCGGGTTCCACCATTGTCCAGAGCCTGGAAGGAATAGCCGTTCACCAGCTGGTAAAGGCCTTTTCCCAGCGGCAGGATCTGCCAGACCTGGGCGGTGTTCCCGGCCTCGGGCGGGTTCATCAGCAAGGCCGATTCGGTCTTGACACTGCTCTGGTTATCCAGCAGCAGGCCATCGGCCGTGTAAATCTCATACGTTTTCCGGCTGTCAAAGGTTTGGGCCTGCGCACAGACTCCTCCCAGAAGGAGCAGAAGCAGCAGGCGTGGACGCAAGTGTTTCATATTCATAAGTTTAACTATTTTCCCATATTATCATTTTCCTACTGGAAATCATTTATCCTATTACAAATCAGTCAATTACCTCCACGCCCACCGGGACCTGGCAACGGACCTCTTCTCCATGGACTTCCACCGTGATGAGACCATAAGGGGTGGGCTGGGTCACTTTCACCCAATCCACACCGGCAGGGAGGTGCGGCTCAATCTTCACGCGCCGGTAGCCGGGCTCCAGGGGCCGGATGCCGCCGAGGGCCTGGCTGAACCAGCTGCCAATGCCGTTGTAGCAGTTGTGCAGATGGCTTCGGCCCCCGTTCCACTCTTCCCATACGCCCGTGGCACCGTTGTCCACCATATAAAGATACCCGGGATAGGTGCGTTTTTTCAAAAGACTGTACAGCCAGTCTGTCTCCCCTTCCAGCGTGGCCCATTCCGTTATCACGGGAACACCTACCAGGCCGGTGGCCAGATGGCCGTCATACACGGTAGCCGTACGCTCCTTCAGGGCTTTTACCACACGCGGGCGCTCCTTCAAAGGGGTAACTCCGCAAAGGAGCGGGAACACCATGTCTATCTGGCTGGCCGATGCATAGGTGGCCTCTTCAGGATGATAGAAGGCCTCCTGCACGCGGAGAGCCAGGGCTTCGAAGCGCTGGCTGAAGGCGGCCGCATCGGCCTGATATCCCAGGACCAGGGCTATCTGCTCCAGATCCCGATACACCTGGCACAGGGTGCAGTTACTGATAAGGTCTATGGAAGCGGGATCCTTCACGTCCACCCCTTCCGGAGCGGCCCAGTCTCCCAGGTACCAGCCGCGGTATTTCTCATTGGGCCAGGCCTTCAGCAGGCCGTCCTCCGTATAGGCATCCACATAGTCCAGCCAATGCTTCATGGCCAGGTAGAAACGCACCAGGGGGCGTTTGTCGGCATAGCTCATATAGGTTCTCCAGGCCGCCTGCACCAGGAAACTGCACCAGTAGGGGCCTCCCCCGGCCGTGTAGGGATTGGGGGCGGTATGGGGCAGACCGCCGTCCGGCTGCTGGGCATCGGCCCAGGCCTGCAGCCAGTTCAGGTACATGGCCGAAGCATCCGCCACAGACTGAAGCGAGAGGGCCGATGCCGTGCCGTCCCCTCCGTAGCCCAGCCTTTCGATGCTGGCGCAGTCTACCATATAACCTCCGAAGGTGAGGTTTCGCATAGAGTGCTGCACCAGGGCATAGATGGCATTGAGGTCCTTGTCCGAGCTCTCAAAGCGGCCTTCCCAGGCATAGCTGTCCCCTATCCGGAGCGCCCGGAAGTCTTCCGGATTCGGGCTTTCCGGGAGACCCTCCAGCAGCATATACTGCATCAGGTGATGGTTAAAACGGTTGCGGAAGCGGTCTCCTCCGGACTTTCCGGAAGCGATATACTCATCCCTGCCCCGGGTGTCCTGCTCCAGATGGCCGTCCGGATGACGGAAGTCCGAGAAGAAGGCTTTGACGACGGTCCCGGCATGAAGCTGCGGCAAATGGATATCCATCTGGGCATTCACAATCCGGCCATAATCCAGCAGCCACCGGCCGTTGGGCGCGCGGGAGACGGCGGGGGCAAAGCGCTCATGCTCCGTGACGGGCACGTTGTCTGAGGCG
>CADBHY010000007.1 GCA_902794615.1 uncultured Bacteroidia bacterium
AGCCATAGTCTAAAATTTCTTGTCCAGTTCCTCCAGGGGAACAATGGAGATGATACGTTTTCCGGCCGATGTAAACTCCGGATTCTCGGCCTGGAGCAGGGCGTCCACTAAGCGCTGGGCCTCCAAGGGGGAGGTGACAGGGTCTCCGGTAGAGGCCCCCAGAAAAGCGAATTTCCGGGCCAGGGCCTGCTCCATCACGCCCGGCAGGCCGCCATGGTCGTCCCTCAGAATCAGCAGAATGTCTCCGATGAGGGTTTCCACCTTGCCCTGCTGGGCGCTATAGCCTTCCGGCACGCCGGACACCACCACGGTATCCGTACCGAAGGGGACAATGTCAAAGCCCAGGCTTTTAAGCGTTCCCGCATGCTCCTGCAGCAGCAGGCATGCCTCCACGCCCACCGTCACCTGCACGGGGAAAAGGGCCGCCTGCGACACATGCGCCCCGGCCGTGAGGGCCTTGAGGAAGCGGTCGTTCAGCAGCCGCTCCTGCGCCCGGCGGATGTTCACCAGCATGAGCCCGCCGGCGCTCTGGGTAAGGATATACTTCCCCTTCACAATCAGGATTTGCTGCGTAGGCAGCGTCCGGTCTTCGAACAGGGCCCCGTAATTGGGGTTGGGGTCTGTATAGCGGCGGGTATGGAAACCATCGGCCGATTCCGGGGCCGCAGGGGCGGGGATGACGTCTCTCCCGGCCTCACCGGGCTCCCGGTCGAAGGGATTGTAATTCCAGTCCACTCCGGCAGAGGGTACGGCAGAGGGCCGATACTCCTCAAAACGCGAGCCCATGACGGGAATCTCCCGGGCCTCGGGGTTGTCGAACTCGATGGAGCCGGCCACCCCCAGCTTGCCCAGGGCCTCCTTCACGGCGGCAAACACCGTCTGGAAGAGAATCTGGTCTTCTTCGAACTTGATTTCCGCCTTGGTGGGGTGGATATTCACGTCCACGGTGGCGGGGTCCACGTCCAGATAGATGAAATAGGAAGGCGTGCTGCCCTCCGGCACCTGGTTTTCATAGGCCTTCATCACGGCCTTGTGCAGCAGGGGGCTGCGGAAGTATCGGCCGTTGACAAAGAAAAACTGGTTTCCCAGGGTTTTGCGGGCGCTCTCCGGCTTGCCGATATACCCTTGCAGCGAGGCAATGGTGGTTTGGGCCGATATATCCACAAGCTCGCCGATAAGGGCGGGCCCCAGAAGGTCCTGAATGCGGAATTTATGGCTCTGGGCGGGCTTCACCACATGGATGTCCTTGCCGTTGTGGGTAAGGGTGAAGGCCACGTCCTCCCGGGTGAGGGCCACCCGCTGAAACTCTTCCACAATGTGGCGGAGCTCAACGTTGTCGCTTTTGAGGAACTTGCGGCGGGCGGGAATGTTGTAAAAGAGGTTCCGCACCGAAATGTTGGTTCCCGCGGGGCAGGAGACTTCCCGGGTGCCCTTGTTCTCGGAGGCCGCCATGGTCACTTCCACGCCCAGCTCCTCGGAGGCCATGCGGGTGCGGAGGCATACCTCCGCCACGGCGGCGATGGAGGCCAGGGCCTCTCCGCGGAAGCCGAAGGTAAGGATGCGATGCAGGTCTTCGGCCGATGCCAGCTTGGAGGTGGCATGCCGCTCGAAGCACAGCACGGCGTCGTCCGGGCTCATGCCGCTGCCGTTGTCAATTACCTGAATCAAGGTGCGGCCGGCATCGGCCACCACCACTTTCACGTCCGTGGCGCCGGCGTCCACCGCATTCTCCATGAGTTCCTTCACCACGGAAGCCGGCCTTTGGACCACTTCTCCCGCGGCAATCATGTCCGCGATATTCTTCGGCAGAATCTTCAGTTCCATATCGTTTTTTCCAGGGCCTAAACCCTCTGAAACCCTCCGGGGCTTCGCCCCTCCGTCCCTCCCACTGCCCTGCGGGCAGCGGGCCCCTCCCAACAAGTTGGGATACATGCTTTGGGATACATGCTTCTCCCCCTGTTGTCCCCCAGGGGACATCTGCCCTAAAGGGGTGCGGCCGAGGGTGGCCACAGGTTTCTGAGGGTATAGGCCCTTCCAAAAAATTACAACAATTCAAAGAATTTGGCCATGAAAATGAGGACCACCACAATCAGGACCAGGGTTACGATGGTGATGATGGTGTGGGCGGTCTTCATGTCCGAGCGGGTTTTCATGTAGTTACCGTTACGGAAAGCGCCCCGCAGGCTGCTGCCGGGCACATACTCTCCGCTTTCGCGGGCTTTCTCGTTGCTTCCGTCCACGTCTCCGAACATCTGGCGCCGCTTCTCCTCCTCGGGGTCGTAGTAGCGGGGCTTGTAGTTGAATACGCGGTGCGGCTGATTGCCGAAAAAACCAAAGTTGAACAGACTGGCCATAATTCAATTCTTTCGTATGCAAAAGTACCAAAAAATTGAATTTCCTGCAAGGGCTGTCTATGCCCTGAGCGCCCGCATGGCATTGAGGACGGCCAGCACGGTAACGCCCACATCGGCAAAGACGGCCATCCACATGGAGGCCACGCCCAGGGCGGCCAGCACCAGCACCAGCAGCTTGATACCAATGGCGAAGACAATGTTTTCCCTGGCAATGAGGATGGTCTTGCGGGCTGTGCGGATGGCTTCGGCCACCTTGGAGGGCTTGTCGTCCATCAGGACCACGTCGGCCGCTTCGATGGCTGCGTCGGAGCCCAGGGCGCCCATGGCAATGCCCACATCGGCCCGGGTGAGGACGGGCGCGTCGTTGATGCCGTCTCCCACGAAGGCGAGGGTACCTTCCCGGATGAGTTTTTCCACCTGCGTCACTTTGTCGGCCGGCAGCAGCTGGGCATGAAATTCGTCCACTTTCAGGGCCGATGCCACGGCTGCGGCCACGCTCTGCTGGTCTCCGGTGAGCATGACGGTTTTCCGGACGCCTTCCTTGCGGAGAGCTTCGATGGCGGCGGCGGAATCGGCCTTGACGCGGTCCGATATGACCACATGGCCAGCGTAGCTGCCGTCAATGGCGACGTGAATGATGGTGCCTTCCAGCTCGCAGGGATGAGCGGCGGCGCCCACTTTTTCCATCAGCTTGGCATTGCCCACGGCCACCTTCTTTCCGTTCACGCTGGCAATGATGCCGTGGCCGGCAGTTTCCTGGATGTCTTCTACGCGGCAGTGGTCGGCCTCGTCGGGGTAGGCGTTTCTCAGGGCCATGGCAATGGGATGGGTAGAATGGCGCTCCACGTGGGCGGCCAAGTGCAGAAGTTCCTTGCTGTCAATTACTTCCGGATGCACGGCGGTCACTTCGAAGACACCTTCCGTCAGGGTGCCGGTCTTGTCAAAGACCACGGTGTTCACTTGGGCCAGGCTGTCCAGCAGGTTGGAGCCCTTGATGAGGATACCCTTGCGGGAGGCTCCTCCCAGGCCGCCGAAGAACGTGAGCGGCACGGAAATCACCAGGGCGCAGGGGCAGGAGACCACCAGGAACATGAGTCCACGGTAAATCCAGGTGGACCATTCTCCCGTTATGAAGCCGGGAACAAGCGCCACCAGCACGGCCAGCACCACCACGATAGGGGTATAGATGCGGGCGAACCGGGTGATGAAGCTCTCGCTCCTGGATTTTTTCTCGGCGGCGTTTTCCACCAGGTCCAGAATCTTGGCGGCGGTGGACTCGCCGAAGGCCTTGGTGGTCTTCACCTTGAGCACACCGCTCAGGTTCACGCAGCCGGAGAGAATCTCGTCTCCCTCACGGATGCTGCGGGGGACGCTTTCGCCGGTGAGGGCCACAGTGTCCAAGCTGGACGTTCCCTCCAGTACAATGCCGTCCATGGGCACTTTCTCGCCGGGTTGGACCAGGATGGTTTCGCCGGGTTTCACCTCCTCGGGGTGTACGGTTTCCAGTTTGCCGTTCCGCTGTACATGGGCGGTGTCGGGCCGGATGTCCATCAGATGCGAGATGGACTTGCGGCTGTTTCCTTCGGCCTTTTCCTCAAACCATTCTCCTACCTGGAAGAAAAGCATCACAAATACTGCCTCCGGAAACTGGGTTTCCGCCCCGGGCATAAAGCCGATGCCCAGCGCCCCCAGCGTGGCGATGCTCATGAGGAAGTCTTCGCTCAGGGCCTCGCCTTTCAGAAGGCCTTCGGCCGCTTCCTTGAGGGTGTCCCAACCTACCGTCAGGTAGGGGATAAGATACAACAGAAGGTACTGCCAGGTGGCCCAGTGGGTGTTTTTTTCAATGATGACGGCCACCACAAGCAGCGCGGCAGCCACCAGAATCTTTACGCCGCGGTGCTCCCCTTCCCCGTGGTGATGGTGGTGTTCGTGATGGTGTTCATGATGGTGCTCATGGTCGTGGTCGTGGTCATGGTGCTCATGGCATGCACATTCGTGCCGGTGGATATGTTCTTTTTCCATGTCTGCAAGTTTTTACTGATGCAAAGGTAGCGTTTCCTCCATGCAACTGGGTTGCAAAGCTTCCGCTGGCGCCATCCCGCCATTTGGGCTTGGCAGCTAAACGCCTCTTCCACAGCTACTTATATACTATTCCTCGTTCAAAAATCGAACGAGGAATGTACTACAAGTCTATGACAGTCAATGAGTTAATTGCCAAGCCCGAAGGCCAGATAGACGGCCTGGACGGCGGTGAGGGCGGCGGTTTCGGTGCGGAGCCGCGAAGGGCCCAGGTGAACGGGAGTGTAGCCGCTGCGCAGGGCCAGGGCCGCCTCCTGTTGGGAAAAATCCCCTTCCGGACCTATCAGCACCGTAATCTCCCTCCCCCGAAATGAGGCCAGGGCCTCGCGGATGCTGGTGCGGGGATGCTCTGCGTCCTCGAAGCAGTAAGCGATGAGCCGGAGAGATTCTTCGCTTCGTTTAGAATGACAAGAGGCATCAGAATGACAAGAGGCATCGGCAATGAAGGATTTCACGCTTACGGGCTCGGCGATTTCCGGAATACGGGCCTTCAGGGACTGTTTGGTGGCCGACAAGGCTATCCTCTGCGCCCGCTCCGTCTTATAGACCTTCCGTTCCGAGTGCTCGCCGATAAGCGGCACAATGCGGTCTATGCCTATCTCGGTGGCCTTTTCCACAAACCACTCGAAGCGGTCGTTGTTCTTGGTGGGGCAGCAGCCGACGGTAAGGCGGTAGGGATGGGCGCCCCAATCGGCCTGCCTTTCCAGGATGGCGGCCTGCGCCCCGCGGGGACTGTCGTCCGTCAGGCGGCAGGTGAGCAGCGTGCCTTCCCCGTCAATCACGTGGATGGTATCTCCCACGCGATGCCGCAGCACCCGCACGCAGTGGGCGCTTTCGTCGGCATCCAGCCGGCACGAAGCCGCATCAATATCGTTGGTGTAAAACAGTTCCATCCCTGCAAAATTACACTTTTCCCTCCTATAATGCAACAGCTTGGCAACTAAACGCCTCTGCCACAGCCGCTTATACACTATTCCTCGTTCAAAAAACGAACGAGGAATGTAGTACAAGTCCATGAGCTTCAGCAACTTAGCTGCCGCCCCCTACGCTTCCACTACGGCCAGGGTGGCAACGGAGATGCGGACGGAAGGGTCCAGGGACAGGCGGAGGGCCCGGTGGCAGGCGGCCAGGGTGGCGCCGGTGGTGAAGGTATCGTCCACCAGGAGAATGTGGCGGGTCGGGGGCACCCGGCGCAGAGAAAACACGCCCGAAACATTCTTCAGACGCTCCTCGGCCGACAGCGATGTCTGCGAGCGGGTACGTCGGCGGCGCACCAGCGCGTCGGTGAAAACCGGCACGCCCAACGCATCGGCCAGGGCCGATGAGAGCACCGCCGCCTGGTTGTATCCCCGGCGGAAGCGCCGGAGCCAGTGCAGGGGCACGGGAATCACCGCATCCACATCGGCAAAATGGGGGGCGGCAGCCAGATATCGGCCCAGGTGGGAGGCGAAATATCGCCCGGCAGCCGCATTCCGGCCATACTTCACGGCCTGGGGAATGCGCTTGTAGGGGTTCTGGTGGTGGTAGAAGAGCAGGCCGGCGGCGTAGGCATATTCCAGCGTCTCGCCGGGGAGCCGATGCCGCTCCAGCACGGCGTTGAACTCGTCGGCCATGGGGTTGTGGGGCCGCTCCCAATAATAGGTCAGGGGCAGATGGGCCTCACAGGAAAGACAAAGATGCACTTCCTGCGCACCCAAGGGAGCGCCGCACACCAGGCAGGTGCGCGGCAACAGCAGGTCTGTGAGTTCCCTCCACATGGGAAGGGATTAGTCTCCGTAGGGGTTTTCTTCCCTCCACTCCTTCATTTCATCACCATGAGATGCCACACAGTGCTTGTAAATGAAGAGCTTACGCTCTTCTTCCAAGGCGTTCCACCAGGCCGTGCAGGCCGGGTACTGCGCCTGGGACTCGTCGGCTCCGCCGGCTTTGCGGATGCCTTTGAGGGCGATACGCTCCTTCTCGCTGATAGGAAGGGAGGACCACCAGATTTCCAAATCTACGTTTTCCATATTACAGTAATTAGTAAATATCCTTCAGGGAAATGTTGCCCCAGCTGGGCAGGGAGTCGTCATCCACCAAGGCATCCACGGTGCGCTTGTGGCCCAGAATCACGTTCTCTTCCAGGAACTGTTTTTCCAAAGGCCAGAGCACCTGGTGATACACCGCCACGTCGTGCGAGCGGTCCTTGAAACGGTAGATGCAGTAATTGTCATAGCCCTTCCGCTTGAACTGCCGCACCAGGTAGCTGCTGCCCCAGATGCCCTTCCCGAAGAAGGCCAGCTTGTTGTAAACCACGGCGCCGTCGGCCGTTCCGTGCATCAGAAGGACAGGGCAGGGCGCCGTCTTGAACTGCGGAGAGCCGCTGTTGCTGATGATGGCGCCGGCAAAGGACATGGCGCCCTTGAGGGTAAAACCTTCCGGGAGCCCGTCGGCCTTTCCGTTGGCCAGGGCAAAGGCCGATGCCAGCGTAATGATGGCCCCGGCAGAGCTTCCCGCCAGCACCAGGTTGTCAACCGGCACGCCCAGCTGCGGATTGTCGGCCAGGAAGCGGATGGCGGCGAAAACGTCCTCCTTGCCCAACTCCTGCGAAAGCTCGAAGCGCTTTGCGGCCTTCATGAGGCCGGACAGGCCGCGGCCCATCTTGTAGCCTTTCATGCCTAAGCGATAATCCACGGTAACCACCGTGTAGCCGTCTTTGTTCAGAATATCGGCCCAGGGACGGACGAAGGAATCACTGCGTTCGCCCTTCACGAAACCGCCGCCGAAAACATGCAGAATCACCGGCTTCTGACGCCCCTGGAAAGTGGTGGGCGCACCATCGGCCGGACGGAAGATGTCCAAATACAGGTCACAGGTGTCCCTGTGGGCAAAAAGATATGTCTCCTGGGCCTTCAGGGGGCTCAGGAAACCCAGCAACAAGAGGACAAACAGAATCTTCCTCATAACTTAACAATACATTCCGCCGTTGACGGCAATTACCTGGCCGGAGACATAGGAGGAGAGGTCGGAGCCCAGATACAGGGCCGTATTGGCAATCTCCTCGACGGTGGCACCGCGTCCCAGCGGAATCAGTTTGACAAATTCATCTTTCACGGCCTGCGGCAGCCCTTCGGTCATTTCCGTAATCACGTAGCCGGGGGCGATGGCGTTGGCCCGGATGCCGCGCGAGCCCATCTCCTTGGCCACAGACTTGGCCATGGCAATGAGGCCGGCCTTGGAAGCCGCATAGTTCACCTGCCCGGGATTTCCCGTCTGTCCGGCGATGGAGGCCATGTTGATAATGCTTCCGCTGCGCTGACGGGCCATCACGGGCACCACGGCATGCAGGAAGTTAAAGGCCGATTTCATGTTCACGGCAATCACGGCGTCCCACTGCTGCTCGCTCATGCGCATCACCAGGCCGTCCTTGGTGATGCCGGCGTTATTGACCAGAATGTCGATGCGGCCGAAGTCGGCCGTCACCTGGGCCACCACCTGCTGGGTGGCTTCAAAATCGGCCGCATTGGAGGCGTAGGCCTTCACCTTGTGGCCGAAGGCTTCCAGCTCCCGGACGGTCTGGAGGGCAGCCTCGTTGATTTCCAGGTCCGTAAAGGCCACATCGGCCCCTTCGGAAGCGAATTTTAGCGCGATGGCCTTGCCAATCCCGCGCGCCGCGCCCGTAATGAGGGCGGTTTTTCCGTTCAAAAGTCCCATTATTTCTTTAGTTTTGCGACGATGGTGATGAGCAGCGAGCCCAGCAGGCCGGAAGCCAGGGAGCCCAGCAGGATGGCTATCTTGCCGGCATCCCTCAGATGCTGCGTTACGACCGGGTCAATCCCCTCCCCGGCAAAGGAAAGCGTATCCACGAAGATGCTCATGGTAAAGCCGATACCGCCCAGGCAGGCCACGGCAAAAAGCATGGGCCAACTGGCCTTGGAGGGCATGGCGCCCACCTTGAAGCGGATGGCGGCCCAGGAGGCCAGGGTAATGCCCAGGGGCTTGCCCAAAAGCAGGCCCAGGAAAATACCCAGCCCCACGCTGCCCAGCGAGGGGTCTATGCCCTTGAACACGTTGAAATAAGACAGGTCCGTAATTTCCACACCGGCATTGGCCAGGGCGAAGATGGGCATGATGGCAAAGTTCACGATGGGGTTGAGCTTATGCTCCAGCCGGTAAGACGGCGGGATGGTCTTCTTGGTGAGGCTGCTCAGGCGGCGCAGGTAATAGCGCTGCGGGCCGTTGGGGAAGTCTTCCGCGGTCTGGACCTGCTCGGATTCCAAGAGGCCGTCGTAGAGGATTTTGGCCCGGCGGTGGAACTTGGCCTTGTTGTAGCGGGCCTCCATGGGAATGAGAAGGGCCATCACCACGCCCGTCATGGTGGCGTGGATGCCGCTGTAATAGAAGAGGAACCATACCAAGATGGCCGGCACCATGTAGAAGCCTATCCGCTTCTCTCCCAGGCGCTTCATCATGGCCACGAACAAAACCACCACAATGGCGATGCCCAGCAGGGGCAGGTTGATGGTGCCGCCGTAGAAGAGGGCCACCACCAGGATGGCGATAAGGTCGTCCGCTATGGCCAGGGCCGTAAGGAACACCTTCAGGGAAATGGGAACCCGGTCTCCCAGGATGGAGAGGATGCCCACCGCAAAGGCAATGTCCGTGGCGGTGGGGATGCCCCAGCCGGAAGACGCCAGCGTTCCGTGGTTCACAACGGTGTAAATAAGGGCCGGCATAAGCACGCCGCCAAAGGCGGCAATCACCGGCAGGATGGCCTTCTTGAAGGAAGAAAGCTCACCGCACACCATTTCCCGCTTGATTTCCAGGCCCACGGTAAAGAAGAACACCACCATCAGAATGTCGTTGATGAACTTCTCCATGGTCATTCCCTTGGGGAACACCCAGTCCACCGCGCCGTCCGGAGACGCTATGTGCATGGTGAACTCCGTGTGCAGGAAATTGTGGTAAATCTCTTTGGTAAACGGCAGGTTTGCGAGCAGCATGGCAATGGCCACGCAGCCCAGCAGAATGACGCCGTTGGCCCAGGGCTGCTTGCGGAAGCTGTCCTGGGAAATCTTAAAACTGTGGACTTCCTTGTTCCACCAGTAAATAGGTATCAATGCCATTCGTTATCCGTATATGTATTTGTGCTGCTCCGGGGTAAGGCTGTCTATCCGGATACCCCAGTCGGAGAGTTTCCGGCGGGCGACTTCCCGGTCCACGGCCGCAGGCACATTGTTAAGTTTCTGCGTCAGCTTGCCTTTGTTGTCCACCAGGTACTTGGCGCTGAGCGCCTGGATGGCGAAGGACATGTCCATAATCTCGGCGGGATGGCCGTCTCCGGCCGCCAGGTTCACCAATCGGCCTTCTGCCAGGATATAAATGGTTTTCCCGCTTTCCAAGGTATAGGCCTCGATATTGGCGCGGGCGGGCCGATGGGAAACCGACATGGCCTTGAGCCGCGCCACAGCCACCTCTACGTCAAAGTGACCGGCGTTGCAACAGATGGCCCCGTCCTTCATCTTGACGAAATGCTCCGGGCCGATAACATTCTCGCAGCCGGTAACGGTGATGAAGAAATCTCCCAGGGAGGCGGCCTCGGCCATGGTCATCACCTTGAAGCCGTCCATCACGGCCTCCATGGCCTTGATGGGATCCACCTCCGTCACAATCACCTCGGCCCCCAGGCCCTTGGCCCGCATGGCAACGCCCTTGCCGCACCAGCCGTATCCGGCCACCACCACGTTCTTTCCGGCCACAATGAGGTTGGTGGTGCGGTTGATGCCGTCCCACACGCTCTGGCCCGTGCCGTAGCGGTTGTCAAACAGGTGTTTGCAGTCGGCGTCGTTCACCAGCATCATGGGGAACTGCAGGGCCCCGGCCGCGTCCATGGCCTTGAGGCGCAGGATGCCGGTGGTGGTTTCTTCGCAGCCGCCAATCACGCCGGGTATGAGCTCCGGGAACTCCCTGTGCAGGGTGGTCACCAGGTCTCCCCCGTCGTCAATGATAATATTGGGGCCCGCCTCCAGGACGCGGCGGATATCCTCGAAATACTCCTGCTCGTTGCAGCCGTGGATGGCAAAGACATGGAGCCCCTGGTGCGCCAGCGCGGCGGCCACGTCGTCCTGGGTGCTCAGCGGATTGGAACCGGTGATATACATGGTGGCCCCGCCGGCTGCCAAAACCTCGCAGAGGTGGGCCGTCTTGGCCTCCAGATGCACGCTCAGGGCCACCTTGAGGCCCTTGAAGGGCTGCGTTCCCCTAAAGTCCTTCTGAATGCCGTCCAGAAGGGGCATGTGGGCACGCACCCAGCTCAGTTTGAGCTCTCCGCTTTCCCACAGGTTTATGTCTTTAATATGACTGGACATAGCGCAAACTATAATAGTCTGCAAATTTAGCAAAAACCCGCCACATTCCCTAATGCCACAAAATAACCCCAAACACTTTGATAACTAACTCACTCTCCCACAGTCACTTATATAACATTCCTCGTTCAAAATTTGAACGAGGAATGTTGCGCAAATCAATGACAGTCAGCGGCTTGGTTGCCAAGGCCGGAATCAGCGGGCCATGGCGGCTTCCACCTCGTCCGGGCTGGCGGGAAGGCGGCGGGGACCCAGGCGGCGGGCGCCATCGGCCGTTACCAAGACGTCATCCTCTATGCGGATGCCGCCAAAGTCGTAGTAACTTTCCAGCTTGGCGTAGTTCACAAAGTCCTTGCCCAGGCCTTCCTTCTTGAACTTCTCTATGAGGGCCGGGATAAAGTAGATGCCGGGCTCGTCCGTAATCACGTGGCCGGGGACCAGGCGGCGGGCCATGCGCAGGGAACGCAGGCCCAGCTGGGTGGCGCGGGTCTGGTCGGGGTCATAGCCCACCAGGTTTTCTCCCAGGTCTTCCATGTCGTGTACGTCCAAGCCCATGTTGTGGCCCAGGCCGTGGGGTTGGAACAGGCCCGCAATGCCTTCCGCCACCATCTCGTCCAGGTCTCCCTTCACGATACCCAGGGCCTGGAGGCCCTCCAGCATCTTGCGGGCCGTGGCCAGATGCACCTCCCGGTAGGTGATACCGGGGCGCGTAAGACTAAAGGCCAGTTCGTTGCAGTCGTACACAAGCTGGTAAATCTCCCGCTGCCTGGCGGTGAACTTGCCGGAAGTGGGATAGGTGCGGGTGAAGTCCGAGGCATAGTGTTCGTTGCTCTCCACGCCGGCGTCGATGACCATCAGCCTGCCGGGCTCTATGACCGCGGCATGTCCGTGATTGTGAAGCGTTTCCCCGTGCTGGGTGAGAATGGTGGGGAAAGAGACGCCCCAGCCCTTGGCCAGCGCCACGCCTTCCATCTTGCCCACAATCTCCTGCTCTACCAGGCCGATGGCAATGCTATCCCGGGCCACGGAGTGCATCTCGTAGCCCAGGGCGCAGGCGGCGTCAATAGCCTCTATCTCAATGTCTTCTTTGATAAGCCGCATGGAAATGACCGCCTTCACCAACGCCTCGGACGCCTCCTTTCCCGTCTGCTGACAGCCCAGCAGTTCCATGAGTTTGAGGGTATTGTAATAGCGGGACGGCGGCAGGAAATGAATCTTCCGGGCCGATTTGCGGGCCAGTGCAATCGCCTGCCCCAGCGCCCCGTAGGGAGCCGTATGGGCGATGCCCACGGCATCGGCCTTGGAGCGGACCGACGGTTGCGGCCCCATCCAGATGATGTCGTCAATTTCCACATCATCGGCAAAAAGAGTCTCGCTGCCGGAGTCGATATCCAGAATGGCGGCCATCAGGGGTTCGTCCAGGCCCATAAAATAGAGCCAGGAGCTGTCCTGACGCCATTTATAGCAGTTGTCCTTGTACTGTGCCGGCGCCTCGGCGTTTCCCACAAAAAGGATAAGGCCGGACTGTCCGGCTTCTTTCATTTTGGCCAGGAGGGTCTGGCGGCGGCGGATATATACGTCTTTTGAAAACATTATGGTATGGCTTTTGTTTCCTCAAAGATAAACAAATTTTTTGTAGCATGGAAACTTTTGTGGCCATCGCCGCCATCATCCTGGGCGTGCTTGGAATCATCGGCTCCGTAGCTCCGGCCCTGCCCGGGCCTCCCCTGGGCTGGGTGGGCCTGCTGTGCCTGTATATCTGGGGAAGCGGCACCAACGGGGCCGGAGAGCCCATGAGCACCACCTTCCTCCTGGTCTGGCTGGGAATCGTGATTGCAGTGAGCGTGCTGGACTATATTGTACCGGCCTGGTTCACCAAACTCACAGGCGGGAGCAAATACGGCAGCTGGGGGGCCATGATCGGCCTGTTTGTCGGGCTCATCCTTCCTCCCATAGGCATGATTCTGGGTTCGCTTCTGGGAGCGCTCGTCGGAGAGCTGGTATTTGCGCAGATGCCCCCGGAGAAATCTGTGAAATCGGCCTTGGGCGCCTTCCTGGGCTTTATGTTCGGCACCGGCATCAAGCTCATTTGCAGCGCCGTAATGCTGTTCTACATTATCATTTACGCATTTTAGCGCCTATTCCCACTCGATGGTTGCCGGGGGTTTGGAGGAGATGTCGTAAACTACCCGGTTCACGCCGCGGACCTTCCGGATAATCTCATTGGACACGTCCCGCAGGAAATCGTAAGGAAAGGGGAACCAGTCGGCCGTCATGGCATCCGTGGACACCACGGCACGGAGGGCTACCGGATTCTCATATGTGCGTTCATCTCCCATTACGCCAACGCTCTTTATCGGCAGCAGAATCACGCCGGCCTGCCAGATGGCATCGTAGAGGTTGGCGGCCTTCACGCGAGGGTCTGAAGCGGAAGGGAAATCCATGCCTGAACAGTCGTAGGCGCGGAGGCCGCGAATGAAAATGTCATCGGCCTCCCGTAGTACAGAGAGCTTTTCTTCGGTGACTTCTCCGATAATGCGGATGGCCAGCGACGGGCCCGGAAAAGGATGGCGGCTTACCAGCTCCTCCTTGATGCCAAGGGCACGGCCTACGCGGCGAACTTCATCCTTGAATAGCATCCTGAGCGGTTCCACAATTTTGAGGTTCATCTCCTCCGGCAAGCCGCCCACATTATGGTGACTCTTGATTTTGGAGGCGATGCCGGGGATGCCGGCGCTCTCAATAACATCCGGATAAATGGTCCCTTGGGCCAGCCAGCGGGCGTTTTCTATCTTTTTGGCATAGGAATCAAAGGTCTCCACAAACAGCCGACCGATAATCTTGCGCTTGGCCTCCGGCTCCGTCACGCCCTTGAGAGCCTCAAGGAAAGCCGCGGAGGCATCGGCCCCGATGACATTCAGGCCCATATCCTTGTAGGAGGCCAGCACTCCCTCGAATTCGTTTTTCCTGAGAAGGCCGTTGTTCACGAAGATGCAGGTGAGCTGGTCTCCGATGGCCTTGTGCAGCAGAACGCCAGCCACGGTGGAATCTACGCCGCCACTCAAGCCCAGAATGACTTTTTCCGTGCCGATTTGCCGCCGAAGATCCTCCACGGTTGTATCAATGAAGGAATCCGGCGTCCAATCTCCTTTGCACCCGCAGATGCCCAGGGCGAAATTCTCCAACATGCGGGAGCCTTCTGAGGTATGGAACACTTCGGGGTGGAACTGCACGGCATACGTGGGTTCGTCCGCGAACTGAAAAGCGGCGTTTACAACATCCGCCGTAGAAGCAATGACCTGCGCGCCCTTTGGAAGGGCCGATATGCTGTCTCCATGGGACATCCAAACCTGAGTCTGGCGGCTCACGCCTTTCAAGAGCGGGGATTCCGCCGTCACCGTAAGAATGGCGCGGCCGTACTCCCGGGTGTCGGAGGCTTCCACCTTTCCGCCACCGATATATGAGAGGTACTGGGCTCCATAGCAGATACCAAGCAGCGGAAGGCGGCCCCGGAAGGCGCTTAAATCGGCCTGGGGGGCATTGGCATCCCGCACGGAGCAGGGGCTTCCGGAAAGGATAACACCTTTTACCGAAGCATCTATGGCGGGCACCTTGTTGTAGGGATAAATTTCGCAGAAAACATTCAGTTCCCTCAGGCGACGTCCGATGAGCTGCGTAACCTGGGAACCAAAGTCTAAAATGAGGATTTTGTCCATTGCCTTCAAAAATATCTTGCAATTTACGAATTATTTTCGAGAAAATCTCTATCTTTGAACCCCGGTATATAAATATCGGGCTATGAACACCAAGTATATTTTCGTTACGGGAGGAGTGGCCTCCTCTCTGGGAAAAGGGATTATCGCGGCCTCCCTGGCCAAACTTCTTCAGGCAAGAGGCCTCCGCGTCACCATCCAAAAATTCGACCCTTATCTGAACATAGACCCTGGAACGTTGAACCCCTACGAACACGGGGAATGCTATGTGACGGAGGACGGGGCAGAAACGGACTTGGACCTGGGGCATTATGAACGCTTTCTGGGGGTATATACCTCGCAGGCCAACAACGTTACCACCGGCAGAATCTACAACACCGTCATTACAAAAGAAAGGGAAGGCGCGTATTTGGGAAAAACGGTCCAGATTGTCCCCCATATTACGGATGAAATCAAACGCAGAATGCTTCTTCTGGGCCAAACCGGAGACTACGACGTCATCATCACGGAAGTGGGTGGCACCGTGGGCGACATGGAAAGCCAGCCATTTGTGGAGGCCATGCGTCAATTGCAGTGGGAGATGCCGGAAGAAGATTTCCTAAGCATCCATCTTACCCTCATTCCTTATTTGAAGGCGGCAAAAGAGCTCAAAACCAAGCCCACACAGCACTCCGTGCAGGAATTGCAGTCACAAGGAGTCCATCCGGACATCATCGTCTGCCGTACTGAAAAAGAGCTGACGCCGGAACTCCGGCGCAAGATTGCCCTTTTCTGCAATGTAAAGCCCGGCCACGTCATCCAGTCCATGGATGCCTGGAGCATTTACCAGGTCCCGTTTAATATGGAAGCGGAGCACTTGGATGAGATGGTTGTGAATAAATTGGAAATTCCGGACCTCCCGGTGCCGGATTTGAGCAAACTGAAAAGTTTTCTGGAAAAGCTGGCACATCCGGAGTCGGAAGTAAACATAGCCCTTGTTGGAAAATATGTAGAGCTTCAAGATGCCTACAAGAGCATTCAAGAGAGTTTTGTCCATGCCGGAGCAGCCAACTGCTGCAAGGTGAATGTTATCACGGTTCAGGCCGACCACATTACCCCCGAAAATGTTTCTGAAAAACTCTCCCGCGCGGATGGTATTCTGGTGGCCCCGGGCTTTGGCGCCCGCGGTCTGGAAGGGAAAATCTGTGCCGTCCGCCACGCCAGGGAAAACAAAATCCCCTTCTTTGGCATTTGTCTGGGGATGCAAATGGCCGTGGTGGAATTTTCCAGAAACGTCTTGGGCTGGGCCGACGCCGCCTCCACCGAAGAAAAACCGGACACCAAGCACCCGGTAATAGACTTGATGGAGGAGCAGAAAAAAACCACCCGGAAAGGAGGGACCATGCGCCTGGGGGCTTATCCCTGCAAGGTGCAAAAGGGAACGCTAGCCTCTCAGATATACGGCAGGCAAATGATTTCCGAGCGGCACCGGCACCGTTATGAACTTAATAACCTTTATGCCGACGAATTGCAGGCGGCAGGCCTCCACGTGAGTGGAATCAATCCCCAAAGTCGCCTGGCAGAGATTGTTGAGATTCCGGAGCATCCCTTTTTTATCGCCACTCAGTTCCACCCGGAACTGAAGAGTACGCCGGAGCACCCTCAACCCATTTTTGTTCACTTTGTCAAAGCGGCATTGAACCATAAGAGTAATAAAAAAAGTTGATGATATGGCAAGTTTCAGAGAAAAAGCGCTTCAAGCCGCAGCGGCCCATGAGGCAAAGAGATATTTTGAAGAAGCTGGTCCCGTTTCCACATATTTCGGGCAAAATGTATTTTCTCCGGAAGTTATGCGGGAATACATGTCTGCACAGGCCTATGAGGCCGTTTTGACGGCGCGCAAGACCGGGGAGAAAATCGACCGGTCTCTGGCCGATGAGATTGCCTCCGGCATGAAGTCCTGGGCCACGGAGCGGGGAGCCACCCATTATACCCATCTTTTCCAACCCCTCACCGGTTCCACGGCAGAGAAGCATGAGGCGTTCTTGTCCCTGGAAGACGGAGCCGCCATGGAAAGCTTCAAGGGAAACGCCCTGGTACAACAGGAGCCGGATGCGTCCAGTTTTCCCAACGGAGGGCTGCGGAACACCTTCGAAGCGAGGGGATATTCGGCCTGGGATCCCCATTCCCCCGCTTTTATACTGGATGAGACACTCTGCATCCCCTCGGTGTTTGTCTCTTATACCGGGGAGGCCTTGGACATGAAGGTGCCTAACCTGAGGTCTATCCAGGCCCTGGACGATGCCGCCACGGCCGTTGCCCGTCTCTTCGAGCCGGATGTCCGGCATGTGCGGGTGAACGTGGGCCTGGAGCAGGAGTATTTCCTGGTGGACGAGGCCCTCTATAACGCCCGACCGGATTTGCAGCTGTGCAACCGCACTGTGATAGGCCATACATCGGCCAAAGACCAGCAACTGTCCGACCATTACTTCGGGGCCATTCCGTCTCGGGTTGCGGCCTTTATGAAAGACTTTGAAACGCAGGCTTTCAAGCTGGGCATTCCCCTGCAGACCCGCCACAACGAAGTGGCTCCGGGCCAGTTCGAGTGTGCCCCTGTCTTTTCCGAAATCACCACGGCCATTGACCAGAACATGCTGCTGATGATTGTGATGCAGAAGGTGGCGGAAAAGCACCATTTAAAAGTCGTTTTCCACGAGAAACCCTTCCAAGGGGTGAACGGAAGTGGAAAACACTGTAACTGGTCCATGCAGACAGACACAGGCGTAAACCTGCTCTCTCCGGGAAAAACACCGGAAAAGAACCTTCGCTTCCTGTCCTTCTATGTTGCGGTAGTAAAAGGCGTATGCCGGCACCAGGACCTCCTCATGGCCTCCGTCTGCTCGCTGAGCAATTCCTATCGCCTGGGTGGTCATGAGGCCCCGCCGGCAGTGATGTCCGTCTTCTCCGGCTCTACTCTTACGCATGTGTTCCAGAGCCTGCTTCAGCCGGAAGGTCTTGCCCAAGAGGCGGCCGTCAAAAAGAGCATCGACCTGATGGGCTCCCTTCCGGAAATCATTCCGGACAATACAGACCGCAACCGCACCTCTCCTTTTGCCTTCACGGGCAACCGTTTCGAATTCCGGGCCGTTGGGGCATCGGCCAATGCCGCAGCCAGCACTTATGTGCTCAATGCTGCCGTGGCGGAAAGTCTCAAAGATTTCCAGGCCCGCGTAGAAGAGAAGCTTGCACGAGGAGAGGCCAAGGACAAAGCCCTGCTGGCCGTCATCCGCGCCTTTCTGGAAGAAGCAGCCCCGGTGATGTTCGAAGGAAACGGTTATAGTCAGGAATGGCAGCGGGAAGCCGTCCGCAGAGGCCTTTCTCCCGTCACCAACGTGCCCCTGGCTTTCCAAACCTTCCGTAAGGAAAAATCCGTGGAGCTTTTCTCCCATACGGGTGTCCTTACCCCCAGCGAAATTGAGGCCCGCGTAGAGGTCCAGGAAGAAACCTACGTGAAAAAGATGCAGATTGAAGCCCGCGTGCTGGGAGATGTCTGCCTCAATCACGTGATTCCGGCTGCCGTCACCTACCAGAACGTCCTTATCAGAAACATCCAGGGAAGCAAGGAAATCTTTGGTGAGGAGTACCTCCACCTTTGTGAGGCCGACATTGAGACCTGCCGAAAAATTGCCGGATTCATCAATGCCCTGTCCGCCGATGTCAAAACCCTGGTGGAGACCCGCAAAAAAGCCAACCGCATGGAGAACATGCCGGAACGAGCTTACGCCTACTCAACGGAGGTCAAAACCCTGATGGAAAAAGTACGCGAGAGTGCCGACAACCTGGAAATGCTGGTGGACGACGCCCTGTGGCCGCTTCCCAAATACCGGGAGTTGCTGTTCTTCTAGTAATTCGGTGCTTTTTTGGCAATGGTCACGTCGTGCGGATGGTTTTCCTGCACGGTGGCAGGGCTTATCTTGATGAAACGGGCGCTGTGGAGGGCGGTGAGGTCGGCCGCACCGCAGTAGCCCATGCCGGAACGAAGGCCGCCTTCCAACTGGAACAGGACATCGGCCACGGGGCCCTTGCAGGCCACGCGGGCCACCACGCCTTCGGGCACCAGCTTCTTGGCGTCTTTCTGGAAATAGCGGTCGGCGCTTCCGGCCTGCATGGCGTCGATGGAGCCCATGCCGCGGTAGCCTTTCATCCGGACGCCGTCCACTTCCACCACCTCGCCGGGGGCTTCGTCCGTACCGGCGAACATGCTGCCGCACATGACGCAGTGGGCGCCGGCGGCCAGGGCCTTCACCACGTCTCCGGAATAGCGGAGTCCGCCGTCGGCAATGACGGGAACGCTCTCACCGGCCACGGAGGCCACGGCGGCGATGGCGGTGAGCTGGGGCACGCCCACACCGGCCACAATGCGCGTAGTGCAGATGGAGCCGGGGCCGATTCCCACCTTGAGCCCGTCTGCACCGGCGGCAATAAGGTCACGGGCGGCCTCGGGGGTGGCGATATTGCCCACCACCACGTCCAGCTCCGGGAAGGCGGCCTTGATGGCCTTCAGGGTATCCATTACGCCTTTGGAATGCCCGTGGGCGGAATCCAGCACCACGGCGTCCACGCCGGCGGCAGCCAGGGCCTTCACGCGGTCCAGGGCGTCGGGCGTGATGCCCACGCCGGCAGCCACGCGGGCGCCGCCATCGGCCTTTACCCGGGCCACCTGGGCGGCCTGGGCCTCGATTCCCATGTTCTTATGAATGACGCCGATGCCGCCCGCGAAGGCCATCGCCAGCGCCATGGGGGCTTCCGTCACCGTGTCCATGGCGGCCGATGCAAAGGGCGAATCCAGATAGATGTGCTTGGAGAACCGGCCCCGCAGGGAGACTTCCCGGGGAAGGACCTGGGAATAAGCGGGAACCAGCAGGACGTCGTCAAAGGTGATTCCGTCCGCGATTATTCTGTCTTGGAGGCTCATGATTCGGATTCTTTTACATGAATGACGGATTTGACGGGGGCGATGTCTTCCAGGCGGGAGCGGCCGGGAAGGTCGTCAATCTCTACCAGGAACACAAAGTCCTTCACCTTCACATTGTAGCTTTTTCCGCCAATATGTACCGTCTGGGCATTGAGGCCCAGGGCCAGGCCGCGGGCCGTGCCGCCGGTGGCCAGGATATCGTCAAAGAAGGTTATTTCGATGGTGTCTCCGGAGGGTTGGGAGGCCGCCAGGTCCGACTTGCGGAAGTAAACGTGGTCCGGGCCGTACTCCTTCATGATTTCCACCTGGATAAGGTCTCCCTCCTTGAAGGGCAGCTTGCCTTTCTTGCGCAGGGGAATCAGGTTCCTCACGATGTTGTTCCCGTAAAGCATGCCGGCGCCGAACAGGAAACCGCGTGCCTCGGGGGCGGCAATGTTGGGGGCGTCGCACAGGGCCGTGAGGTCGTCACAGAGGTGCTGGAACAGCGCCTTGTCCTGAAGGAAGGGAATGATGTCCACAAAGTTGACTCCCTTGATGGGAAAGTCCGGATAGAATTTGACGTACTTGCTGTAATCCATAGTTATTCTACTGAATTCATGTCTATCAAGTTGTTCAAGAGGGCATACACGGTAAGGCCGGCCACCGTCTTGATGCCGGTCTTGCGGGTGATGTTCTTGCGGTGGGTTATCACCGTGTAGATGGAGATATTGTACTGGTCGGCAATTTCCTTGTTGAGCATGCCCTTGGCCACGCTCACCAGGATTTCCTTCTCGCGGGCGCTCAGCTCTTCCCCTTCCGGGCGGGCGGCGGCCACCACCTCTTCCATGCGCATGACCATGGGCACCAGGATGTCGTCCTCGATGTGGGTGTGCTTCCTCAGGTCCACTTCCAGGGAGTACAGGTAGAAAAGGACGCTGTAGGCCTCCTGGCGGTCTCCCCGGGGCGGGAAATACATCATGATGAGGTTTTTGAGGTCGGCCAGTTTTTCCTCCACGTTGGAGTGGTTTTCCTCATATTCGCCGATAGTGAAGGGATTGCCGTCCTCGGAATTGAGCATCTTTTCCACATAGGGGAAGACGGTTTCCTCCTCGTAGCGGAAGTGGGCCATGAGCTCCTCCTTGTACTCGTTGAAAAAGCGCCAGAGCACGTTTTTCTGCTTTTCGTCGCAGTCTCTCACCATCTTGCACAGGGCCTCCTCCAAGGAAGGAATCACGCTGCCCGTATAATAGCTGTGGGAGTTGCGGAGGTAGTCCAGGATGCCGGTAAGGTCGGCGTTTTGAAGCTCTTCCCGGGTGGGCCGATACCCCTCCGTCACATACATGCGGCACAGCATGAGGAAGGTGCCGGGGTCCACCCCCGCCTCTTCACACACCTCTGCCACCGTTTTTTCTCCGAATCCCAGATGGAGCCCCATGCGTCCGAAAACCCCGAAGAGGGCATAGTCGGCGTCCAGGAGGTCTGCCATGTGCATGGCAGCACTCATTCCTTTACGCTCGCGTGGGTTTTTCATAAGCTACAAAGTTAGTTATTTTTTCGAAAATAACGTAACTTTGCCCTGTCCAAAACGAACCGGAATCATGCCCATTCACACAGAGAAAGTGCGGCGGCGCGCGCAAGCATCCAGCAAAATGAACGGCTGGCTGGCCCTGAGCCCGCTTTTTGTCTTCCTGGCGGTCTATCTGACCGGCTCCATCGTGGCCCATGATTTCTACAAGGTGCCGGTGGCGGCGGCCTTCATCATTGCATCGGCCTATGCCCTTATCATTACGCGGAGCGTAAAAAAGACGGATGACAAAATTGCCATCTTTTCTGCGGGGGCCGGCCAGAGGAACGTGCTGCTGATGATTTGGATTTTTGTGCTGGCGGGGGCTTTTGCCGCCACGGCCAAAGACATCGGGGCCATTGACGCCACGGTGAACGCCACGCTGCGGGTACTGCCCGGAAACCTGCTGTATGCGGGCTTGTTCCTGGCGTCCTGCTTCATTTCCATGGCCATCGGTACCTCTGTGGGAACCATCGTGGCGCTGGTACCCATCGCCTCCGGCATTGCGGCCGAGGCGGGAATCGGCATCCCCTTCATGACGGCCATCATCGTGGGCGGCGCCTTTTTCGGAGACAATCTTTCGTTTATCTCGGACACCACCGTGGCGGCCACCAAGAGCCAGGGCTGCTCCATGCGCGACAAATTCCACGTAAACCTGTGGATTGCGGCACCGGCGGCCATCCTGGTCACCATCCTGTATGTGGTGCTGGGGCTTTCCGTGACGGCGTCACCGTCGGCCGGAGCGGTACAGTGGATTGGGCTGCTGCCCTACCTGCTGGTGATAGGCCTGGCGCTCGCGGGGGTGAACGTGGTGACGGTGCTGGCCATCGGCATTGGCGTAAACGGCATCATAGGCTGGTGTACGGGCGCTTTTGACTTCGTGGGCTGGATGTCCTCCATCGGAGGGGGTATCGGCTCCATGGGAGAGCTCATCATTGTGTCCCTGCTGGCCGGCGGCATGCTGGAGGTCATCCGCTACAACGGCGGGCTGGATTTTATCACCAGCCGCATCACACGGCACATCGAGGGCCGGCGGGCAGCCACCCTCTCCATTGCCGCCCTGGTGTCCCTGGTGAACCTGTGTACGGCCAACAATACCATTGCCATCATCACCGTGGGGCCGATGGCCAAGGACATCAACGAGCGCTTCGGCCTGGATTCGCGCAAGACGGCCTCCATCCTGGACACCTTCTCCTGCCTGGTGCAGGGCATCATTCCCTACGGGGCGCAGATGCTCATGGCCAGCGGCCTGGCGGGGGTGTCGGCCATAGCCATCATCGGCCACCTGTACTATCCCTTTGTCCTGGGGGTGGTGGCCCTGCTCTCCATCCTCCTGCGCTTTCCCCGAAAGTATTCCTGATGACGACGTCCCTGCATATCGAGGTGCCCGGAGGGGCCGATAAGGTGCTCCTGCATGCATGCTGCGCCCCGTGCTCCAGCGCCATTGTGGAGTGCCTGATGAAGCGCGGCATCCGGCCCGTGATTTTCTATTCCAACTCCAACATTTTCCCGCGGGAAGAATATGACCACCGCCTGAACGAATGCCTCCGCTATGCCCGCAAATGGGGCATCGAGATAGTGGACGACGTGTATGACCACCAGGCCTGGCGGCTCTGCGCCCGGGGCCTGGAGACGGAGCCGGAACGCGGAAAACGCTGCCTGGCGTGTTTCAAGCAGCGTTTGTTACGGGCGGCGCAGTATGCCTCCCAGAATGGATTTCAAGTTTTGGCCACCACCCTGGCCAGTTCCCGATGGAAAGACCTATCCCAGGTGGACGAGGCGGGCCGATGGGCCTGTGAACAAGTTTCCGGCGTTACCTGGTGGGCCCAAAACTGGCGTAAGGGCGGGCTCCAAGAACGCCGGAATCAAATTATCAAAGAAGAAAACTTCTACAACCAGCTGTTCTGCGGCTGCGAATTTTCCCGATATTAGAAGCAGAAGAGTATGCCGGCCTTGATATAGTGGCGGCCCATTTTCTGCCCTTCAATTTTGGAGATATTGAGCAGGGAGTGCTCGTAGCCCACATTGAACTTGATATCTCCGACGCCGATACCGACACCGCCGCCCAGAAGGATGTTGAACGGCTTTCCGTCACCGTCTTTTCCATAGTGGTTGAAGGCCTCTCCGGCGCTGCGACGGATACCGGCGATGGAGAACGCGGCCGTGGCGGTGGAACGGGCCATCACGCCATACTGGATGGTGGGACCTGCATAGGCGAAGAAATTCACGTTATCGCCGATGGAAGTCTTGAAATTAAAGTTGAGCGGGATATTGAGAGCCACCTCGGTATAATGGTAAGAGGCGGCGCCGGAAACCATGATGCCGCCGAAATTTCCTCCGTCGGTCATATTCTTGCCCTGGAAGAGCATGTGAAAATACAATCCGGGAGTAAAGCCGAAGTGCTCTCCCAGATGGAAGTTATAACCGCCACCCAGGTAGAAACCGTTCATGTGGTCGGGATCTCCGATGGCTTTTCCGTCGTTTCCTTTGGTATTCTCAATAACGTGGAGATAACCGGCGCCTACCACCACCTGGGCGTAGGCCTGGCTGCCGGCAAACAGCATGGTTGCTGCAAAAAGGCTTGCAATAAGTTTTTTCATTGTATTACATTTATGAATTAATCCTCTCCGATGGTGAAGTTCACACCCACTTTGATTTGGGAACGGCCGGTGCGCTCACCCTCGATGCGGGACACATTGAGGAGGCTGTGGTCGTAGCCAACCATAATCTGGATGTCTCCCAGCTGGACGGCCACGCCGCCGCCGGCGTACATGTTGAACGGACGCATGTCCGCATTGCTGGACCACAGGTGGTCATATTTATAGGTGTCTCCCTTGGTGGCGTAGAAGACACGGCCGCCGCGGGGCCCCACAACAATGCCCACGGGGGTAATCACACCCTCACGGTAGGTGGTGTGGGCCAGGGGGACAAACTGTCCCACCACGCCGCCGTAGATGGCAATCTTCACGTTCTCGTTAATCTCGAACTTGTAGGTGAGATTGAGCGGAATGTTCAGGCCCAGTTCACGGTAAATACCATTGCTGAAGGAAAAGCCGGGACCGAAGGTCTTCTGGTAGTGAAGCGGATCCTCCTTGTAGTTGACCGTCTGGAACAGGCCGTCCAGATAGAAGCCGGGTGCGAAACCCAGGCCGCCCACCAGATTGAAGTTGTAGGAGGCACCCACATAGAAGCCGCCCATGTTTTCCGTAAACTTGGGGTCGTTATTGGTGTAGCGGGTAATTTCCGTAGAATTGAGGAACCCCACGCCCACATAGAGCTGGGCCTTGGCCTCCGTAGCGGCCAGAAGCAGCGCAGCAACGACAGCGGCGCTTGCGAATAATTTCTTCATATCGATTAAGTTATAAAATACCAACTTTTAGGGATTGACCACCATGACCATACGCGCTACCTTTGCAAAAGAAATTTAGCCATATAGTTTATAGGTAATATCAGATCCTTTTATTGTTGTTCAAAAGCACCTCGCCGCGACGGCGAGGTGCTTTTTCATTAAAACAGGTAGCCTACGCCAAAGTGCAGGAAATTGCGGCTCACCTTGTAACCCTCAGTGCGGGACTGGTTCAGGAAGCCGAAGTCAAAGCCCATCTCGATGCGCAGCAGTTCACTCACCTCCACGCCGGCGGTGATGCCCCAGAAGAGGTTGAAGAAGGTGCGGGCCTCTCCAAAAAGGTTATTCTTCTTCAGGACATCTTCTCTGATGTAGGTAGGAACACGGAGTTCTTTGGGTGAGATGAGAATGAATTTTACATTCTTGTATCTTGCCAGGGCCTCGATCAGGGAATGAACGGTACGACCGAACTTAAGGTCGCCACAGAGGCCGATGGTAATGTTATCGAAGGAACCATTCAGCATACGAATGGTGTAGAGATCTGCAAGAGTCTGTGTAGGATGCTGGTGACCACCATCGCCGGCATTGATGACAGGGATCTTACTGAATTCAGAAGCAACCAGAGGAGCACCTTCCTTAGGGTGGCGCATAGCTGCGATATCAGCATAGCAGGAGATAACACGGATGGTATCTGCTACACTTTCGCCCTTAGAGGCAGAAGAGGAGTCTGCGCTGGCAAAACCCAGACATTTGCCGCCGAGATTCATCATAGCGGCTTCAAAACTCAGCCTGGTTCGGGTACTAGGCTCGTAGAAAAGAGTAGCGAGCTTCTTACCGTCACAGGTGTGAGCGTATTTTTCAGGATTTTCCTGGATATCATGGGCGAGATTCATGAGCTCATCAAGCTCTTCGACCGTGAAGTCCAGAGGGTTCATTAAATGACGCATGAGTGCCTCCTAAATCTTTGTTCAACTGCAAACATATTACATGACGGATGCAGTCTTTTCAAGGATAGGCAGGCGACCTGGATGGGATTTCTTTTCATACACATTTTGCCTGATTTTTGCGGTATACTAATTAAGATTTTTCTCTTTTGATAAGTTTAGAAATACAGCATATATTCATAAGGACAGATAATAAATGAAGAATATTAATGAGTTATTAAGAAAAGTACCCGGTAACCTCCTTCAGGGTAAATTAGAGGGTGAAATCACAGAACTGGTATACGATTCCCGTAAGATTACTGATGGCTGCGCCTTTGTATGCTTAAAGGGCGCATCTTTCGATGGCCATACATTTGCAGCGGAAGCTGCAGCCAAGGGAGCAAGACTTATCGTGGTCGAAGATGATGTGGACCTCAGCCAGGCCGCAGATGCAAGCCAGACAGCAGGTGCAAGCCAGGCCGCAGATGTAAGCCAGGCCGCAGATGCAAGCCAGGCCGCAGATG
>CADBHY010000008.1 GCA_902794615.1 uncultured Bacteroidia bacterium
ACGAAACCCTGGCGCTGTGCGCCCTGAACAGAATTTTCGGTTATCATCCCGCCTTGGCCGTGGAACTGCTGGCGCAGGCCGGCGGCAGCGCCCTCGCCCTTTTTGACGGCTCCTTCACGGAGGGGACGCGGCATCCCGAACTGCTGAGCCGCCTGGTCCCTTCCGAATTGGAGTGGGCGCAGAAGGAGCTGGAGCGGGTGCAACGCGGCGGCTTCCGCTTCCTCTCTCTGGCCGATGAGGATTATCCATCGGCCCTGAGGGAGTGCCCGGCCCCGCCCTTGGGGCTGTACCTGAACGGAACTTCCAGCCCTTCCGAAATCTTTGAGATGCGGCCGATGGTGGCCTTTGTGGGCACCCGGGACTTGAGCCCTTACGGCAAGGCCTGGTGCGAGAAACTGGTGAAAGCCCTCTCCGAAACCCGGGCGCAGCCGGTCATCGTGAGCGGCCTGGCCCTGGGGGCCGACGGCGTGGCGCACCGCACCGCCCTGGAGTGCGGGCTCCCCACCATCGGCGTCATGGCCACCGGCATCGAGAAGGTGTATCCCTATCAACACGAACGCTTAGCCATGGATATGGTCCGGTGCCCCGGCGGAGCCCTTGTCACGGACTACCCCATGGATACGGCCCCGGTGGCGCTTAATTTCATGCGGCGCAACCGGATTATCGCCGCTTTGGTGCAGGCCGTGGTGGTGGTGGAGTCCAAAACCAAGGGCGGTTCGCTGATGACGGCCAAATATGCCGTAGAATACAACCGGGACGTGTTTGCCGTTCCCGGTCGGCTGGAAGACATCCGAAGCGCGGGCTGCAATTCCCTCATCCGTACGCAGATGGCTCAGATTGTCACTTCCGCGGAAGACTTGGTGGACGCCCTGGGCATGGGCGGGTCCCGCAGGCACCGGGCCGCCGGCGGTTCCTGGGTCACCGACCAAGCCGGAGACAGCCCGGAAGAGCGGCTCCGCCACGCCCTTGTGCGGAAGTATTCGGCCTCATCGCCCCTTATTCCGGTAGTGCTGGCTATCTACCGGCAGCGAGGCATCGGAGTGGAAGAACTGGTACAGGCCCTCGGACGGCCCTACGGGGATGTCCTTGCCGCCGTGGGCAGCTTGGAGGCCGACGGGGTGGTCACCTCCGACTTCTTGCGCCGCTGCTCCCTTTCCCCGGCGTGGGGATAGGGTTTGGGCGGGGTGGGATTTCATGCCACCCACCACGCCCACACAGAATGCCCTACAAGTCTTGAAAAGCCGAAATACCGGGTCAGGTGATACACGCAAAAACCCACCTGACCCAAACACCGAACCCTTATGAAAAGAATTGTTACCAGAATCCTTCCTTCCGGAGAGTACAAGTCCGTCCATCCTTTTCACGTATGCATCAAAGGCGCAGAAACAGCCGTTCATTGCCGTGAGGATGAAGACTATGATGTCTACGTAAAGTATATCGCCTTATGTGCCCGCAGAAAAAATGTACTTGTTGTCATCTATGCAGTTGTCTCCAACCACTCCCACGTTGCAGTACTGGCCTCCAAGCAAGTCGATGCGGATGCATTTGCCCAAGAATTGAAGAAAATGTACTCCCAATGGTTTCAGACTAAGTATCATGAGCCCAAAATACTACATCGGGTAGAATCTCAGGCCATTCTTCTGGATAATGACTGGTATGTCAGAAATGCACTGGCATACATCCCACGCAATGCTCTGGACAACCAATGCGCTGTCCAGGATTACCCCTGGAGTGGTTTTCGAGCTATGTTTCGCAGAAGCCAGCCGCCAGAGGGGAGAAAAGTGGCCATTCTTACCAAGAGAGAAACCGGCCGTTTGATGCATACCAGGGACAGTTTGAAAGATGTCGCATGGCAGCTGGATGAATTCGACCGACTGATTCCTGACAGTTTCTGCGATACCGCTTACCTGGAACAGGCTTTTAACGACGCCCCGGCTTATTGGCTCAAGACCATTGGCTCGGTGAATACTGCCGAAATGGAAGAAAAACTGGTAGATGGCCCCCGACGGATGGTGTCCGACTCCGATTTCCACAAAATAGTAGCAGATACTGTTCAGAGATGGTTCTCCCATGATTTGGCCGCCCTCCCCAGAGACAAAAAGATGAGAATCATTCCCTACCTTTGGCGTACTCGCAAAACGAGCATACGCCAACTTGCAAGGGTTATGGGGATGAGTAGGGAGGAAATAGGGAAAATTCTTGGCATCCAAGTGAAGTAGTTTTGCAGAATAAGCTCACTTTCCTGGGCCAGGTAGGTTTTTATGCGGCCTATAATGCAGAAATCGAGAGCGTGGTGGGTAGCATGGAATCCCACCTGGCCCAAAACGCGCATTTTTTCGTATCTTTGCGCTATGTTTGTGGACACGCATACGCATTTTTACGACGAGTGGCTGCTTCCGGATGCCGACCAGGCCGTCCAAAGGGCCCTGGATGCCGGTGTGGGCAAGATGATTCAGGCCGATGTGGACAGCCGCGAGCGCCCGGCCATGTGGGAAGTCGGGCAGCGCCATCCCGGCGTCCTTTTCCAGATGCTGGGCCTGTACCCCGGTTCCGTGGGGGCCGATTGGCGGGAAGAACTGGACCAGGTTTACTCCCTATCCCAAAACCTGCAGACCCGGAGCAAAGCGACCCAGGGGGTCCGGGGGATTAGGCCCCCGGTGGGTGAAACATCACCCGAGACGAATGCGCCAGCCTTCGTCGCCATCGGCGAAATCGGCCTGGATTACCATGAGGGGCTGGAGTTCGTGGAAGAGCAGAAGGAAGTGCTGCGGCTGCAACTGGAGCTGGCATCGGCCCTGAACCTTCCGGTCAATATCCATCTCAGGGATGCCTGGGAAGACTTTTTTGCCGTCCTTTCGGACTGCGCCCACCTGCACCTGAGAGGAAACCTGCACTGCTTTACTTCCAGTTATGAAATCTATGAGCGGGCCCGGCGCTACGGGGATTTCTCGGTGGGAATCGGCGGGGTGGTCACCTTCAAGAACGCTTCCGTGGCCAAGGCGGTGGAAAGGATTCCCTTGGAGAAAATCCTCCTGGAAACCGACGCCCCCTACCTGGCACCCGTTCCCTTCCGGGGAAAGCGCAACGAGAGCGCCTATCTTCCCCTTATCGGCCAGAAGGTGGCCGATATCAAGGGCCTCCCGCTCCGGGAAATCGAAACCATCACGACACATAACGCTGAAACGCTGTTCGGAATATGAGCTCATCCATCCTTATTATTTACACAGGCGGTACCATCGGCATGAAGGAAGACCCTTCCGACGGTACGCTCAAACCCTTCGACTTCAGCCAAATCAAGGAAGAAGTCCCGGAACTGAACAAATTCGACGTCCGGATAGACTCCTACACCTTTGACCCGCTGATAGACTCCTCGGACGTGGAACCGGCTCTCTGGACCTCCCTGGGCGGGCTCATTGAGGAGCGCTACGAAGACTACGACGGCTTTGTGATTCTTCACGGGACCGACACCATGGCCTACAGTGCCTCCACCCTCAGTTTCATGCTGGAGGGGCTCACCAAGCCCGTGGTATTCACCGGAAGCCAGCTTCCCATCGGCGTACCCCGCACGGACGGCAAGGAAAACCTGATAGGAGCCGTGGAGATTGCCGCCGCCAAGGATGCCGACGGCCATGCCCGCGTACCGGAAGTGTGCATCTTCTTTGACTCCAAGCTCCTGAGGGGCAACCGTTCCACCAAATACAGCGCCGAGGCCTTCAACGCCTTCGCCTCGCCCAACTGCCCTCCCCTGGCCGAGGCCGGCATCCACATCCGCTACAACACGGAGCTGATTCGGAAACCCGTGTACTGGGACGCCCGGCTGAGGGTTCAGACCTGCCTGGACACACGGGTGGCCATCTTGAAGGTACACCCCGGCATGACGCCCCAGGTGATGCGCTCGGTGGTGTCGGACCCGGGAACGCGGGCCGTGATTCTGGAAACCTACGGCTCCGGAAACGCCCTGTCCAAGGACTGGTTCCTCCGGATTATCTCCGAGGCCTGCCAGGCCGGCAAGATTCTGCTGAACGTGACGCAGTGCCAGGCCGGCACCGTGAACATGGACCTGTATGCCACCGGGGCCTCCCTCAAACGGGCCGGAGTCCTGTCCGGGGCCGACATAACTACCGAAGCGTCACTGGGAAAACTCTTCTGCCTGATGGGCCGAAGCGAGCAGGACAAGTGGGTTAAAACCATGCTGGAAAAGGACCTTTGTGGCGAAATAAGCAAATAATCTTTGGAATTTCCCATTTTTATTCCTAAATTGCACGACAAATTGAAATTGAAGTTGACAATAATTTATTACTAACTAATTCTATTTAACTAACAACACAAAAAACATTATGAAAAAGCTTTTCATGTTTTTGGCAGTTGCCGGTCTTATGACCTTCACTGCAAACATTGCTTTCGCTCAGGAAGAGGGTGCCGCACCCGCCGCCCAGGAGCAGGAGACTGAAGAGGTTGTGGACCTTTTCGCCGGTTCCGGTGAGGAAGTTCCGCTCCACCAGGCCCTGAAGACCAAGTTCATCGAAGGTGGCGCCGGTTTCATGTCCCTGATTATCATCTGCCTGATTATCGGTATGGCCCTCGCTATCGAGCGTATCCTTTATCTGGCCTTCTCCAAGACCAACACCACCAAGCTCCTCGAGGATGTTGAGGCTGCTCTGGCCAAGGGCGGCATCGAAGAAGCCAAGAAAGTTTGCCGTGAAACCCGCGGTCCTGTCGCCAGCATCTTCTATCAGGGTCTCCTCCGTGCAGACCAGGGTATCGACGTGGTGGAAAAGACCATCGTTTCTTATGGCGGCGTTCAGATGAGCCTCATGGAGAACGGCCTCAGCTGGATTGGCCTGTTCATTTCCATCGCCCCGTCCCTCGGATTCCTCGGTACCGTTATCGGTATGATTCAGGCCTTCGACGCCATCCAGGCTGCCGGTGACATTTCCCCGAACGTTGTGGCCGGCGGTATGAAGGTGGCCCTCATCACTACGGTGGGCGGTCTCATCGTTGCCATGATTCTCCAGATCTTCTACAACTATATCATTGCCAAGATCGACGCACTGTCCATCGATATGGAAGACTCTTCCATCCGCTTCGTGGACACCATGGTCAAATACAACAACAAGAAGTAAGTAACCCCCTTTAATTCCTCATACAATGGAAAACCAGAAATACGCTAAAATTTTCAAGATTGTTCTTTGGGTCCTGATGATCCTGAGCATCTGCGTGCTGGTCTGGGGTTTCTTCACGGGATTCGAGGCCAATGACGGCGCCGCAACCAATGTACTCCTCTACTGGGCCTACATTGTTCTGGGCATCGCTCTTGCCGCAGTGATTTGCTTGGGCCTGTATGTAACGGCCACCACAAATCCCAAGGGCCTCATCAAGATCGGAATCGCAGTGGTGGGTGCAGCCGTCCTTTTCGGCATCTGCTACCTGCTTGCCTCCGGCGCCCCGGCCATCGGTTATTCCGGTGCCACGCCTCCTACTGCAACCGAACTTAAGATGACCGACACCATCCTCAACATGGCCTACATTGTTGGTGGCGCAGCTATCCTGGCCATCATCGTAGGTGAAGTTCTGATGACCATCCGCAACAAAAAGTAAATTGAACCATGGCAAGAAGAAAGTTTGAAGCAATCGGTTCTACGGCAGACATTGCATTCCTGCTCCTGTGCTACTTCCTCATGACAACCACCATGGGGGACCAGTCGGGTCTGCAGCGCCGCCTTCCCCCCATCCCTGACTCCAATCAGGTGCAGGACCAGAAGGTGAACCGCCGTAACATCATCATCGTCAGAATCAACTCTGCCGATAAGCTGTTTGCCGGTAGCGAAGCCATGGACATCTCTCTCTTGAAAGATAAAATCAAAGAGTTCCTCACCAACCCCACCAACGACCCCAACCTTCCCGAAAAGGAAGCCAAGGAGATTGAAGGCAAAACCTACATGGTCTCCAAGGGCGTCATCTCCCTGCAAAACGACCGTGGTACCTCCTACCAGGCCTACATTGCCGTGCAGAACGAATTGGTGAAGGCCGTGAACGAACTCCGAGACGAATTCTCCAGAGCCAACTACGGCAAGAAGTTCTCCCGCCTCTCCGAGGAGGAGCAGGATATTGTGAAAAAGGCCGTTCCTCAGAACATTTCCGAGGCCGAGCCTAAGGATACCGGTAAAAAATAATAGGAGATAAGCATTATGTCAAAATTTGGAAGTTCCAGCAATAAGAAGGAAGTCCCGCAGGCATCATCCAACTCCCTGTCCGATATCGTGTTCATGCTCCTGTTCTTCTTCATGGTGACCACCCAGATGCGTGAAACCGAGCAGAAGGTGAAAGTGACCATGCCCGTCGCATCCGAAGTGGCCAAACTGGAGCGGAAAGACCTGAGTGCCAACATCAATATCGGCAGCCCTACTCTCCAGTATCAGGCCAAGTTCGGTACCGATGCCCGCATTCAGCTCAACGACTCTTTCAAGACCGTAGCCGACATCCGTGACTTCATCGCTGCCGAGCGTGACGCCATGTCCGAGGCCGAGCGGTCCCTGATGACCGTGAACCTCCGCGTAGACCAGGACGTCCGCATGGGTATCGTTTCCGATGTCAAGCAGGAGCTGCGCCGCTGCTCCGCCCTCAAGATTATGTACGCCGCCAGAAAACCTGCGCAGGACTAATCTGACATCGAAATAAACTTTGTGAAAGAGCAGTTCCCTGAGGGGCTGCTCTTTTTCGTGAAAATAATTTCACCCGAAAACAGCGCAAAGATACCCCAAGGGCCGATTCTGCCCGTCCGCTCTTTTCAAAAATCGGCCTAACGTGCTGCTATCCAGCCACTTGACTTGAAATTTATTTCCCGGGTATTTTTTTCTTAATCCTTAGTCTGTCATTTATTTTTGCGTCCCAATTATAAATGACAGATTTTATGAGAAAGGACGAGGAAAAAAGGCTCTTTGAAATAAGGGAAGAGTTGCATGACCAGCTGCTGTTTTTGAACATCTGGCTCACGGAATGGATTTATGTGAAAGACCTGCATTACCGGAATGTGAAAAACCGGGATGAAAAGATGAAGGAACTGCTGCGGATTATCCTGGGAGGGCCGCAGGGTACCGGACTCCTGCAGGACCTGGTGGATGCCAAGACCGGCGGACTCATCAGCTCGCTCAAAAAGGACTTCCCCACCATACGCATGGAGGAGCTGCTGGTTTTCAGTTACACGGCCGTGGGACTGAGCAACGACATCACCTTCCGCCTTATCGGCGTATCCTGCAAAAACTCGGTGAGCGTCATCCGCACCCGGCTGCGTCAGCGGATTATATGGAAACACCCGCTCAGAAAAGACGAGTACCTGGCGCTCATGCCCAAGAAAGGTTGTCGAATTGGCAAAGAAATGCTATCTTTGCAAGATAGTAGCAAAGCATTCTATGGAAACTCTAAAAAGAACCAAAATCAAGGCTCTCCTCAGTGAAAAGCCGGGCATAGAGGTCTTGGCCAAGGGCTGGGTCCGCACCAAAAGAGGCAACAAACAGGTTAAGTTCATCGCCCTCAACGACGGCTCCACCATTGCCAATATACAGATAGTAGCCAATGCGGAACTCTTTGACGAAGAGCTCTTCAAGAAGATAACCACCGGCGCTTCCCTGGCCGTAAGGGGAAAGCTGGTCGAGTCCATGGGCAGCGGCCAGGCCGTTGAAATCCAGGCCACGGACATCCAGGTGCTGGGAGAGTGCGACCCGATGCGCTTCCCGCTCCAGAAAAAGGACACCACCCTGGAATACCTCCGCAGCGTGGCCCACATGCGTCTGAGGACCAACACCTTCGGCGCCGTTCTGAGAATCCGCAACCAGATGGCCTTCGCCATCCACAGCTTCTTCAACCAGAAGGGATTCGTCTATCTCCACACCCCCCTCATTACGGAAAGCGATGCCGAGGGTGCCGGAGACATGTTCCAGGTAACCACCCTGGACCTGAAGAACATCCCCCTGGACAAGAAGGGCAACGTGGACTTCTCCAAAGACTTCTTCGGGAAGAAGACCTCCCTCACCGTTTCCGGACAGCTGGAAGGCGAACTGGGAGCCACGGCTGTAGGTGAAATCTACACCTTCGGCCCCACCTTCCGGGCCGAGAACTCCAACACCCCGCGCCACCTGGCCGAGTTCTGGATGATAGAGCCCGAAATGGCCTTCTACGACATCAACGACAACATGGAGCTGGCCGAGGAATTCGTGAAATTCCTGGTTCAGTGGGCTCTGGACCACTGCATGGAAGATCTCCAGTTCCTTAATGACAAATACGACAACGGCCTCATCGAGAGAATGAGAAGCGTGCTGGGCATCGCCTTCCAGCGCGTCACGTACACCGAAGCCGTGGAGATTCTGGAGAAAGCCGTCTCCGACGGCGTCAAGTTCGAATACCCCGTACACTGGGGAACGGACTTCCAGAGCGAGCATGAGCGTTACCTGGTAGAAAAGCACTTCTGCAAGCCCGTCATCCTCATAGATTTCCCCAAGGACATCAAGGCCTTCTACATGAAGCAGAACGAGGACGGCCGTACCGTCCGCGGCATGGACGTGCTCTTCCCCAAGATTGGAGAAATCATCGGCGGAAGCGAGCGTGAGGCATCCCTGGAGAAGCTGGAAGCCAGAATTGACGAGCTGGGCATGTCCCGCAAAAACCTGGAATGGTACATTGACACCCGCCGTTACGGCTCCGTGCCGCACAGCGGTTTCGGCCTGGGCTTCGAGCGCCTGCTCCTGTTCGTGACCGGCATGGCCAATATCCGTGACGTCATTCCCTTCCCCAGAACACCCAAGAACGCAGAGTTTTAGGGCGTCCTAAGCCCCAGACCGTAGGAGAGGACTTACAAGAAAAAAATAAAGATTATGTTAGTTATCGGCATCGCCGGAGGTTCCGGCTCCGGAAAGACCACCGTGGTCAAGGCCATCGTGAACCAGCTGCAAGGCAGGGTGGTGGTGATTCCCCAGGATTCCTACTACAAAGACTCCAGCCACGTTCCCGAGGAAGAACGCAAGAACATCAACTTTGACCACCCCGATGCCATCGACTGGAAACTGATGTGCCAGCAGGTGCGGGAGCTCAAGAGCGGAAAAACCATCGAGCAGCCGGTATATTCCTACATCACCTGCTCCCGCTCCACCACGGAAACCGTAACGGTAGAGCCGGACGAGGTTATCATCGTGGAAGGCATCCTCATCTTCACCTGTAAGGAACTCAGGGACCAGATGAACATCAAGATATTCGTGGATGCCGATGACGACGACCGCCTGATGCGCATCATCGTGCGGGACATCGCAGAACGCGGACGCACCATCGAAACGGCCATTGAGCACTACTGCGACACGGTGAAACCCATGCACCTGCAGTTCATAGAGCCGTCCAAGCGTTACGCGGACGTCATTGTTCCGCAGGGCGGCCACAACAAGGTTGCCATTGACATCATCACCAATACGGTAGAAAAAGCCCTGAGCCAGAAGAAGAAAAACAAACGCAAGAAATGAAACTGACTCCGGACCAGAAAGCAGGCCTGTATATCACCGTGAGTGTGCATCTCGCGGTGATTATTGTACTGCTCGCGGCCCGGATAGGCCAGGAACTCAAGCGGGAAAACAGCTTTGTGCTGGACTTTACCCAGCAGGAAGAAAAGGAACGGGAAGAGGCCCGGCAACAATTCGAGGAGGCCACGGCCGAGCAGCTTGAACGCCTTCTGGCCGCGGAACAGGGCGTCCCCATCCGCAACGTGACGGTGGACCGCAGCGCCCTCAAGGACGACAAAGGCATCAATGCCGATGAGCTTTACAAGGAGGCGGAACGGCTGGCACAGGAGTTGAAGGAAGGTCAGAACCGGCAGGAAGACCCGGAGGACTTCGTGAGCACCGCGCAGCCGGAGAATCGGCCCCCGGAAAAGAAGCAGGCACAGGCCTACAGCGGCCCCTCGGTCCTCTCCTGGAGCCTGGACGGAAGAAAGGCCTCCCGGCTTCCCATTCCGGCCTACCGCTGCTACGGCGCCGGAGAGGTGACGGTGATTATTACGGTGAACAATCGGGGAGACGTGATTAACGCCAAGGTGGACAACGATGTCTCCACGCAAGACGGCTGCCTCAGGACCTTTGCCGTGCGGGCGGCCCGCCTGTCCAAGTTCTCCTCTTCCACATCGGCCCCCGCCCGGCAGATGGGAACCATAACATACGCTTTCATAGCCCAATGATGAAAAGAACAGCCAGCATACTCCTTACCCTCCTGATGAGCCTCAGCCTGATGGCCCAGGGACAGGTAAGTACCCGAAAATACCGCCTTTCCGACTTCCTGGACAAAATGACCAAGGTGGTCATGAGCGGGGACGAAGTCCTTTGCAGCGCCCTCAGGCAGGAAGTGGTCAACGTCTGGACTTCCACCACCTTCGAGTTCTGTTCCCTGGAGCAGTTCGAAAAGCTCAAGACCAGCGAAAACTATTATTTCCTCATCCCCGTGGAAAGCGAAGGGCTCATGCTCCTTACCCTGGTCAAGGGCGGGGCGCAGGCCGCAAAGGGCATATCGGCCATGCATGAGGTCGTGAGCCTGCCCATCTCGTCGGCCCTGGGCACCACCTCAAGGGACTTGATTTATCTGGGCGGTATTGTCCAGGGCATCCATGACTTCACCCTGGCGGCCATGGAGTCCGAAAAAACCGCCTATATGATGAGCGGCTGGTTCAACACGCGCAGCAAGCTCAAGGGGAAGGAAGTGTATGTTGCTCAGGAAGACCTCTCATCGGCCATGAAGGAAAAAGACCTCCACAGGCTGGCGAAAAACCGTTCCCTGCACATTGTACCCGCCTCCGAGGCCGATGACCGCTACCAGGATTTCACCCCCGGCGCGCTGGTGGGCTATGTGATTGCCCCCGCCCTGCCGGAAAACGGGAACCTTTGCTACAAGCTTTTCTTCGAGGCCGATACCCACCGCCTCTGCCGCATTGCCAAGGAGAAAATTACAGAAAAGAAGGGAGAAGGCTTCCTGCCTTCCGACCTGGCCGGAATGGGAAAATGATTAGCGGAACAACGCCCGAAGGACTTCGCTATGCCGTGCGCCAAAGCGGCCGCTCGGTAGCTTACTGTGCCCTCACAGTAGGAGCCGGCACCCGCGACGAGGCCCCCTACCCTGCCGGAATCGCCCATTTTGTGGAGCATACCCTTTTCCGGGGAACCCGGCGCAAAAGTGCGTCCGTCATTTCCGGCTATCTGGACAAGCTGGGCGGAGAGCTGAACGCCTACACCACCAAGGAAGAGATTGTGCTGCACGCCACCGTCCTCAAGGAAGACATCAAGCGGGCGGCGGGCCTGCTTTTCGAACTGGCCACGGAACCCACTTTCCCGGACCGGGAGGTAGAGACGGAACGGGGCGTGGTGCTGGATGAAATCATCTCCTACAAGGACAATCCGGCCGAAGACGTGTACGACCGCTTCGAGAGCCTCCTGCTCAAGGGAAGCCCGCTGCAAACCCCCATCCTGGGCACCGCCGCCTCGGTAAAGAAAATCACCCCGGAGATGCTCAGAAGCTTTGTGGCCCAAAAGTTCGTCCCGGAGAAAATGGCCTTTACCCTGGTGGCCGATTTGCCGGAAGCCCGGATGGAGAAAATGGTACTCAAACTTACGGAACATGTCTTTTCACCAAGTCATAGATAAGCGTCACCACGAAGTTAACGCCGTGGTGGGCTGCCGGGCACCCTCGCTCTATGAGATGCCGGACCGGCTGGTGTGCGCCATGCTTGCGGGTATCCTGGGCGGACCGGCCTCCAACTCCCTCCTGAACGCCCAGCTGCGGGAGAAACACGGCTGGGTATATGGTATCGAATGTTCCTACACCCAGTATGCCGATACCGGAGTCCTGGCCATCAGCTTCGGCTGCGACAAACCCAACCTGGACGCCTGCCTGAAGGCCATCGACAAAATCCTTACGCGCATCAGGGAAGTCCCCTTTACCGAGCGGCAGGTGAATGCCTACCGCCGCCAGCTCCTGGGGCAGCTGGCCATCAGTTCCGAGGCCGGCGAGGCCCAGTGCCTGTCCATGGGAAAAAGCATGCTTACCTGGGGCTCCATCCTGTCGCCGGAACAGACCAAGGCCGCCCTCGAAGCCATCGGCCCCCAGGAACTGCAGGACATGGCCCGGCGGCTCTTCGCCCCCGAAAACCTCTCCTCCCTCATTTATTTATAACAAGTCCCTCCCCCAAGGGGAGGGGTTTCGGGAGGGGTAATATAAATTGAGGTTCGAAGGGAAGGGTTGTGTGGCAGAGAAACTCAAGTCCCTCCCCCGAGGGGAGGGGTTTCGGGAGGGGGTAACGTGGATGCAAATAGTTGCAAACTTCAGTTTGCAACCTCGCAAAGGAACTTGATTCGGACTAAGCGAATCTCCATTTCCTCGTACTCGTCTTCCAGGGCGTCAATGGCCTCCTGGAGGGAATCGGACGTGGCTTCCTCCTTGAACCAGTTGTAAATTTCTTCCACCACTTCCGAATCCAGCTGCTCGTTGATATAATAATTGAGGTTCACCCGGGTGCCGGAAGAGACGATGGCCTCTATCTCCGTCAGGAGTTCTCCCATTTCCAGACCGCGGGCCGATGCGATGTCCTCCAGGTCCAGCTTGCGGTCGATGGCCTGGATGATATACACTTTGTTTCCGGATTTGTGGGCCACCGAGCGGAGCACGAAATCGTCCGGACGTTCTATCTCATTCTCTTCCACGTATTTGGCGATGAGGTCCACGAAAGGTTTGCCAAATTTGTGGGCCTTTCCCTCTCCCACGCCCTGGCACTTTTCCGAAAGCTCCTTGAGCGTGAGCGGATACACGATGGTCATGTCTTCCAGGGCCGGGTCGGAGAATACAATCCAGGGCTGGAGATGCAGGCCGCGGGCTACGTCTTTCCGGAGGTCCTTGAGCATGGAGAGCAGCACAGGGTCTCCGCCGCCGCCTCCGCGGGCGGCCGCCGCCAAGTCTTCATCATCGTCATCCTCCCCCTCGGAGAAGGTGCGGTCTTCCACCAGCAGCACCTCATGTGGATGCTCCAGGAATTCCAGCCCCGCAGCCGTGGCGAAGATGAGTCCGTAGTTTTCTATGTCCTTGTCAAGGAAATGCAGGATGAGCCCCTGGTGGATGACGGCGGCCCAGAAACGGACGTCGTGGTCTTTACCGGCACCGAACAGCGGAAGGTTGTCATGCTTGTAGGACTTGATCATGGCTGTGGACACCCCGGAAAGGATGGAAGCCAGATGCTCCAGCTTGAAACGCTCCGGCAGGGACTGGATGAGCTCGATAACCAGACAGAGTTCCTCCTGCCCGTTGAAACGGGCCTTGGGATGCAGGCAGTTATCGCAGGCGCCGCAATTGTCCTGGGGATAATCCTCTCCGAAATAATTGAGCAGGAGCTTGCGCCGGCACTGGCTGGACTCTGCGTAGGCAACCGTTTCGTTGAGCAGTTGCTTGCCTATCTCCTGCTCCGACACGGGCTTTCCCTGCATGAACTTCTCCAGCTTCTGGATGTCCTTGTAGCTGTAATAGGTGATGCATCGGCCTTCCTGGCCGTCACGGCCCGCCCGGCCGGTTTCCTGGTAGTAGCCTTCTATGCTCTTGGGAATGTCGTAATGGATGACGAAACGCACGTCCGGCTTGTCTATGCCCATGCCGAAGGCGATGGTGGCCACAATCACGTCCACCTCTTCCATCAGGAACAGGTCCTGATTCTCCGCCCGGGTCTTGGCGTCCAGGCCGGCGTGGTAAGGGAGCGCCTTGATGCCGTTGATGGACAGCAGCTGAGCCATCTCCTCCACCTTCTTGCGGCTGAGACAGTAAATGATGCCGGACTTGCCGGTATTCTGGCGCAGGAAGCGGATGATGTCCTTCTCCGGCTCCACCTTGTCCCTAACTTCATAATATAGGTTGGGCCGATTGAAGGAAGACTTGAACACCTTGGCATCCTGGATGTGGAGGTTCTTGAGGATGTCGCTCTGGACCTTGGGGGTGGCCGTAGCCGTGAGGGCGATGATGGGAGCCAGCTGGATTTCCTCCACGATGGAGCGGATTTTCCGGTATTCCGGGCGGAAATCGTGACCCCATTCGGAGATGCAGTGGGCTTCGTCCACGGCGTAGAAAGAAATCTTGATTTCCCTTAGGAGGGCAATGTTTTCTTCCTTCGTAAGGGATTCCGGCGCCACATACAGCAGCTTGGTGACACCCCTCAGAAGATCTTCCTGCACTTCCTGAAGCTGTTGGCGGCTCAGGGAGGAGTTGAGGAAATGGGCGATGCCGGAATCCCCGGCCTCGAAGCCCCGGATGGCATCCACCTGGTTCTTCATGAGGGCGATAAGGGGAGAAATCACGATGGCCGTTCCTTCCATGACCAGGGCAGGCAGTTGGTAGCAGAGCGACTTGCCCCCGCCGGTGGGCATGAGGACAAAGGCGTCGTTTCCTTCCGTGAGATGGCGGATGATGGCTTCCTGGTCTCCCTTAAAGCCGTCGTAACCGAAGAAAGTCTTCAGTTTTTCATGCAATATGACGGGATTTACAGCCATGGGAGCCAGGCGTTTCAGTATCCGGGTATAAATGTAACAAAAGAAAAAGGAAAATCCAAATTTTTTCGCGGCCCGTACACTAAAATCCTCCATTCGGAACAAAAACGAACAATTATCCGGAAATTATGTGTATATTTGCAGATTGAGCACACGAAAGCACCTTTGGAAGATTTTTAATATCAAAACCAAACGAATATGAAACTCAACAACATCCTTCTTGCAGCTTCCGCCGCCATCCTGGTGGTTGCTTGCGGCTCTCCCAAGGTGGAGGGTTCCAAACAAGTCCGCGACCTTCTTCCCACCAAGGGCCAGGTTGACACCACTTCCTACCTGCTGGGCGTCAACTTCGGCCTGGTCATGACGCAGAACGGTTTCGGAGACCTCAACATGGCCCAGATTCAGAAGGGCATGAAAGACGCCCTCAACGCCAAGGAAGGCCAGCCCATGGACTCCGCTTTCGTAAAGCAGTTCAAGATTGACCCCTCCGAGATGAACACCATCATCACCAGCTTCCTCCAGAAGCGCACCGCCTACGAAGGCGCCCTCAACAAGGAGAAGGGTGACAAATTCCGCCACGAGTTCGCCGTCAAGAACAATGCCGATTCCACCGCTTCCGGTATCGTTTACCTGATTCAGGATTCCGGCTCCGACGTCCGCGCCACCGACGACCGCGACACCGTGAAGGTGAACTACCGCGGAACCCTCATCGACGGCAAGGAGTTTGACAAGAACGAAGGCATCGAGTTCCCCCTGAACCGCGTCATCCGCGGCTGGACCGAGGGCATGAAGCTGGTGGGCGAAGGTGGCAAGATTACCCTCGTGATTCCCGCCAACCTGGCCTACGGCGAGCGCGGACCCCGCGAAATCGGCGCCAACTCCACCCTCATCTTCGACGTTGACCTCCTGGAGGTTCACCCCTACGTAGAGAAAGAGGCAGCCACTCCCGCCAAACCCAAGAAGAAATAAGCATGGCACTGGAACTGGAAGGCACCCTTCGCCAGAAGATGGGCGTACAGTCCGGGACATCGGCCCGGGGCGCCTGGGCCAAGCAGGAGTTCATCCTGGAATTCCCGGACGGCAACTTCACCTCCCAGGCCTGTTTTACCGCCTGGGGCCAGGAAAAGGTGGCCGAGCTGGACAAGTACCAGGTGGGAGACCGCATCAAGGTTTCCTTCAACCTCAAGAGCCGCGAGTATAACGGCCGATGGTACAACGACCTCCAGATTTGGCGCCTCTCCCCTGCCGGTGCAGCCCAGCAGCCCGCCGCTGCCCCCGCAGCCGCTCCGGCGCAACCGGCGCAGCCGGCCTATCGGCCCGAAAGCGCCCCGGCGCCCGCCTACGAGGCTCCGGCCCCTACCCTGGACGACATGCCGGGAGACGACTCCCCCGCCGACGACCTTCCGTTCTAGCATAGCCTTGCCGCGTTGACAACGGCAGCGCACTCCAAGGCCGATTCCTTGTCAACGTGGCAACGGAATCGGCCTTTTTGCAGGAAAACCGTGCCGCGTTGACAGCGGTAGCGCACTCCAGAGCCGATTTTTCGTCAACGTGGCAGACATCAAAAAAAATCACTATCTTTACGCGATATGAAACAGTTCCTCACACTCCTGACCGTAATGGCCGTCACACTCCTGACCGGCTGCGCCGCCCTGAGGCAGACTCCGGAAGAAAAAGCCGCCGAAAAGCTTCGCCTCGAGCAAAGCCTGGACGCCCGGAAATACCAGATAGACATTGACTACATGATACCCCTCCGGGGCCCCGGCAAGTCCGTTACGGGAAGCTATTCGCTCTCCATAGACGAGAGTGTCATCGAATCCAACCTGCCGTACTTCGGCGTGGCCTACAGCGTCCCTTACGGCGGCGGCAAGGTTCTCACTTTCAAAGACCAAATTGGCGAGTACCGGGACAGCGGCTGGACCAAGGACCGGCGCACGGTCGTGGTCACCACCAACAACGGCGAAGACACCATTACCTACACCATCACCGTCTTTGACAACGGCTCCACCGACATCTCTGTCCATTTCCGGAACAGGGAGGACATCAGTTACCGCGGAAAGACGGGCCCCCTCAAGAGCGGGCAGCAAGACTGAGCAGGCCATGTCCCACCCCAAGTTCATACTGGTGTCGGACCCGAAGACCCCGCTCATCGGAACCTTTGTCTATGGGATGGTCTCACAGCACCGGGACCTGGTGGAAGGCTATGTGAAAGTCCACGGCGGCGGGTGGTACCGGAAAGACGACAGCCGGAAGACCATCACCCTCTACGGCAGCAGCGGAGACTTCGGGGAGCCCCGCCTGGCCTTCCTGAACAGGATTCCCCGGGAGCTCAAAGGATACACCTTCCTCTTCTCCCCCGGCTGGAACCTGCCCGCCAACGAACTGGACCTCTCTGCCGTGGAATGGGTATAAAGAGAATTCTTTGTATATTTGTAAGCTATGACGAATTTTGGATATAACAACCGCTGGGTAAGGCTTGTCAAGGATGTGGTTTTTGCGGCCGTATGCTGCTGGCTCTTTACCCGCAAAGGGCTCCTGCCCGTCCTGCTGGGCACAGCCGGCCTGTATTGGTACGGCCGTGACGCATACTACCAGGCTAAAGCCCTGTGGCAGGAGAAGACCTACAAGGCGCCGGACAGCACGGCCGATGCACCCCGTCCCACCCAGGCGCCCCCGCAGGACGGAAAAATCACGCTGAGCAGTGATGCCAAGGAGGCAGAATACACAAAGGAATAACCCATGATTCCCCGGGAGACAGTGGACCAGATTCTGGACGCCGCCCGCATTGAAGAGGTGGTGGGAGACTTCGTGACGCTCAAGCGTCGCGGGGCCAGCTATGTGGCCTGCTGTCCTTTCCACAATGAGAAAACGCCTTCCTTCCACGTAACGCCCTCCAAGGGCATTTACAAGTGCTTCGGCTGCGGCAAGGCCGGCAGTTCCGTGGGCTTTGTGATGGAGTACGAGCACATGAGCTACCCGGAGGCCCTGCGTTACCTGGCCCGCAAATACCATATTGAGATAAAGGAGGAGGAAGAAACGGCCGAGCAGATTGCCGCCCGCCAGCGCAGCGAGAGCCTGATGGCCGTGAGCGAGTTTGCCCGGGGCTTCTTCCTGGACCAGCTGAGGGCCGGCGAAGGCCGCGCCGTGGGCTACCAGTACTACCGCAGCCGCGGCATCGAGGATGCCACCATACAGCAGTGGAGCCTGGGCTGGGCCCCTTCCGGGAAAACCACCCTGGTGGAAGCCGCCCGGAAAGCCGGTTACAAAGACGAATACATCCTGGGGGCCGGCCTGGCCATCCAGCAGGAAGACGGCACGCTCATAGACAAGTTCCGCGAGCGGGTGATGTTTCCCATCCACTCTGTGAGCGGACGTGTCATCGCCTTCAGCGGACGCACCCTCAAGGCCGACAATCCGGCCAAATACGTCAACTCTCCGGAAACGGAAATCTATATCAAGAGCCGGAACCTGATGGGCGTCTGGTTTGCCAAAAGCGAAATTGCCCGGCAGGACCGCTGCATCCTGGTGGAAGGCAATGTGGACGTGGTGATGATGCACCAGATGGGCATTACCAACGTGGTGGCCTCCTGCGGCACCTCGCTCACGGAAGAACAAACGCGCCTGATTGGCAAGTTCACCCAGAACGTGACCATCATGTACGACGGCGACAAGGCCGGCGTGCATGCCGCCGTCCGTGCCATCGGCCTTATTCTCAAGGAAGGGATGAACCCGCGCGTGGTCTTCCTCCCCGACGGAGACGACCCCGACTCCTTCTCCCGCAAACATACCCTGGAAGAGGTTCAGGACTATATCCGGGAGCATGAACAGGACGGAATTGCCTTCAAGACGGACCTCCTTCTGGGAGAGGCCGGGAACGACCCCCTCAAGAAAGCCAACCTCATCAACGAGATAGCGGATACGGTGGCCGACATTCCGGATCCCATCAAGCGCCAGGTCTATGTGGACACGGTGGCCCGCCAGTTTGAGATAGAGTCGGACATTATCCAGGAGCGCGTGCGCAAGACCCGGGAGAAGAACAAGCTGGAAGAGTCCCGGGGCCGACGGGAACCCGCCCGAAAGGAAGATACCCCGGCTGCCTCGCAGCAGCAACGGCAGGAGCCCGTTTCCCGTACCATCCAAACCCAGGAAAGCATCCTGGAGCCCTCCGAAAAGGAATTGCTGGGTTTTATCCTCCGCTTCGGCCGCACCCCCCTGCAGTTTGAGACGGATTCCGAATTCTACGACTCCGAAGGCGCCCAGACCGTAGCGGAATTCATAGACTCCGCCTTAGGGGCCGATGACATCCACTTTGCCAACGCTCCCCTGGAAGCCACTTACCAGGCCTACTTCAAACTGTACGACCAAGGGGAAGAGCAAGATACCATCGTCCTGAACCTGCTGAACGGGGAAGACCGCAGCGTGGCGGGTGTAGCCGCCGAACTGTCCACGGAAAAATATGAACTCTCCGTCCATAACTTCTCCGACGCCCTTACCACCACGGACTCCTGGCTGGTGAGTTTTGTGCCCAAAGCCATCCTGGTGTATCATGTCAAGCGCATCGAAGCCCGCGAGGCCCAGATTTCGCAGAAACTGAAGGCCGGGGCCGGCCCCGAAGAAACGCGGGAACTGATGACCCGCCTGACCAGCCTGTATACGATAAAAAAGAACATCAATATCAAACTTGGAAGATTAAGCAAATGAGCTACAAGAGAACCCTGGTGACCTGTGCGCTCCCGTATGCCAACGGTCCCGTCCATATCGGCCATCTGGCCGGCGCCTACATTCCCGGAGACATCTTTGTGAGATACCTCCGCATGAGAGGAGAGGATGTAGTGTTTGTGTGCGGAAGCGACGAGCACGGCGTGCCCATCACCATCAAGGCCCGCGAGAAGGGCGTTACCCCCCAGGATATCGTGGACCAGTACCACAAGGTGATGAAAGACGCCTTCACAGGCCTGGGCATCAACTTTGACATCTATTCCCGCACCTCCTCCAAGGTGCATGAGAAGAACGCTTCCGAGTTTTTCCGCAAGCTCTACGACCAGGCCGATTTCATCACCAAGGAAAGCGAGCAGCTCTATGACGAGCAGGCCCGCATGTTCCTCACGGACCGGCTCATCGAGGGCATCTGCCCCAAGTGCGGCAACCCGCATGCCTACGGAGACCAGTGCGAGAAGTGCGGAAGCACCCTGAGCCCGGAAGAACTTCTGGAGCCCAAGTCCCGCCTGAGCGGCAGCGCCCCGGTAAAGAAAAAGACCAAGCACTGGTACCTGCCCTTAGACAAGTACGAGCCCTGGCTGAGGGAGTGGATTCTGGAACAGCACAAGGAGTGGAAGACCAACGTCTATGGCCAGTGCAAGAGCTGGCTGGACGGCGGCCTGCAGCCCCGTGCCGTCACCCGTGACCTGGACTGGGGTGTTCCCGTCCCCGTGGAAGGAGCGGAAGGAAAGGTGCTGTATGTGTGGTTCGACGCCCCCATCGGCTACATTTCCAATACGAAGGAACTGCTGCCCCAGAGCTGGGAGAAGTGGTGGAAAGACCCCGAGACCCGCCTGGTGCATTTTATCGGCAAAGACAATATCGTGTTCCACTGCATTGTGTTCCCCTCCATGCTCAAGGCATACGGAGACTACATTCTGCCGGACAACGTGCCGTCCAACGAGTTCCTGAACCTGGAGGGCGACAAGATTTCCACCTCCCGCAACTGGGCGGTGTGGGTACACGAATACGAGGAGCAGTTCCCCGGCCAGGAAGACGTTCTGCGCTATGTGCTCACCGCCAATGCCCCCGAAACCAAGGACAACGACTTCACCTGGAAGGACTTCCAGAGCCGCAACAACAGCGAGCTGGTGGCCGTCTTCGGCAACTTCGTGAACCGCGCGGTGGTGCTCACGCACAAGTACTTCGGCGGCGCCGTTCCGGCCAACCTGAAACCGGAAGCCATTGACGCCCAGACGCTTGCCTCCATCAAGCCCTGCAAGGAAGCCTTGGAGAAATATGTAGAGACCTACCACTTCCGCGAGGCCCTGAAGGAAGCCATGAACATGGCCCGGATAGGCAACAAATACATTTCCGACATGGAACCCTGGAAGGTGGCCAAGGAGGACATGGACCGCACGGCCAGCATCCTGTACACCTGCCTGCAGATTTGTGCCGACCTGGCCATCGCCTTCGAGCCCTTCACCCCCTTCAGCGCCCAGAAGCTCCGCGACATCCTCCGCGTGGGCATCAACGCCGGATGGGACCACCGCCGTGGCGAAGGCATCCCCACGGAGAATTTCTACAAGGCCGATGAAGGCAAGGCCCTGCACACGGTCCCCTTCGGCGCATGCGCGCCTCAGGATGACATCGTCCTGCAGTGGGACATGCTGGGGCAGGCGGAACTGCTCCCTGCCGGACACAAGCTGGGAGAGGCCGTGCTGTTGTTCCAGAAGATTGAGGACAGCGTGATTGACGCCCAGGTGGCACGCCTGCAGGCCATCAAGGCCGAGCGGGAAGCGGCCGAGGCCGCCAAAGCCGCACAGGAAGCCGCCGCCAAGGTGGAGCCCCAGAAGCCCGAAGTGAGCTTTGAAGCTTTCGGCGCCATGGATATCCGCACCGCCACGGTGCTGGAGGCTGAACGTGTGCCCAAGACAGACAAGCTTCTCAAGCTCACCATCGATACCGGAATAGACCAGCGTACCATCGTTTCCGGCATTGCAGAATATTACAGCCCCGAGGACATGCTGGGCAAACAGATTTGCATCCTCGCCAATCTGCAGCCCCGCACCATCCGGGGAATCGAGTCCAAAGGCATGATTCTGATGGCCAAGCAGGGAGATGGAAAAATGCGTTTCATCACCCCGCAGGAAGTTGTTACCAACGGTGCTCAAATTGGATAGTTTATGGAAGAAGAAATCAAAAAAAACTCCGAAGAAGGAGGCCTCCACTTCCTGGAACAGATGAACCAGGAGCAAATCCGTCACGACATGATGGAAGAGGGAAAAAAAGATGGAAAAAATACGGTCCTGAGCTTTTTCCGCAGACTTTTCCGCAAAAGAAAGCTGTAGCTAAAGCTGAATCCAGCGGATTTCTGCGTCTCTCCTCCACCAGGTGAGCTGCCGTTTCGCATAATGACGCGTATTGGCCTGGATATGGCGTACCGCCGTGTCCAGGTCACATTTTCCGTCAAAGTACTCGAAGAGTTCCTTGTACCCCACCGTCTGCAGGGCCGGCAGGTCCCGATAAGGCAGCATGCGGCGTGCCTCCTCCTCCAGCCCCTGCCCCATCATCTTGAGCACCCGGGCGTTGATGCGCTCATACAGCTCTTCCCGCGGCCGTTCCAGGCCGATTTTCACAATCTCGAAATCGCGCGTCTTGAATCGGCGGGTCTTGAAGGAAGAAAAGGGCTTCCCGGTGTACATGCTCACTTCCAGGGCCCGGACCACCCGCTGGCCGTTGGAAAGGTCCAGCTCTTCATACGAAACCGGGTCCAGTTCCTTCAACTGCCGGGCAAGGCTTTCCACCCCCTCTTCCCGCAGGCATTCCATCAGGTGCTCCCGCAGCTGGAGAGGGACCTCCGGAAAATCGTCCAGTCCGTAGCAGAAGGCATCGACATAAAGCATGGAGCCGCCGCACATCACCAAGGTTTCATGCCCCCCCGCAAAAAGCTGGTTTACCAGATTCAGGGCATCGGCCTCATACAGGCCGGCATTGTAGGCCCGCGTAACCGGAACGGTGCGGATGAAATAATGCTTGACGGCCTGCAGCTCCCTTCTGGAGGGAACGGCCGTTCCTATTCTCAGTTCTTTGTAAATCTGGCGGGAATCGCAGGAAATGACAGGAGAGCCCACTTCCAGCGCACGCTCTATGGCATAGCCGGTTTTCCCGACAGCGGTGGGACCCAGTATGATCTCAAGGCGCCGGGGCATGCTCTACTGCTCGTCTTCGTCAAAGATTTCCTTTCCGTCCTCGTCCTCTTCGTCCCCTTCTTCTGCATCCAGGTCTTCGTCGTCCAAATCCTCCTCATCATCCTCTCCGGGAAGGTAACGCTGCCGCTCGGGAAGGTCTTCGAAGGCCACATAGCCGTTCTCAAATTCGATGGGATTGGGGCCCTTGGAATCGGCCAGGAACGGAAAGTCCGGACTCACCTTCGCATCGGGGACTTCACCTTCCACCACAATGTTCACGCTCTTTTTGTTGGTGACATCGTAGAAATACACGAAGGTGTCCACTCCCGCTTTCACGGCTTTTTCCAGGGAGACCTGATCTACGGTGCCGGAGCCCAGGTCGAACAGGCCCCATCGGCCCACGACGGCGCCCGTCACGTCCAGTCCCTTGAACATGATGAGCTGGTCCTGGGGGAATTCCAAATCTGAACGGAGCTGTTTATGAAGCGTATACAGCGTGGTGGCGCCGTTTACCTGATAGACTCTGTAAAAACCCTTTATACCCGAAAGGGTGACACGCAGCGAAAATACCATAGTTTTCTTCTCGTTTTTAGGAACTCAAAGATACTGCTTTTTTCCGGTTCCGTTGCAAATTATCTTAAAAAACACTATTTTCGTGGAAGATGGAAACCGCCGACCAATACAAGAGCATCGCCGCCCCCTCCGAGGGCCTTTTCAAGGACAACGGCTCGCGCTTCCTGGCGCTGGCCTATCCCGTGGAAAGCCCGGAGCAGGTGAAGGAGATTGTAGCCGGCCTCAAGAAAAAGTACCACGACGCCCGCCATCACTGCTTTGCCTATCGGCTTGGCTATCAGGGGGATGTCTGGCGTGCCAGCGACGACGGAGAGCCCTCCGGCAGTGCCGGCCGTCCCATCCTGGGGCAGATTGACTCCCTGGGGCTGAGCGACGTGCTGGTGGTGGTGGTGCGCTGGTTCGGCGGCATCAAACTGGGCATCCCCGGGCTCATCCGGGCATACAGGAGTTCATCGGCCGATGCCCTCTCCCAGGCCACCCTCATTGAAAAGACGGCGGCCCGGCGCTTCCGCCTCCGGTTTGACTACCTGTCCATGAACGACGTCATGAAGGTGCTTAAGGACATGGACCTGCCCCCAAGCGCCCAGGAATACGGGGAAAGCTGTTCCTTGGAGGTCCGCGTACGCCTGGGCGCCGTGGATAATTTTATGGAAAGGCTGGCCAATAAAATATATTTGGAAGAATTATAGTATTTTTCAATAATAATCCGTAACTTTCGAAACCATAAAGCTAAAATAATTTAACAAACACCCCGTTATGTCTAAAAAAGTTCATGTTTTCAACGCCGGCCCCTGCCTCCTGCCGCAGGTAGCCATTGACAACGCCATCGCCGCCCTCAAGGATTTCAGCGGCACCGGCATCTCCGTCCTTTCCATCAGCCACCGCACCAAAGAGTGGGATGCCGTGATGGACGAGTGCCGCGCCCTGTGGAGGGAACTCCTGAACATCCCGGACACCCACGAGGTGGTGTTCCTGGGCGGAGGCGCCTCCCTCCAGTTCCTCTATGTGGCCATGAATTACCTGGAGAAGAAGGCCGCCTACCTGGATACCGGCGTATGGGCCCACAAGGCCCTGGTGGAAGCCCAGGGAATCGGCGAGGCCTATGCCATCGCCTGCTCCAAGGACAAGAACTACAGCTATATCCCCAAGGGCTTTGACATCCCGGCCGACCTGGACTACCTCCACATCACCACCAACAACACCATCTACGGTACGGAAATCAAGGAAGACATGGACTGCCCCTGCCCCCTGATTGCCGACATGTCCTCCGACATCATGTCCCGTCCGGTGGACGTGAGCAAGTATGACCTGATTTATGGCGGCGCCCAGAAGAACGTGGGCCCGGCCGGTGTCATCTTCGCCATCATCCGCAAGGACTCCCTGGGCCGCGTTACCCGCCATCTCCCCACCATGCTGGACTACCGCACCCACATTGACAAACTGTCCATGTTCAACACCCCGCCTGTGTTCAACATCTTCGTGATGAACGAAACCCTCAAATGGATCAAGAGCATGGGCGGTGTGGCCGCCATCCAGAAGATAAACAGGCAAAAGGCCGATTTGCTCTACGGAGAAATTGACCGCAACAGCCTCTTTGTGGGCACGGCCGCAGAAGAAGACCGTTCCCTCATGAACGTGTGCTTTGTGATGGCCCCCGGCTACGAGTCCCTGCAGGACGAATTCATGGCCTTTGCCAAAGAGCGCGGCATGGTGGGCATCAAGGGCCACCGCTCCGTGGGCGGCTTCCGCGCTTCCCTGTACAATGCCTGCACCTTGGAAGACGTCCAGGCCCTCACAGATTGCATGAAGGAATTTGAAACCTTGAAAAAATAAATAAGCCCCCTGTAAGTCCCTCCCCCAAGGGGAGGGGTTTCGGGAGGGGGTAATGTAAAACATTTTATATTCATGAAATGAAGGTATTGCTTGCCACCCAAAAACCTTTTGCCGCCAAGGCGGTGGAAGGCATCGTGTCCATCCTCACCGAGGCCGGTCACACGGTAGAAAAATTGGAAAACTATACCAGCCAGGAAGCCCTCACGGCCGCCGTCTCCGACGTCGAGGCCCTCATCATCCGCTCCGACAAAATCACCGGGGAAGTGATGTCCGCCGCCCCCAAGCTCAAAATTGTGGTGCGTGCCGGCGCCGGCTATGACAATGTGGACCTCTCGGCCGCCACGGCCCATGGCATCGTGGTCATGAACACCCCCGGCCAAAACTCCAACGCCGTGGCCGAACTGGCCCTGGGCCTGATGATTTTCATGGCCCGCACCCAGTTCACGCCCGCCACGGGCTCCGAGCTCCAGGGCAAGCGCCTGGGCGTCCAGGCCTATGGCAACGTAGGCCGCCTGGTTGGGCAGAAGGCCAGCGCCTTAGGCATGGAAATATCGGCCCTGGACCCCTTCCTCACGGATGAGCAGATTGTGGCCGGAGGAGCCAAGCCCGTCCACTCC
>CADBHY010000009.1 GCA_902794615.1 uncultured Bacteroidia bacterium
TGCAGCTTCTGCCGGAGCACATAGCTGCCCGTCACCACCTCTTCTCCCTTGTAATCGGAGGGAGTGTATTCTTCCGTGGGGGCTCCGTCCAAGAACAGCCGGTCCGTGGTCTCCACTTCCAGGGAAGTGCCCACATGTTTGTCTTTCATGGGGTGGACATAGTAGTCTTTGTCCACCTGGCCGGTGACCACCAACTCGTAGCGGTCGTTTTCCGTATGGTTTACAACGGCTTTCCATATCACGCTGGGGTTCAGTTGCAGGACCAGCGTGAGGAGAGCCGTCAGAAGATAGCTGTGCATAGAGGATTAGATGAAGCTTACAAATTCTTCGCTGCTCTGGCGTTTTTCGTGGTTGGCGCTGGTCTGGACATCGGCCTGGCCCACGGGGAACAGGGCCACCACTTCATAACCGGCGGTCTCGGGGAAATCGGCCTTTATCTTGGCGGGGTCAAAGGAGCCCACCCAGACATTGCCCAGGCCCAGGGCCGATGCTTCCAGCATGATGTGGGTGCCCACGATGGCGGCGTCCACCTCCGCGCCGTTCTTGCCGTCGTATTTGCGTACCCAGGCGGCCTCGGGCTTGGCGCCTACCATGAACACCACGGGAGCGCCGTAGGTGTAGTCCGTGGCTCCCTTGAGTTTCTCCAGGGCTTCCGGGCTCTTGGCCACCCAGACATGGACGGGCTGCTTGTTGGCGGCGGTAGGGGCCAGGCGGGCCGCTTCCAGGATATGCTTAATCTGGATATCCGTCAGGGGCGTATCCTTGAACTTGCGGCAGGAATACCGGTCCCGGGCAATGCCCATGAAAGTGGACTCTTTGGAGGGCAGACGGTCCGGCAGGTCGGAAAAGGCTGCACGCCGGTGGAGATGCGTAATGTCACTGATTTTTTTCAGGAATTTGTTTTTCATGGCACATTCGTTTTATCGTTAACTCTGCAATATACAACAATTTCACTGTTTTCCAAAATCTTTGGGAACATACTCCCGCTGCGTGAGATAGATTCCCACCATACCCACAGCCAGTCCTATCCACTGCATCGGCGCGGCCAGCTCCTCACCCAGGAGGAAGGCCAGGGCGGCGGTGACCAGGGGCACCACGGCCAGGAAAACGCTGGTTTTGGCCACCCCCAGCATCTTGATGGCGAAGGCCCAGGAGGTGAAGGCGACGGCGGAGCACAGCAGGGCCAGCGAGAGGGTGGGGTAGAGGACTTTCCAGCTCAGGTACAGGCCGGGCTCGAAGTTCCGGATGCCCTTGGTGAAGAAAAGCGGGGCAAAAAAGGCGGCTCCCAGCAGGAACTGGTACATCACAATCACGGAAGGGGCGTAGTCGGCCGACAGGGACTTGGTGAAGGCAATCTGGCTCACCTCGGAGATGACGGCCACAAACAGGATGCCGATTCCTATCCAGAACAGGGGCCCTGTCTGGGTGCGGGAATAGGTGACCAGCCACAGCCCCGCCAGGGTGATGAACACGCCTGCGATATTCACCGGGCCGAATTTCTCCTTGAAGATGAAAAGACCGGCCATCATGGCAAACAGCGGGTTGGTGGCTATCACGAGGGAGGTGATGGTGGGCGATTCCGTGAACTGCAGGCCGTAGGTTTCGGCCACAAAATAGATGAAAGGCATGCACAAGGCCAGGAGAAGGAACTTCATCCAGTCCTTTTTGCTGCGGATATGCATGTCCTGGCTGCCGGCTTTGTTCAGTATCCACAGAAGCACACCGGCAAGGAGGGTTCTCACCGGCACAAAGAACTCGACAGGTATGTTCAGGCCCAGCAGCCTGTCGGCCCAGATATACGACATGGCCCACAGGCATACTGTGAGCATGGCGGCAAGGTAGGCGTATTTCTTCATTTCTTCTTCCTTCTTCTGAGCATCAGGAGCAGCAGGCTTTTCAGGATGCTTCCGCCGCCCAGGCCGATACCGCTGCTTCTCCGTTCTCCTATCAAGTGCAGTCCCTGGTTCATCATCCGCTTGGGCGTGTAGTACTCTTTGGCCTGGAACAGGCGGTCAGAGACCAGCGTCTGCTGCTCTTTCACCCGGTCTTCGCTGCGGAGGATCGCGGCGTCCAGCTTTTCCTGCGTATTGAGGCTTCCGTCCGGCTGCTCGAATAAAACGGCTTCATACATGCCGATAAAGCTGTTTTTGAACATCCGGTTACGGAGCAGGATAAAGACCAGAAGGAGCACAAAGAGGCCGCCTGCAACGATGGCTCCGGCCAGGGCATAGCTTTTCAGCACCTCTCCCAGCCACATCACCAGGGCAAAGGAAAGGGCCAGCAGGAATACGCCGGCCAAGGCCGATATCAGCAGCAGACCGGCCAGGGCCCCCGTCCCCTTGGACAGGCCCTTGACCGTCCTTAACTTGATATTGTCCAGCTGAGCGTCCAGATAAGCGCCGGCCTCCTGTACAACGAGTTGGGCGGGCTGCGTGAACTTACTCATTTTCAGGAGCTTCCGTTTCTGCTTCTTCCTCTTCTCCCTCAACTTCCTCTTCCCACTTGGCTTTCACCTTGGACAGGCAGTCATCGGCGGCTTTTCTGATTTTTTCACGGTTTTTCTCACCCGATTCGGGGGCATACAGGACTCCCAGGATGGCGCCGGCGGCAAGGCCGGTCAGAAGTGCAAAAAATGAATTGGCTTTCATAGTGTTATGGATTTAAGATTGAATTTCTTTTGCCATGTCCGGCATCAGGCGCCGGACAATTTTCTTGTCATAGAAAAAGCGGCCGGCAATCACGCGCACCACCGTGTAGGCGGGAATGGCGGCCAGCATGCCCACGGCGCCGCCCATGTGCCCGGCCATGAGCATCACGATGAAGATTTCCAGCGGCGTGGACTGGATGCTGGAAGAGTAGATGAGCGGCTGCAGCACAAAGTTGTCTATAAGTTGGGCGGCGAGCATGACGGCCAGCACAATGAGGGCGAACATCCAGATATTCACGTCCAGGCCCACTCCGGCCCCGTATTTGAGCACGACGCAGAGCAGGACGCCCAGCACCTCCCCGATGAGCGGACCCACATAGGGAATGATATTGAGCAGGCCGGCAATGAAGCCGATACCCAGCGCATAGCCGAAGCCGATGCGGGCTACGGCCCACAGCCCCAGAAAGTCCACCAGGGCTACGGCGGCCATTTCGATGATGAGGCCCACGAAGTAGCGGCTCAGCAGGTGTTCGATATCGGCGATGGCATCGGCCACGGAGGCTTCTATCCGGTCCGGCGTGAGGGCGGTCACAATCCTTGCGAACAGGCCTTCGTCCTTGACGAAGAAGAAGGAGATGAAGACCACGGCGAACAGGCCCACGCCTACATCGGCCACTACCGAAACCACGGAACCCAGCACGCCGGTGATGGAGAAGTCGGCCGTGAGGCCCTTGAGATAGTTCAAGATGGGCCCTACGGCATCAAAATCAGGCGTCAGGCCGGGGATGAGGCTCACAATCCAGCCGTTGATGTTGTCTATCAGATTGCCTTCCGGCAGGTGCATGTCGCTGAACAGGGAGGCGTCCCGGATAATGTTCACCACCACCGGGATAATCTGGGTAATCACCAGGATGAGGCCGCCCAGGACGATGAAGATGGAAACAACGGCCAGGAGCCAGTCCGGGGCGCATTTCCCCTTGACGGTGAGGCGGCGCATCCCCTTGATGAGCGGGCGGCAGATCAGGGACAGCACAAAAGACAGGACCACGTAGATGAGCGTGCTCCGGAAGTACCAGCAAAACAGGAGGATGGCGGCGGTAATGCCCAGATTGATGAGATAGCCGGCCAATTTATTGATATTGCTTTGTTTCTCCATAAAGTACAAAGATAGTATTTTTTTGGTTTTATCTTGTTTTTTTACGAACTTTAACGGCCTGTTACGATTAACAAACAATGAAAAACCGCAAACGTATAACTTTCCTTTTCGCTTTGTTTGCCTTTGTCGTTCCGGCCATGGCCGTGTTCACGGGCATGGATCTGGACGTAACACTGTCCAACCTGCGGCGGGAGCTGTTTCACGATTATCGGCAGATATCCGGTACGCAGACGCTGCTGCAGGAACAGAACAGCCGGCAGCACCGGCGCATGGTGGATATTGTCAAAAAGTGCAACGACCTGTCCCTGATGCTGTATTCCCAGAAGCAGGACTACACTTTCGATATCTCTTATGCCCTGGAGAAAGTGAGCCAGGAATACAGGGACTTCAACAAGAACCGGACGCCTTATGACCGCATTGTGGCCAGCCTGGACGTGGAGATAGACCGCTATGCGCGTCTTATCGAGTCCCTGCGCCGCCTTCCCCCGGAACTGAGGGAGGTGGAAGTGGTGCCGGACAGCCTGGCCTATCACAACGACACGCTGGATGCCCATCTGATGCGTAACGCAAGCCTACTGCAACAGGAGTTGCAGGAGAAGGTTGAGGCAGTGGTGGCCATGAATGAGGAGAGGGACTCCCTGGGCACGTCGGCGTTTATTCTGAGCGAAGCCGGTCAGGAGGACCGTGATTCCTGCCTGTTTTATGCCTCCGAGCTGCTCAAGCTTTATGCCCACACGCGGGAGCAGGTAATGGCCGACAGCACCCATTACCGGGAAGCCCGCTTGCGGATGGATGAGTCTTACGCCTATGCAAGGGACTATTATGACATGCTGGAGAAAAGCGTCTTCGTGGAGGGTCAGACATCTTATACTTCCATTTTGGCCCATCCCGGAGAATACTGGAAGGAGGTTCGGAGGGCCGTGGGCGAGAAATTCAGCGTCTCTTTTATCCGGAAGGCTTTTACCGAAGACCAGCTGGAGCTAAATCAGGAAGAAATTGCCCAAGACAGCCAGCTGTTGAATTCCTCCAAGATTTACTGGCTGGTGATTTATATTCTGGCCTTCTTTGTCTTGTGGGCCCTTTGTGCCCTGCTGCTTCTGCCGCTTTACCGTTTTGTCAAGCCGATAGGAAAGCGGGTGGCCAAAGAGCAAAAGCGCTACCTGGCCCTGCTGCTCTCCTGCGTCCTGTTTGTGGCGCTCAGCTATGAAAGTACGGACGACGATGTGGTGCGCAAGACTTTGAGCATCATGCATACCTTCATGTGGCTGCTCATGGCCATTACCACGGCACTTCTAATCCGTGTGAAACCGGCCAAACTGAAAGCCTGTCTCCGGATTTATCTGCCCACCGTTTTTACGGCCCTGTTCGTGATTACCTGCCGGATGCTGTTCGTCCCCAATGCCTTCCTGAATTTCTTCTTCCCGCCGCTGCTGCTGGTCATGGTGCTGTGGCAGCTTCTGGTCAATTTACGGCGGAGCGGGAAGGTGAACCGGACCGACGTTGTCATCGGCTGGGTTTCCTTCGGCATTACGGCCATCGCTGCCCTTTGCAGCTGGACCGGTTACATCTTCTTGGCGCTCATTATCCTGGTGTGGTGGTATTTCCAGCTGGCCTTGATTCTGGCCATTGCCTCCGTCTGGAACCTGGCGCTCCTGTACAAGGAGACGCGTCTGGACAAGAAAGTATCGGCCCAGAAGGAAAAGATTACCTATGTGAGCGGCCAGGCCAAAGAGGCCCTGATGTTCTCTGCCACGTGGTTTTATGATTTGATAAGGGAGGTGCTCATCCCGCTGCTGGCGCTTGTTTCCATTCCCGCCTGCCTCTACTGGGCGCTGGACATCTTTGAGTTCAACGATTTGTATCATACTCTCTTCGAGAAACCCTTCCTCCGTCAGGGAGAAATGCATGTTTCCCTGTACAGCCTCCTGTTCCTGACGGGCATGTTCTTCATCTTCCGTTACGCAAACAAGGCCATCCATACCATCTGGCAGAGCCTTGAATACCGCCGCTTCATGCGCAAGTACAATCGGAAGACCGTGCGTAGCAATGAGATTAACCTTTCCCTGGGAAACAGCCTCATCAGCGTGTTCATCTGGTTTGTGTATATGGACCTTTTCATCGTGACGCTGAATATCCCCACCGGTTCGCTGGGACTCATCGCCGGCGGTCTGTCGGCCGGTATCGGCCTGGCCCTCAAGGATATCATCAACAACTTCGTTTATGGCATCCAACTTATGGGAGGCCGGCTGCGGGTAGGGGACTGGATCGAGTGCGACGGCGTGCGGGGCAAGGTGACGGACATCAATTACCAGACCACCATGGTAGAAACAATCGACGGTACCAATGTCGCCTTCCTGAACTCGTCATTGTTCGGCAAGAACTTCACCAACCTTACCCGTAACAACGGTTATGAACTCACCACAATCCATGTGGGAATAGCATACGGTACCGATTTCGAGAAGGTGCGTGAGGCTCTTGTGAAAGGATTGGAAGTGATGAAAGAAAAGGATTCCTATGGCCGTGACGTGGTAGAGCCTTCCTATGGTATCCAGGTGCGTTTTGGCGACTTCGCAAACAGCAGCGTGGATGTCATGGTGAAACAATATGTCCTGCAGCCGGAGCGCATCCGTTACGTGGAACGGTGCAAGGAGGAAGTTTACAAGACCCTCAATGAGAGCGGCATCACCATCCCGTTCCCGCAGTGCGACGTTCATATGATTAAAGATGACAAAGAATAAGACCTATGGAATTACGTTTTAAAGACAAAGGGACCATTTTCAACATTTCCGTCACCATTTTGGCCGCGGTGGTTTCCGTGGGCACCATGCTCTACGGGGTATGGCATTTCGGCGTGGAGCAAACCTGGCCCGAACTGGTGCTGAACCTGTTCTACATTGCCTGTGTGGTGATGATGTGGATGTACTTTTTCAACTGGCGCATTACCACGGACCAGGTCAATTACTGGTGCTCCGTCTGCGTAGGCGTCACGGTGCTGCTCAGGGACATCCTCTTTGCTCCGCCGCTGCCGTATTATGCCATCCACCTGGCCTGCCTTACGCTTTCGGTCGCCATGCTTCTGATGCTCACCTACTTCTATGCCCGCAAGGATTGGAAAACCTACTCCAAGGGCAACCTGTGGATGATTTGCATCATCGACATCATCATCGCCATACTGTATAACATCGACGTTCTCCTTGAACCTGCCGATGCAACCAGCACCTACATGATGGTGGAAATCTGGATTCGTCCCACCATCACCTACGGCCTGGTGGCCTGCTTTGTAAAAGGAAAGGAAGAGTAATATGCGCAAACGGAAGATAGTCAACCTGTTCGAGTCCCGAAAAGGGAATCTTGACGCCCGTGTCAGGCGGGACTTTGTCAGTAACGGAATCGGCATCATCCCTATGCGTGTCACAGATTACTACGAGGTCATTAACGCTTACAGCGTCAAGGGTTACGAAACCCTGGATCTGGGATTTGTCGAGGTGCTGAATCTTGCCGTCAGCGTAATGCCGGAGGAGTGCCCGCTTGTTTTGAACTTTGTTGAAGATGTTCTGTCAGACGAGGAAAGAAAAACCATCATCGAGACCATCCGGGAGTATTTCGCCTATCAACTCGGCATCGTGGAAAAGAAGGTGAAACGGCATTTGGGGCGCTTTGTCTTCATGTCTGTCGGCCTGGTCGCTGCCGCCGTGCTGCTATGGCTTTCGCAAGGTTTGGACGAAGTGCCGCGGGAGGTGTTTTTTATCCTGTTCTGGTTTTTCGGTGACACCCTGTTTGACTACCTCCTTCTGACGGGACATGAACTTCGCGACGAAAAGCGCCTGGCCGGGCGGCTTGCGAGCATCAAGGTGGAGTTCTCCAAAACATTTGACAATTCCGAATACACGGACAAAGAGGTAAACGAGTTGTATTCCGAGATTGAAAAAGATGTAAAACAAACACTAAAATAAAAAACCATGAAAGCGGAAACCATCATTCTTGGGAACGTCATCACCATGGATGAGTTCAAGCCCTATGCCCAGGCCATAGTGGTGGCCGAAGGAAAAATCATTTATGTCGGAAGCAAAGAGGCGGCCATGAAACTGAAGGGAGACAATACCCGGGTCCTGGACTACGGAAGCAATTCCATTTATCCGGGATTTTTGGAAGCCCACTGCCATCCCGGATTTGCCGGCAACATTATGTTCGGCAGGGCCAACCTGGCGGAAGGCAAGACGCCGGAGGATTATCTGGCCATTCTGAAAAAGTATGTCCAGGAAAATCCGGATAAACCCCACTTCGTGGGTTCGGGCTGGGCCGATGATCTGCTGTATCAGCTGAATGCCAAGCAATTGGATGAGATTTGTCCGGACAAGCCCCTGATCAACCAGAGCAGCAGCGGTCACATGATGTGGGTGAATACCAAGGCAATGGAAGCCTACGACATCAATGAAGACGCCGTAAAACAGTGGGGAACGGAATGTATCCATGTGGACGAAAACGGCAAACCGAACGGCCTGCTGGCCGAAAAGCCCGCCATCGACCTGGTAAAGCGGGTCCAGCCGGACCTTGAACAGGCGAAAAAGGAACTGCTGGGCTTCCAGCAATATGCGTTTGCAAACGGATATACGGGCGTATATGACGCCGGTTACCAGCTTCTGACCAAGCATGACCCCCGTGCCTACAAGGAGCTGGACGAAGAAGGCAAGCTCAAGATGTATTCCTTCTGCGGCAGTTTCGTCAATGACAATACCGACACGCCGGAAGAGGATATGGACAGAATCGCAGAAGAGGCAAAAGAATACAACGGCAAGCATGTGAAAGTAATCGGCGCCAAGGTCTTTGCCGACGGCGTTGTGGAGGGGCATACCGCTTGGATGCTGGACGACTATGTGGACAAGCCGGGGTATAAGGGCGTAAGAAGATTCGACAACCATGACAAGATGGTAAGGCTGGTCAAGGCGGCGGCCGCGCATGGCATGAATGTCCATGTCCATTCCATCGGCGACGGTGCCACCCGGGCATGGATTGACGCCTTTGCCCAGGCCCAGAGCGAAGTGGGCAATTTCGATATGAGAAATGCCCTTGCCCATCTGCAGGAAGTAACTCCGGAAGATGTGAAGAGAATCGGTGAATACAACGTTATGGCTGTATGCGGCATCATGTGGGCCATCAAGCATCCGGCCGGCTTTCCGCAGGAGGTTGCCTATGTGGGTGAAGAGAAGTCCAATAACGCCTATCCGGTCAAGTCCATCATGGATGCAGGCGGCGTGGTTGCCAACCATTCGGACTACCCGGTGTCGCCATTCTTCAGTGCGGTTCAGGCATTCTGCATGGGCGTGCTGAAGAAACTCCCTTCCTATCCGGATGCGTATATCAGGAATATCGACCAGGCTATCAGCCGGTATGAGGCCCTGAAAACACTGACAAGCAATGTGGCCTATATGTGGCATGAAGAGGGGCGGATGGGTTCCATCAGCCTGGGCAAGATAGCCAACTTCACGGTTTTTGACCGTGACTTCATGCACGACGATTTTGCAGACATCGAGAAAGCGAACTGCCTGGCCACCATCGTGGACGGCGAGGAAGTGTATCGAAAATAATCAGCCCGTTATTTCCGGCTTGTGGACTTGCAGGTCGTCGTACTGATTACGACAAGGACTACGAAATGAAAGAACGCGAGAATCCATTTACAATAACCCCAGCATCTGCTGCAGATGTCCAGGCCCTTGCCGACCTTTTCATCGGCCACATTAGCGCACACCCCGAGTATATCTCCCACGGAGAAATCCAGATGGGTGTGGGCGTAGGAACCATCCGGGGAGACCGTTTCGTCGTATGTCCGGCGCCGGATGCCCGGGAAAGGTGGATGAAGTATATTTTGGCCGAGATGAGCAACGACGCCGTCTCTCAGGTTTGGAAAGCCGTCGATGCCCAGGGAAACCTGATGGGATTCTGTGTGGCCGACATCGAGGGGAACGAAGACTGCCCCTTCGGCATGGTGGGCGATGTCCTGGTAAATCCTCAGTGCCGGGGCAGAGGCTTGGGCGATACCCTTCTCCAGACGGCCATTTCCTGGCTGCGCTCAAAGGGAATTCGGGAAATTTATCTGGAATCCGGAAAAGACAACCGCAATGCCCATCGTTTCTTCGAAAAACGCGGGTTCATCCATGTCAGCGAGATGTATAAACTCATGCAATAAACACAAAACAACCAGCTATGAGACAAGAAATCAAGAAAGCAGTCAAGTGCAACAACGGAACCTTCGTGGGCAAAGAGACAGACGGACTGATTGTCTGGAAGGGCATCCCCTACGCAACACAGCCGCTGGGGAAACTTCGTTGGCAGAAGGCGCTCCCTGCCGCAGACGATGACGGCGTGTACGAGGCCATAAACCCCGGCCATGTTCCCATCGGCCCCGTGAACGACTCGATGGGTACGGCGGAGTTCGGCGAAGACTGCCTGGTGCTTAACATATATTCCAATACCGGTTGCACGGACGGCAGGAAACCCGTCATGGTGTGGATTCACGGCGGCGGGTTCTGCGCAGAATCCCAAGCGTCGCCCCTGTATGACCTCACGGGCATTGCCAAGCAGTGCCCCGACATCCTGTTCGTGTCCATCGACTACCGGCTGGGCTTCCTGGGATTCATGAATTTCGAGCGGGTTCCCGGCGGAGAGAATTTCAGGGAGGCCGGCAACCTGGGCCTGCTGGACCAGCTTGAGGCCCTCCGATGGATACAGAAAAACATCGCCGGCTTCGGCGGAGACCCCGGCAACGTGACCATTTTCGGCGAGTCGGCAGGCTCGGCCAGTGTCACGTTCCTCCCGCTCATCGACGGAAGCGAAGGGCTTTTCAAGAGAATCATCGCCCAGAGCGCCAATATCGCCTACTGCGACACCATGGAGCACGGCATCCACGTTACGCAGAACTTCCTGTCTGTAACGGGCTGCCAGACCATGGACGAGCTAATGGCACTTACCACCCAGCAGCTTGTGGACGCCTATCTGAAAGCGGCGCTCATTGACAAGAACTGCCTTCTGGGAACGGCCAACTTCCCGCTCCTGGACGGCGTCACGCTGCCCGAGGACCGGGCGGAGATGTATAAGATGTGGGGAGACGGGAAGCGGGCCAAGATAGACATGATGATTGGGTCCAATCAGGATGAAATCAGGTATTTCGTTCCGTCCGAGGGCGGAGAAGAAGGCTTCCTGAATACGCTGAAGTGGATTGCCAAGCGGGACCGCGCTCTGCTTAACGAGCAGGAAAAGGCCATGTACGACGAGTTCATGGGAACGCTCGCTGCCGAAAGCGAAGGAAGCCGCCTGGAGCAGTACTGCAACGACATCAACTTCCGCGCCAGCAACACCAATATGGCCATCCGGCACGCGGCCGCCGGCGGCAACACCTACATGTACTTCATCAAGAAGCCGGTGACAACTCCCCAGCTTGGCGCAATTCACGCGGCCGAGATTCCATACCTGTTCGACACTTGCATAGAGGACCCGATGGGTAGCGGAAAGATAGTTTCGACCGAAGACTGCGAATTCCGTCATGTCGTAAAGGAGATGTGGGCCAACTTTGCCCGGACGGGCAACCCCTCCACCGACAAATACGCGTGGAAGAAGTTCTCCGGAGAAAACCGGCAGACGATGGTCTTTGACGACACCATCGGCATGCAGAAGGATATTTTCGGAAGACGGGAAGACTTGATGATGTCCTGGGCGGAGCGCCTGGGAAACGGGTCGTCCAAGCGGGTTTGCTAAATAATAAAAAAGGATGGTATGAAAAGGGAATTCAAGGATTTAATCAGGTTCGAGCAGTACGATAACTTGAACCGCGAAATTACGGGAGACTACGACAAGGCCCATGCCGTGAAGTGCGTGAACGGAACCTTTGTCGGAGCCGTGGAGTATGGCGTGGCGTCGTGGCTGGGCATCCCCTACGCGAAGCCGCCCGTGGGCGGGCGCCGCTTCAAGGCGCCGGAATACGTGGATGCGGCTGACGGAGTCTTCGAGGCCAAGTACTACGGGAAAAATTCTTTCGGCGGGACCGGCTATCCGGATTGTGTGCAGAAACTGTGCTCAGAGGACTGCCTCTATCTGAACCTCTGGGTCAACACCGACGACGATACCAAGAAGAAGCCGGTGATGGTTTGGATTCACGGCGGAGCATACGTCGTCGGTTCGGGTTCGCAAGCCTCCTACAGCGGAGCCAACCTGGTCCAGGTTCATAGTGACATCATTATGGTGACCATCAACTACCGCCTGAACATGTACGGCTTCATGGACTTCTCGTCGGTGCCCGGCGGCGAAGACTTCAAGACGGCCCCCTGCAACGGCCTGCTGGACCAGGCCATGGCGCTCAGGTGGGTGCACGAGAACATCGCCGCTTTCGGCGGCGACCCCGACAACGTGACCATCTTCGGGCAAAGCGCCGGCGGCGGCTCCGTCTCCATCCTGCCGGTCATGAAGGAGGCGAACCGGTATTTCCAGAAGGTCATCGCCCAGAGCGGCTCCACCACCCTGGCCTTCCCGGTCGGCTGTGAAGCCGCGCAGGGCAAAACCAAGGCGCTGCTCGCGTACACCGGCTGCAAGACCATGGAAGAGATTATGGCGCTGAGCGAAGAGGAGCTCCAGAAAGCGTATGTCGAGGCGGTGGGCAAGTTCACGTCCTGCCCCTATTACGGAACCGAAGTGCTTCCTGAGGCCCCCATCGAGATGTACAAGAAGGGCTATGCGAAGCACATATCCATCATGGCCGGCAGCACGGCCGACGAGATGAGGCTGTTCATGGGTGAGGGGCCGATGCTGAGTTTTGAAGAGCAAAAGCTATACGCCCAGCGCGCCGCAGGCGATGCCGTCCCCTACCTGAAGGAAGAGGACAAGAAGTATTACGAGGAATTTAAGCGGGTATGCCGGTTCCAGGAGCCGGGACTTGTAGAGACGGAGTTCATCAATGAGCTCATGTTCCGGGTTCCCATGCTCCAGCAGTTAGACGCCCAGAGCGCGTTCAACAAGACGTTCTCCTACTACTGGTCCTATCCAAGCAGCAATGCGGACCTGGGAGCCGCCCATTCCGTGGAGCTCATTTTTGTGTTCAACCTTCGCGGCGTAGGAACGGCCAGCAGTTTCAACGGAACCAACATCTCCGATGAAATTTTCACCACCGTTCTGCAGATGTGGACCAATTTCGCCCGCTGCGGCAACCCTTCCACTGACAAGGTGGAGTGGAAGGCGTATTCGGCCGACGACCAGAACGTCCTTGACATCGCCGGACCGGGCGACATACGTATCAAAAAGGGCCTTCTGGCCGAGCAGTACAAGGCCGTGCTTCCCTTGCTGGGCTACTACCAGTTCATAGACAAGTTCTTCACGCCCGGCTACCTTTTGGATATCATGGCCGCGCGCGAGTAATTGGAACAAGGGAAGCAGACGTTGCGAAAGGACAAGGTGGTTTACGTCCCGTAAAATAATACTTACCATGATTGAGATAACTATAAGCGTGGGTTTGAACGATGCAACTACCAAGCAGCAGAAGTATCAGACTGAGAGGTATGTCGACATAATGAAGTTCGTATGTCATAATTACCATGTCCCCTTTTCGTTTATCGTTTCAGAAGGTGGCTATTTCCACGAAAATGGTGACTATGTACAGGAAAAGACTCTTGTTCTTTGTTTCTTAGACCCCGAGGAGGGTGTTGTAGATGCCATCGCAAGAGATCTCTGCACCTTTTTTCATCAAGAATCCGTCCTGATAACCGAGAATAAGATCAGGGCATATTATATAAAAGAAAAAACGTTTGAATATTAAACTTAGCGGGAATCACGCAAAAATACCATGAAAGCAGACAAAATCATCAAGAACGCCAAAATCTTCCGGCAGAGGTTTATTTCGGCGGAAAGAAAGTGAAATAACGTATATTGTCTGACAAGTAGTTCAATCTGATTATTTAACAGGAGGAATCATTTATGAATAATATTTCCGAAAAGCTGAACCAGGCCGCTTTCCAGTTTGATGTGAAGGACCAGTCCGCCGAGAGGGTCATATACGGTAATTTTTACACGGTGGACAAGGAGCAGCCCAGAGCCGAGGCTGTGGCGATCTTCGGCGGGCACTTCGTCTATGTAGGAGACGCGGAGGGCGTCAAGGAGTACATCGGTGAGAATACTAAGGTAGAGCACTATGAGGGCGGTCTGATCATCCCCGGCATGTCCGATGGTCATTGCCACTGCTCCGTCGGCGGCACGGTGGAGCTCTTCGAGGCAAATCTGCTGAAGGTCTTCGATGTTGACGAATTTATAGGCCGGATCAAGACGCTCATTGAGAAGCATCCGGAATATGAGGTCTACCAGGGCTTCGGCTTCCTCCCTGTGAAGGAAGTATTCGGCCCCTTCGGCCCCACCGCGGATATGCTGGACGGTCTGTCGGACAAGCCCATTGTCCTCGCGGACATGGGCCTTCACTCCTACCTGGTGAACCATGCCGCCATGAAGCGCCTCGGCATCAGCAAGGATACGCCCGATGTCAGCGACGGCATCGTTGTCCGATATGAGGACGGCACCCCCACCGGCTGGTTCCGCGAGGGCGCCATGGCCTATATCAAGCCGCTCGTCGGCTTCACGGTGGAGCAGTACAAGGAAGGCTTCCTGCGTTATCAGGAGGAGTATCTCGCCCATGGCATGACTATTTTCATGGACGCGATCATCAACTGGGACTACACCGACAACGAGGTGCTGGCGCTGCACGAGCTCGACAAAGAGGGCAAGCTCAAGATGCACGCCTACGGCGCCTACCAGGTGTTCCAGGCGGAGGGTCACGACACCATCGCCGAGGTCGAGCACGCAGCGGCACTCAGAGAGCGCACGAAGGGCCCCATGTTCGATCTGATTAACACCAAGATCCAGCTGGACGGCACGATCTCGCCCACCCTCGGGACCGCCTATATGAAGCAGGCCTACTGCGATCCCGAGTCGCAGAAGATTAACAACCACGGACAGCTCCGTATGGACATGGACACTCTCACCGCGGTGTACAGAAGATCCCATGAGCTCGGCATGGCGGTGCACCTGCACGCTATCGGCGACGGGGCGCTGGCCATGGCACTGGACGCCATTGAAAAAGCCAATGCGCAGACCGGGCCCTGTGATCTCCGGGACGCAGTCGCGCACCTGGAGGTCGTGGACCATGCGGACATCCCCCGCATGGCAAAGCTGGGCGTTGTGGCTTCCACCGACCCGTTCTGGATCCCCCTGCCGCCTGAGCTCGAGCCCATCCAGAGCTACGGCCTGGGCAAGGAGCGCACGGCGGCCATGCATCCGATAAAGTCCTTCTTCGATGAGGGCGTTGTCGTGTCCTCCGCCAGTGATTACCCCATCACCTACCCAGCCTATGCGCTGGAAGGTATTCAAATGGGCGTGACCCGTTATCAGCCGGGCCGTCCGGACTCCCTGCATTGCCCCTCCGAGTGCGCTACGGTTGATCAGATGATCCAGGCCTGCACCCTGAACGCGGCTCGCCAGTTCCAGTCCGAGGACCGGTACGGCAGCATCAGCGTCGGCAAGGAGGCGGACATGGTTCTTCTGGAGCGGGATATCACCGCCTGTGATCCCGAGCAGATCCATGATACCCCCGTTCTGCGTACCATGGTGGGAGGAGAATGGGTATACACCCACTGATGTCCTTTATCTTTTGCAGAAGCTTGCCGGTACCGGTGACCCTGATGCCATAGAGCTTAGCGGGATCATTGACCTTTCCGACCGTTCCCTGGAAATGTGGATTCGCAGGTCGTATTGATTTGCTGCATTCACCCTCTCGACCTTGCAGCAGGCCTTTTTAAGGACGAGCGCCGCTTCTTGATAATTGTCTTTTTTTTGTTTTTTACTAAATTTGTAAAACACTAAAAACAACGACCATGAAAGCAGACAAAATCATCAAGAACGCCAAAATCTTTACGGCGGACAAAAACCAGCCCAAGGCCACGGCTTTGGTAGTGAAAGACGGAAAATTCGTCTATGTGGGCAATGAGGCAGGCCTTCCGGCCTATGAAGGTGAGGTCACGGACCTGGGCGGCAAGTTCATCATGCCCGGCGTCATCGACAGCCATGTGCATGTCACCTTGCCCGTGGGATTCGCCTACGCGGAAGAGAGCGAGCGCTTTTCCTGCAACGGCAAGAAGGATGCCCTTGACTTTATGGCCGACTTTATCGGCAAGCATCCCGGCCGGAAGTGCTATCGGTTTATTCTGGAGAAAAAGTGCCTGAATGGCGAGACGCTCACCAAAGAAGACCTTGACGCCATCTGTCCGGATGCCGAGATGCAGATTCAGGAAGCGGAATTCCACAGCGTGTGGGTGAACTCCCGGGTGCTCAAGCGCCACGGCATCACCGACGACACGCCGGACCCCGTGCCCGGACTCAGCGTGTATGAGCGCAAGGACGGCAAGTTGACCGGCTATATCATTGAAGGCTCTGCCGAGGTTCGCATTATCCTGGACGGTTCCATGGACCTGAGCGACGAGCAGATTGACGCCGCGCTCCAGGCGTGGATTGATTTCTCCGTGAGCCACGGCGTATCGGCCGTTTTTGACGCCGGTATTCCGGGCTTCCCCGAGTTCCACGAGCGGGTGTACCAGCGCCTGAAGGAGATGGACAAGCAAGGGAAACTCCCCGTCTATGTGGACGGCTGCTATGTGATTGCCGCCAACTGGCAGTCGGAGGAAGGCCTCAAGGAGCTCAAGCGCTTCCGGAAGGAATACAATACGGAGCACCTCAAAATCCACACCATGAAGATTTTCATGGACGGCACGCAGAAAATCCACACCGCCGCGATGCTCACGCCCTATGTGGATGTCCCCGAGAAGGGTGCCACCGCTTTCAACAAGGAGGACCTCGCCGCCCTGATGGTCAAACTGAACGCGGAAGGGCTGGACCTTCACATGCACACCGTAGGCTCCGCCGCTTCCCGCGTGGCGCTGGACGCTGCGGAACTGGCCAGAAAGGAAGTCGGTGACAAGTTTACCATGAAGGTCACCTGCGCCCACCTGGAAGTGCAGGACGACGCCGACCTGGACCGTTTTGCCAAGCTGGGCGTGATTGCCAACTATACGCCCTGGTGGCATGCCGGAGACTACAGGGTTTGGGGCACCTGGCTGGGCGAGGAACGGGCCCGCAAGCTGTTCCGCTGCAAGTCGCTGTGGGACAGCGGCGCCCTGGTAACCTGGTCCAGCGACAACGTGGTATTCAGTTTCGAAGTCTGGAATCCCTATCTGGGCATGGAAGTGGGCATGACGCGCCATATCACGGAAAAGACCAATGCTCCCGCCTTTACCAGAGGGGAATTGCTCCCTCCAGAGGACCAGAGAATGACCGTAGAGCAAATGCTTTTGGGCTATACCATCAACGGTGCCAAGCAGCTGGGTGTGGAGGCCGCCAAGGGCTCCATCACCGCCGGCAAGGACGCAGACTTCCTGGTGTTTGAGAAGGACCTCCTTGCGGAACCGCACGAGGGTTTCAGCCACAATCTTCCGGCAGAGGTTTATTTCGAAGGAAAGAAGGTGAACTGAGACGTGATTACATCCCGAGCATCTTTCCAATGAACTGGAAAGATGCTTCCGGGAGAAGATCAAGGTAATTCCCTCCTTCCGGACGACGTTTTGAAACTGCTGTGACCGGCACTGCTAATGTTAAAATACAAGTAACACGATAAACGAATAAGCCCCATGAAAGCAGACAAAATCATCAAGAACGCCAAAATCTTTACGGCGGACAAAAACCGGCCGCAGGCGACTGCACTGGCGGTAAAAGACGGCAAATTCGTCTATGTGGGAGACGAGGCCGGCCTTTCGGCCTATGAGGGAGAAGTCACGGACCTGGGCGGAAAGTTCATCATGCCCGGCATTATCGACAGCCATGTCCATGTGACCACGGGCGTAGGGTTTGAATACACGGATTTGGGCGTTCCCGTCATGTGCGACACCAAAAAAGACTGCCTGGACTTCATGGCCGATTATATCGCCAAAAATCCCGGACTGGAGCGTTACCGCTTCATGATGGAACGGACTTGCCTGGGTGGAGAGGAACTAACAAAGGAAGACCTGGACGCGATATGCCCGGATGCGGAGATGCTGGTCCTGGAGGGCGAAGTGCACAGCAACTGGGTGAACTCCAAGATTCTTGCGGCGCACGGATTGACGGACGAAACGCCGGACCCGGTGCCGGGGCTGGCCTACTTCGTGCGCAAGGACGGCCACCTGACGGGGAACTCGTTCGAGACCGCCAGCTGGCCCATGCTCTTTGACGGAATAAGCCAACTGACGGACGAACAGATTAAAACGGCCGTCCTGCGCTGGTTAGACAGTTCCATCGCGTATGGCGTAAGCGCTGTATTTGATGCCGGGTTCCCGGAGCATAATGGAGTCAATGAGCGGATTTACGCGTGTCTGCAGGAGCTGGACAGGCAGGGGAAGCTTCCGGTTTATGTGGACGGATGCTATGTGCTTACCCAGCCCCGAAAAATGAAAGAAGCCCTGGAGGGCGTGAAGCGTTTCCGGGAGAAGTTCAATACGGAGCACATGAAGGTACATACGCTGAAAATCTTCATGGACGGCACCTTGAAGATTGAAACGGCGGCCATGGTAACGCCTTACGTGGATACCGGCCTGACGGGTGCTACGGCTTTTGACGCAGAGCAAGTGTCGGAAATTTTGAAAGAACTCAATGAGGCCGGACTGGACCTGCATGTCCACACGGTGGGTGAGGCTTCATCCCGCGTGGTGCTGGACGGCGTAGAGATGGCCCGGAAGGAGCTGGGAGACCGTTTCCGCGTGAAGGTTACCTGCGCTCACCTGTGGGTCCAGGATGACGCCGATTTGGAGCGCTTTGCAAAACTGGGCGTAATCGCCAATTTTACCCCGTGGTGGCACAGCGGCAACGTGGGAGGCAACCCCATTGCGTACTGGCCCACGTTCATCGGAGAAAAACGTGCACATTCCATGTTCCGCTGCAAAACCATGTGGGACAGCGGTGCGCTGGTGACTTGGTCCAGCGATGAAGTCTTCTATGGCGATTTCAAGAACTGGAGCCCCTATCTTGCCATGGAGATTGGCATGACGCGTTGGATTAACGAGAAAACCCGCTTCGAGGAAGCCAGCAGAACCGTTGCGGCTTTCCCTCCCGGGAGCGAGAAGATGAACATAGAGGAAATGATGCTGGGCTACACCATCAACGGCGCCAAGCAGCTGGGCGTGGAGGCCGCCAAGGGCTCCATCACCCCCGGAAAGGATGCCGATTTCCTGGTATTCGACAAAGACCTCCTCACGGCTGAGCAGGAAGGCTTCAGCTACAACATGCCGGCAGAAGTGTATTTTGAAGGAAAGAAAATAAACTAACTAAAATTACCATAAAAGATGAACAAGACTTTGCCACTGGATTATTCCAACAAGGCCCATTGGTGCAAGATTCCTGAAATCACCAAGGAATTCGACACGTTTTACGTATATGCCACCGAGTACATCCTGGGCAGCATGGCCCCGGGCGCTCCCGATTATGCGGATCTGGACAACGAGGAGATGCTGGAAGGCGCCAAGGGAGAATACGAGCTGCATGCAACCGCCTATGCGGATGTCACCAACGTGTTCATGCCGTACTACCGTCAGGTGGGCCTGCGCCATGCCGGCGAGGTCTGGAAGCGGGACGGCATCTTTGACGCCTCCATTGCCGGTATGCCCTATGGAGACATCACCGCAGCGCTGGACTACTACTTCGAGCACTTCAATGGCGGCCGCCCGTTCATCATTGCCGGGCACAGCCAGGGATCGGCCATCGTCAAGATGGTGCTCAAAAACTACTTCAAGGAGCATCCTGAGTACTACAAGCGCATGATTGCGGCCTACCCCATAGGCTACGCTTTCACCAAGGCCGAATTCGAAGCCTACCCGCACATGAAGTTCGCCACCGGAGAATGCGACACGGGCGTTGTTGTCACCTGGAATACCGAAGGTCCCCGGAACAGGGAGGTGAATGCCGATACCTGCGTGTTGCAGCCGGGTTCCATGAGCATCAATCCGCTCAACTGGAAGCTGGACGACACCTATGCTCCGGCCAGCCTGAACCTGGGCTCCCTTTACCTGGACGAGAAAACCGGCGAGGTGAAGATGGGAGACGTCGGCGCCGATGCGCAGGTATTCCCGGACCGCGGCGTGGTGGTGACGCATGCCAAGGGCGAGCCCATGAGTGGGGAAAAGGCCGAAGTGGCCACTTATTTCTTCGGCCCCGACGGCCGCCACGGAGAGGATTATGCGCTCTTTTACGGCAACATCAAGGCCAATGTGGCCAAGCGCGTCGCCGCTTATAAAGCGAATCAAGCAGGCATGAAGCCATGAACAACAAATCATTTTCAAACAGGCTGAGCTGGAGAATCATCGGCATAGCCGCCATCATTTTCTTTGTCTCGTTCATCGCGATCGGGCTTATATCCCAGTATGCCATTTCCCATGCGGAAAATGTTTCCGTCGCACTGGTTCTGGGCTCCAATCTGGTGATTGTGGGCCTTGTGGCGCTGATTGTCCTGTACTTCCTGTGCCATAAGGAAATCCGCCGGATGACGCGCCCCATTACGGAGCTTTCGGTATCGGCCCTGAATATGGGCAAGGGTAATTTCAAGGCACAGCTGCCAGAAATTACCAGCAAGGATGAAATGCTGCGCCTGAGGAACAGCTTTGTCTATATGCAGAACTCCATTTCGGATTATATCGGCGAGCTGAAAACCACCCGGAGCGACAACGAGCGCATGGAGTCGGAGCTCAACGTGGCCCGTACCATCCAGATGGGCATGCTGAACACCCATTTTCCGCCGCAGCTTCACGCCCTGCTCATCCCGGCCAAGGAGGTGGGAGGAGACCTGTACGATTTTATCCTCAAGGGAGACACGCTCCATTTTGCCGTGGGCGATGTCAGCGGCAAGGGCGTCCCGGCCTCGCTGGTCATGTCCATCACCCGGGCCATGCTCCATTTCGTGGCCACCCTGGACTTGCCGCTGAATGAGTCGATGAGCCGCATCAACAACAGTATTGCCGACTCCAACAGCAGCGACATGTTCGTCACCCTGTTCATCGGCCGCGTCAATTTGAAAACCATGCGGATGGATTACTGCAATGCCGGTCACAACCCGCCCGTCATTGTTCCGCGGGAGGGCAAGCCCTTCTTTTTGCCCGTCAAGAGCAATCTGGCGGCCGGCCTCATGGAAGATATTCTTTACGAGGAAGAACATATTGAGCTTGAAGCGGGTACCCGCATCGTGGCCTATACCGACGGCGTGACGGAAGCGGAGAATGACAGGCTGGAGCTGTATGGAGAAGAGAGGCTGGTGGACAGCATCGGGCAGCTTGAGGCCGATGCGGATGAGAAAACCGTGGTAGAGCAGCTCTACCAATCCGTGAAGACGTTCACGGCAGGCCATCCGCAAAGTGATGACATAACGATAATGAGCCTAAGCGTATGAAGTACATCTATATAAAAAACGGACGGGCCGACAAAGCTCCGTACTACGAGGAATTCTATGCCCAGCTCAAGGAAATTCCGCACTCTTATGTGGTCTATACTACCTTGGGTGAGGGTGATGCCACCCGCTATGTCCGCCTCTACTGTGACTTGCACCCGGAGGAGGAGGTCTGCTTTGTGGCCTGCGGCGGCAACGGCATCATCAACGGGGTGGCATCCGGGCTGGTAGGCTATGCCACTTCCGGAAAGGAGGCGGCCATGCTTTGCTCCAACAAGTCAATGGCCATCCTGTATTTCGGCGGTGCCACGCAGGACATCATCGTCAACTTCCCCGGCCGTGACTTCCGGAGTATCCGGGACATGCTGGACGGCAGCGTAAGCCCCACGGACATTATCCAGGTGAACGACAGCTTCTGCCTGAATGTCTGCAACCTGGGCTTCAATTCCACCGTCGCTTCCCGCGCCAACGAACTGGTTGCCGAGGGAAAATCGGCCCACCAGGCCTATACGCGCGGGGTGATAAACGCCTTTCTTACCAGCCGCTTCAACCGCATCAAGGTTAAGGTGGACGGCAAGCCGATTGCCCGCGGGCGCATGGTGTTGTGTACGGTGGCCAACGGACGCCGCGTGGGCGGAGAATTCAACTGCGCCCCGACGGCGAAGCTCGACGACGGCCTCATGGACGTGTGCTACTTCCGGGCCATGAGCCTTCTGAGGCTCCTGATGCTGTTCCCCCTCTACCGGAAAGGGACGCATATCGGCAGCCGGGCCGGTAAGAACAAAGTCCTTTACCGGCAGGCCCGTGAGGTGACCATCAGCAGCAATGACCTCATTGACATTTACATTGACGGAGAACAGCTCCCCGGGTCTCAGTTTAACCTCAAGATACTGCCGGGAGCGCTTCCTCTCCGGCTGCCCAAACAGAAATAACGTATGAAGATGAAAAAAACTGCCCTTCTGCTCTTGTCGCTCCTTTTGCTCCCGGGTGTTTTCAACGCCGCCCGGGCGCAGGACCGGGTGAAGCCCCGGCTGTCCGTTGACTTTGTGAGCAGCTATGTCTGGCGCGGAAGGCACCTGGGAAAGGCGGCCGTGCAGCCCGAATTCGGCCTGGGATGGAAGGGATTGGAGTTGTCGGTATGGGGCAATGCCGGCCTGGTGGAGCACCTGGGAGAGCTGGACCTGACGCTTTCCTACACCATAGGCGGCCTCACGCTCAGCATCGTTGACTATTGGGACGACGCTTCCGGAGCGCGTTATTTCTATTACAAGCCCCAGGATACGGCCCATGTCTTTGAAGGGGCCGTCGCGTATAACTTCGGCCCGGTGTCCGTTTCGTGGCAGACACTCTTTGCCGGCAACGACTTCCAGGCCCTGAGCGGAAAACGCAGCTTCAGCTCCTATTTCGAAGTATCGGCCCCTTTCCGTCTGGCTACGCTGGACTGGGTGGCCGCTGCCGGCGTGGTTCCCTGGGCGTCCGATTATTATAATACCAAGGGCTTCGGCCTCACGAACCTTTCCCTGAAAGCGACCAAGGACATTCCCGTCACCGAAAAGTTCAGCCTGCCCATTTTTGCCGAGCTCATAGCCAATACCGTTTCCGGCAACCTCTATTTTGTGGCAGGCATTACCATCAAGGCTTTTTAAGTACCGCTGCTGCGGAATATGAGAACACGGATTCACTTATCGGACCATTTTACGGACAAAAAACTGCTGCGCTTCACGCTGCCGTCCATTGCGATGAATATCTTTGCATCGCTGTATATCGTGGTGGACGGCTTCTTTGTCGCCAATTTTGCGGGGAAGTCGGAGTTTGCGGCGGTTACCCTGATATTCCCCCTCCTGAACATCTTGGGCACCATCGGCTACATGTTCGGCGTGGGCGGCTATGCGCTGGTTGCCAAGACGCTGGGAGAAAACAAGCGGGAGCGGGCCAACCGCCTGTTCTCCCTGATTGTGCTGGCCTCTTCCTGCGTGGGCGTGCTGCTGATGGTGCTGGGCTTTGTGTTCATGCCCCAGGTGGCAGGCATGCTGGGCGCAGAAGGGAAACTCCTTGAAAATAGCGTCTTGTACGGGCGCATCTTTATTCTGGCCCTGCCCGCCTGGATTTGGGTGTACGAGTTCCAGCTTTTCTTTGTGGCGGCGGAAAAACCCCGCCTGGGGCTTCTGGTTACCGTCATCACCGGGCTCTGCAATATCGTGCTGGATGCGCTGTTCCTGATTGTTTTCAAATGGGGACTTGCGGGTGCGGCGGCGGCATCGGCCATCACCCAGATTGTGGGAGGCGTGTTCCCGCTGGTGTATTTCTGTCGCAAGAATGACAGTGTCCTCAAGCTGGTGAAACCCGTCTGGGACGGCAAGGAACTGTTCAAATGCTGCATAAACGGCTCGTCGGAATTCATGGAGGAAGCCGCCTCGTCCTTCGTGGGGATTTTCTACAATGTGCAGCTGCTCAGATATGCTGGCGAAGACGGGGTGGTGGTTTATGGCCTTCTGATGTACCTCAGCCTTATTTTCTCCGCCATTTTTGTGGGGTATTCCAACGGGATTGGACCGGCCATCAGCTACCATTACGGAGCCCGGAATCACTGGGAACTGCGGAATCTGCGAATCAGGAGCCTCAGAATCATCGGCCTTGCATCCCTTTCGATGTTTGTCCTTTCCGAGCTCTTTGCCCGCCCGTTTTCCGCCCTGTTCCTGCAGGATGGCGGGAAATTGCTCGATGACGCCGTCCACGCATTCCGGATTTACTCTTTCGCCTACCTGTTCACGGGCATGGCCGTATTTGGTTCGGCCTTTTTCACGGCGCTCAGCAACGGGCAGGTATCGGCCCTCATTGCCTTTTTACGGACCTTCGTGTTTGAGCTGGGGGCGGTGTTCCTGCTGCCCTTGCTGCTGGGCGTGGACGGAATCTGGAGTTCTGTCGTTTTTGCAGAATTCATGGCGGCCGTCACGGGGGCCATCTTCATGGCGGCCCTGCAAAAGAAGTATCACTATTAACAGTATGGAATTGACATGGAAACTATGAAAACAGCCATATACGGAGCGGGTTCGCTCGGCATCATCCTCGGGGCCTATATCACGGCCGCCGGGAAAGACATTGACCTTATCAATCACAACCGCTCGCAGGTGGAGGCGCTGCGCAGGTACGGGGCCCGTGTAGTGGGTACCGTGGAAAAGACGCAGCCGGTATCGGCCCTTCTTCCGGAAGAGATGAAGGGACAGGATATAAGAACAACCTATCCTAAGATTCAATACAATCTCTATCGTCGTTCGTTTGATGTTGCAACTCATAATTTCGGTGATGAGGAGCTTGTGTATGATGCTGCCTCGGCCGATAAGAGCGTTACTCTGCCAAGAATCAGTCCTGACGGCCGCTATCTGCTGTTCGCCATAGGCCAGTATGGCTGTTTCCACAGCCGCCACCATGATGCCGACATTGTATGCATCCCGATGGAGAAGTACACAGGCACTGCACTCACAGCAGAGACCTGCTCGCCTGTAGATATGTCACCCGTTAACAGCGCGGGGTATTCTGACAGCTACCCGTCATGGTCGAGCAACGGGCATTGGATGATG
>CADBHY010000010.1 GCA_902794615.1 uncultured Bacteroidia bacterium
CCCGGCCAGCGCATGGCCTATCTGTCCAAGCTCTCCGGCCCCATCATGGACCGCATAGACATCCAGATTTGGGTGCATCCGGTACAGACGGCCGCGCTGGTGAGAGGGGGAAAGGCAGAACCGTCGGCCGATATTGCCCGGCGGGTGCTGGCGGCCCGGGAAATCCAGCGGAAGCGGCTGGAAGGGAGCGGCATCTTCACCAACGCAGAGATGTCCTCCAAGCAGATGGAGCGTTTCTGCCCCTTGGACGAGGCGTGTAAACAACTATTGGAGAGGCTGATAGACAAGCTGGGGCTGAGCGCCCGGGCCTATACCCGCATTGTGAAGATTGCCCGCACCATCGCAGACCTCGCCGGCAGCCAGGACATTGCGCCGGAACACCTTTCCGAAGCCGCCAGCTATCGCTTCCTGGACCGCCGGAATATCCTGGATTTGTAGTATCTTTGCACTATGAAGCATCAGATTCAAATTGCCGGACTCCCGGATTTGCAGAGGGCGGCAAAGGAATTTATCCAGGCCGTCGGCCAGCATACGCTGATAGCGTTTTATGCGCCGATGGGAGCCGGAAAAACCACTTTTACCACGGCCCTGTGCAAGGAACTGGGGGTGCAGGAGGATGCCATCAGCTCCCCCACCTTCGCCATTGTGAACGAGTACCGCGGCTACGAAGGCCGTCCCATCTACCACTTTGACTTCTACCGGATTGAGAATCCGGCCGAAGCGCTGGATATCGGCCTGTACGATTATCTGGATTCCGGAGAGCTCTGCCTGATGGAATGGCCGGAGAACATCGAGGACCTCTTGCCGGAAGAGACCCTCAGAGTACACATAACCCTTCTTCCGGACGGCGCGCGCTGTTTGGAATGGGAGCAATGATACAGCTTTATATGAAACACATTACCCTGCTGGCCGCCGCCCTGCTGGCCGCCGCCTGCACCGTGAAAGCCCCCGCCCCCTATGGCCCCTGCCCCACACCCGCCCAGGTGGAGTGGCAGCGGATGGAAACCAATCTGTTCATCCACTTCGGCCCCAACACCTTCTCCGGAAAAGAGTGGGGGGACGGGACCGAACCGGAGGACATCTTCAATCCCACGGACATGGACTGCAGCCAATGGGCACAGGTGGCCCGTGATGCCGGCTTCAAGGGAGTCATCCTCACGGCCAAGCACCACGACGGCTTCTGCCTCTGGCCCAATCCGGTGAGCCGGCATACCGTGAAGCAGTCGGACTGGAAAAACGGAGAGGGAGACGTGCTGAAAGACCTGTCGGAGGCCTGCGCGCAGTACGGACTCAAACTGGGCGTTTACATCTCTCCCTGGGACCGCTTCGACCCCCATTACGGCACGCCGGAATACAATCAGGTATTCGAACAGACGCTCCGGAGCGCCCTGAGCGGCTACGGTCCCGTGTTTGAGCAATGGTTCGACGGCGCCTGCGGGGAAGGTCCCAACGGAAAACGCCAGGAATATGACTGGCCCCTGTACCACAAAACCGTCTTCGAGCTGCAGCCCGATGCCGTCATTTTCGGAGACACGGGCCCCGGATGCCGATGGGTGGGCAATGAAAGGGGTGTGGCCGGCCGCACTTCCTGGTCCACGTACGACACCAAGGGTTTTGTTCCCGGAATCGAAGGGCCCAAGCGGGAGGCCAAGAACGAAGGCGTCCGCGGCGGAGAATTCTGGGTCCCCTCCGAGTCGGATGTATCCATCCGCCCCGGCTGGTTTTGGAGGGCTTCGGAAAATGAACAGGTAAAAAGCCTGCAGGAGCTTCTGGGCATCTATTACACCAGCGTGGGACGCAATTCCCTGCTCTTGCTGAACGTTCCTCCCGACACCCGCGGCCGTATCCACGAGGCCGACTCGGCCCGTCTGCTCGAATGGCGCCGGGACGTGGACCGCATCTTTGCCACGGACCTGGCCCAAGGCGGAACGGTAAAAGCCAGCAGCCGGCGCGGAAGGGCGTTCTCCGAAAGTGCCCTGCTGGAGGAAGACTACCATCGCTACTGGGCAGTTCCGGACCAGGACCTTACCCCTTCCGTCACCCTCACGCTGCCCGAGGAGCGCAGCTTCAACCGCATCGTGCTGCAGGAATACATCCCTCTGGGCCAGCGGGTGGCCGCTTTCGAAGTGGAAGTGCGCAAAGACGGGGAATGGGTGCAAGTGGCAAAGGAAACGACCATCGGCTACAAGCGCATCCTCCTCATTCCCAGCGTAACCGCCGACGCCGTGCGGATTCACATCACCGAGGCCGATGCCTGCCCCGTCCTGAACCGCCTGGCCCTGTATATGGATGACATTTACCGTCCGTAAGACATGATTTCGGCCGGAGCGCGGCCCTGGGAAAGCAGCGCCCGCATACGGTCCATGGCCGGTGCCACGTGGTCGAAATAGCGTCGATACCCTTCGCAGAGAACATTTACGCCGGTCTTCGGGTCCCGGTGCTGGGGACATTCCCCGTGACAGGCCGGAAGATAGGGGCAGCGCTGGCAGCGCGGCGGAAGGCTGCTGTATTTGCGGAGGGCAAAACGCGTCACCTGCTCGCGCTCCATCAGTTCCCGAATGGGTGTCTGGAGCACATTCCCCACCCGATAGCGCGGATACACGAAGTGATCGCACACGTACAGGTCTCCGTTGTGCTCGATTACGGCATTCCCGGAGCAGCTTCTGCCGAACACGCACACGCCGCCCTGATGCCCGCACCAGGCCGACAGCGTGGCGTCGAACAGCTGCACGAAACAGCGGCCCACATCGGCTTTTATCCATTGATCGAAGATGGCGTTCATGTAGTCCCCGAAGCCCTCTGCCGAAACCGACCAGAAAGCCGGGACCGCCCCGGGGGTCAGGGGTTCCACAATCTCCGGCCGGGTATTCTTTCCTTTCAGGCGCACATATTCCACCACGGGCAGAAACTGCATGTAGCAGCCTCCGGCGGCCTTCAGAAACTGATAGACTTCGGCCCCGCGGCCCTCTCCGGCGCGGCTCACCGTGGTGAGCGTATTAAACGGAACGCCTTCCTCCCGCAGGATTCGAAGCCCGTCGGTCACTTTCCGGAAGGTGGGCGCCCCGCCGCGGTCGGTGCGGTAACGGTCATGGATGTCCTCCGGGCCGTCCAGGGATAGGCCCACCAGAAAATTGTTTTCCCGGAAAAAGCGGGCCCACGCCGCATCCAGCAGGGTTCCGTTGGTCTGGATGGAATTGAAGACGGTTTTGCCGCCGGCATACTTGCGCTGGAACTGAACCGCCTTCCGGAAAAAATCCAGTCCCAGCAGCAGCGGCTCTCCGCCGTGCCAGACAAACTGCACCTCGGGGACATCGTTGGCCTCGATATAGGCGCGTGTCACACCCTCCAACGTATCCATGCTCATGCGGGGTTCCCTTCCGCCATAGAGGGCCGACTTGTCCAGGTAGTAGCAGTATGCACAGTCCAGGTTGCACAGCGACCCGGCCGGCTTGAGCATGATGTTGAAGGCCAGCGGTCCGCTCAGGCGGGCGGCTTCTTCCAGGGGGATGGACAGTTCTCTCATGGCCGTGGCGGAATGGGCCGGCCCTCGAAATCCACCGGATACGCGGCCCTCTCGCGTTCCAGCCGTGCGGTCATTTCCTTCAGGAGACGTGCCATTATCCCGGGGTGGAGCCCGGACACGTCGGTGGTCTCATAGGGATCTTCCTCCAGGTTGAACAGCACGCTCTGCGGCAGTTCCGGATGAGCCGGATTGTAGTAATAAATCAGTTTCCACGGACCGTTGCGGTAAGTGGTATAATAGCTGCCCCGGTGCCGGTGGGGGAAATGGCACATGAAAACCTCTTCGCGGGCAGGATCCTTTTTCCCCGTCAGCAGAACGCCGAGATCCTGGCCGTCAACGGGATGGTCTTCCGGCACGGATACCCCGACAAGGCGCAGAAGCGTAGGGTAAATGTCCATGATGCAGGCCACCTGGGTCTGGAGCGTCCCGCGTGCCACCGGGAGCAGCTGCATTCCCCCTCCCGGGGCCGCCCAGCCGATGATGCAGGGCACGCGGATGCCTCCTTCAAACTCGGACCCTTTCTTTCCCCGGAGCGGAGCGGATGACGCCCAGCCCCTTGCCGGCCCCAGCGGCGCGTCGCCACCGTTGTCGCCCAGAAACACGACAAGCGTGTTCTCGGCAAGGCCCCGCAGCCTCAGGTGGTCCAGCACATCGCCCAGGGACTTGTCCATGCCCTCCACCAGGGTGGCGTAGCCGATGGCCGAGCGGCTCTTGAGGCTGTCCTGCAAATATCTGGCTTCGAAGCGTCTGTCTGTCTCGAAAGGGTTGTGGACGGCATAATGGGAGAGGTAGAGGAAAAAGGGGACGCCGTCATCGGCGGCGCGGTCTATCTGCGCGAGCGCCTCCAGGGTAAGCGCCTCTGTCAGAAAAGTGCCGCTTCCATGGTATTTCTCCAGCCCGGGCACGGCGCGGGAGGAGGTGCCGCGGATGGCGCCGTATCCGTTCTCCCCCAGATAACTGCCCGGCTCCCCGATGGAAGAACCCGCGATGTTTACATCGAAGCCCAGGTTCTCGGGGAATTCCCCTTCGCTGCCGACGGGCCCCAGGTGGGCTTTCCCCACGTGGATGGTCCGGTAGCCGGCTTCGCGCAGCAGGCGGGGCAGGGTGTAGTCCGTCGCCCGGATCCCCTGCCAGTTCCAGTCGTAGGGACCGTAGTCATCGCGGTTGTCGTATTCGCTGCGGATCCAGTTGGTGGTGCGGTGTCGGGCGGCATTCTGTCCGGTGAGGAGGGAAACCCGGGAAGGCGAACTCACGCTCTGGGCGTAGAACTGGGAAAAGCGGACGCCCTCCTGCGCAAAGCGCTCCATCCGGGGGGTATGGTACCAGCCGTTCAGCGGGAAGCGCTGCGGTCGGCCGCAGCTGTCGGCCAAAAAGGGAAGCGAAGTGTCCATCGGCCCCATGTCGTCCACAACGAACAGAATCACATTGGGGCGCGGAGACTGGGCCGACAGGGCAACTCCGTTCAGCAGGAAGGCGGCTGCGGCGGGAAAGGCTTTATTCATGACGGTTCTCCTTTTTGAAGGAGGTGGGGGTCACCCCCTTGAACGACTTGAAGGAGGTGCTGAAGTAGCGCGGATAGGTGAATCCCACCTCATAGGCAATCTCGTTGATGGTTTTGTTGGTGGTCATGAGCAGCTGAACCGAACGCTCGATGCGCATGCGGTTGATGTAGTCCTTCACCCCCATCCCCGTCACTTCCTTCACCTTGGCGTACAGGCTGCTTCGGCTCAGGGGCAGACGGTCCGTCAGGAACTTGATGCCCAGGTCCGGATCGGAGAGGTTTTCCATTATCAATTTGTCCAGCTTGTTCCGGAAGTCGGGGTCCGGGCACAACGGGTTCTCATCGCCATCCTCTTCCCGAGGCTCCTCCTCCTGAAGCATCTCTTCCAGGAAATGGGCCATGGCGTTTTTGCTTTCGCTCTGCCGACGGCGAAGGATGTAACGGACCGTCAGGAGCAGGAGCACCGCCACGAGCAGGGAGCACACCATGGCGAACCAGCTGGTTTTGTACCAGGGCGGAAGCACGGTCAGGGACAGCATGCGCTGCGGAGAAGAGAAAGACCCGCCCTTGGTGCGGCAGGAAACCCACAGCGTGTAGTCTCCGGGGGCAAGGGCCGACAGCGACAGCCGGGGCTCGTCGCTCTCGTATGTCCAGCTGCGGCTGCCCTCTACCCGGTAGCGGAAAAAGTCGGGCTGGAAGAGATCGGCTTTTTTCACCAGGAAGGAAGCGCTCACCTGTCGTTTGTTCCAGGGAATGGTAAGCCTGCCCTGCCGGGTCTCCGCCGCCTGTCCGTTCACTTGCAGATGCTCCAGGAAAAACTGCGGTTCCCCGGAAGAGGGGATGGGGATGCGGCGGTCCACCTGTACCACGCCTTCCGAGCCGCCCATATATAGATAATGGTCGCTGAGGGCATTCTGATAGAGCATTTTTATTCCGTTGGGATAGTATCCGTCCGAGGCACCCCACGAGACGAAGCGCCCTTCCCGCGGAAAGTAGGTGAACAGCCGGTTTCTCGCGCAGATCCACAGCTGCTCTTTCCCGGAGCATTCCAAGGCGCTGACATCGTCGAACTGGCTGTTGGAAATCGTTTCATAGCGGCCGGAAGACTCCCGGAAACAGCCCAGGCAGCGGCTGGTCCCCACCCAGACGTTGCCGGCCCCGTCATCCGCAATCGCCGTCACCTTTTCGTGCAGGCCCACCGAAAAACACAGGCGCAGTTTCTCGTCGGAGCGGCGCAGCTCGAACACGTGGTTGTCCTTGTAAAGCAGCGCGCGTTCCGCTCCGGCGCAGGCAATCTGCAGCCCGTGCGGAGCCGGAGCGTCCCCTTCCATGCGCATCGGCGAAAAACCCTTTCCGTGATGATACAGCCATGAATCTCCCCCCAGGAAACAGAGCGTCCCCCAGGGTAGCTGCATGGCGCGGAGCAGGGACCCGGAATATTTCTCCCGGAGGTCGGTCTCCTTGTCCACTAGGACAAAAGGCGTACGGTGCCCGGTGGTGCCGTCCACCAGATAATAACCGTCCATATAGACCGATACCAGCAGGCGCCGCCGGTCGAACCCGGCAATCGAGAGGATCTTTCCTTCACTGCCGTTGAGCCGCGTAAAACGGCCCTCCGATGCGTTCAGCTTGTGAATGCCGCCCCCGTCCGTTCCCACCCACAGGGTGGAATCCTCCTCCCGGAACAGGCTGATGACGGCGTTGTCATTCAGGCCACGGGCATGGCCTTTGAGTTCCCGGATGTAATTGTCGCGGATCTGGAACACGCCGTCCTTCACCGTTCCGGCCCAGAGCGTCCCGAAAGTATCCTTGTACAGCGTGGTGATGGAATTGGAGGGCGGAGTGTCCGGGTCTCCGCTCAAGCGCCGAAGGGTTCGGAACGCCCGCTTTTCCGGAGAGAAAATGCTGATTCCGCCCCCGTCGGTAGCAATCCAGAGTTCTCCACGGTATTCCATGAAGGCCTGGATATAGTTCGACGAAAGACCGGAATTTCCGCTGGTGTAGTTTCCCGTCAGGCGGCCTTCGGGATCGTAAAGGCGGAATCCGCAGCCATAGCCCGACACGCAAACGGAACCGTCTTCGCAGCGGTACATCGCAATCAGGGAATGCTCCGGTGCGGGAGCGAACAGTGTTGCCGTGCCCCCGGGCGTATAGCGGAAAATACCTCTCGTCCGGGTCCCGAGCAGCAGGTCTCCGCCGGAGAGGGCCGTCATGCAGACGATGTCGTAATCCCGCTGGTCCTCGCCTCCGGGGAAAGGGTGGAGGATTTGCGGCGAGGATTCTCCCCCACAGATGCCAAAGAGTTTCCCGCTGGAGCCGAAGTAGAGGGTCCCGTCCTGCTCGGCCGCACTGAAGCACAAAAAAGGCAGCACGGTCCGGAAGGCGTCCTCCTCCGGAAGATAGCGGACCACGCCGCTTTCGCACAGGACCCAGAGATCCCCGCCGCTGCCCTCGAAAAGGGCGTTGATCAGCTTGTCGGGAAGGGAAGAAAGGTCATCGATACGGGAACTGTACATCCGCACCCGCCGGTGGTCGAACCGATTGAGGCCGTTCTTGGTTCCAATCCACAGGGATCCCCTGCTGTCCTGACAAAGCGCCGTCACATTGGGATGGGACAGGCCGTCTCTCACCGTGATGGGAATATAGGCGAAAGGATATTGCCGCGCCTGAACAGACACGGCCGCACACAACAGCAAGAAAAACAGAAGCACTCTTTTCATCCCATTCGCTTCATTTTTATGCAAAAGTAATACTTTTTTTAAAAATAAGACATTCTTTGAGTCTTTCTGGATATTTTCGGATTCTCCCGGCCAAATCCGAGTAACCACTTTTAAAATAGTTTTGTACTTTTGCATAAATCAATAACCACAAACACGTTTTCTTTAAACTTTTTAAATTTTAACACTATGTCAAGACCAATTCGAACAGCCATCCTGTCGGCGATTGCCTTCTTGCTGGCATGTACCGTTTCTTCGGCGCAGACGCCGCAGACGGCCCGCGGAACGGTTACCGACGCTTCCGGCGAACCCGTCATCGGCGCCACCATCATCATCAAGGGAACGTTGAAAGGAACGTCCACGGACGTCAACGGCAGCTTTACCCTTTCGCAAGTCAATCCGGGAGACATCCTGCAAGTCTCCTCCATCGGCTACCTCCCGGCGGAACTCGCCTGGAACGGGACCCCGCTTACCTTTGTCATCAAAGAAGACACCCTGGCCCTGGAAGAGTCGGTGGTGGTCGGTTACGGTGTCCAGAAGAAAGTGAACGTTACCGGCGCAGTGAGCATGGTGGACGGTGACGCGCTGTCTTCCCGTCCCGTCCAGACAATCTCCCAGGCCCTTCAGGGCCAGGTTCCGGGCCTGAACTTCGGCGTAACCACCGGCGGCGGCGAGCTCAACCAGAACATGAGCGTCAACGTCCGCGGTACCGGAACCATCGGCGACGGCTCCACGGCCTCTCCCCTGATCTTGATCGACGGCATTGAAGGAGACATGAACACGATCAACTACAACGACGTGGAATCCATCTCCGTCCTGAAGGATGCCGCATCCGCCTCCATCTACGGTGCCCGCGGCGCCTTCGGTGTGATCCTGATCACCACCAAGAGCGGAAAGGCCGGAAAGATCCACGTCTCCTATAGCGGAAACGTCAGTTTCAACAGCGCCCTTCATCTGCCCAAGATGATGAGCTCCGACAAATTCGTCCGCTACTGGAACCGTGCCCGCGCCCTGGCCGGCCAGCAGCCGCAGTTCGATGCGGAAACGGTTCGCCGGGTCGATGATTTCATCGCCGGGGTGAGCGACGTCCAGACCATCCGTGACGCCGGAAACAACCACTGGGGCACCTATGCCACCGGCAGCGCCAACACGGACTGGTTCCAGGTTTTCTACGGCAGCAACGTTCCCTCCCACAGCCACAATGTGAGCGTGAGCGGCGGAACGGACCGCCTGAACTACCGCGTGAGCGGATCCTTCCAGAATACAAACGGTCTCCTGAAGTTCGGAAAGGACAAGATGAACCGGTTTAACATCGACGCCAAGATCAGTGCAAAACTGACAGACTGGGCCAGGCTGAACTTCTCCACCAAATGGACCCGCGAAGACTATACCCGTCCCACCTATCTCACCTACCAGGGACGCCTGTTCATGCACAATATCGCCCGTCGCTGGCCCAACGTGCCGGTGTATGACCCCAACGGTCACCTGATTGGCGGCATGGAAACCGAAACCCTGCGCGACGGCGGTGAACAGTTCACCCAGAAGAACTACTACACCAACCAGCTGGCCCTCATCTTCGAGCCCATCAAGAACTGGCACATCAACATCGAGGGCAATATGCGCACCTATACCAACCGGGACCACCAGGTCTTCCTCCCGGTCGTCTCGTATGACTGCGACAACCAGCCCTATTATGACTCCTGGGACAACGGTGTCGGTTCCATCGCTCCCGGCCAGAGCCGCGTTCTGGAATCCCGCTATACGCAAGACTACTTCACCACCAACATCTACACGGACTACAGCTTCTCCCTGGCCGAGGCCCATAACTTCTATGTCCTGGCCGGTGTAAACGCCGAGCTCACCTCGTACGACACCATGTCCGGACGCGGCGACTACCTGGTGGACAACTCCGTGCCGTGGCTGAGCCAGACAACGACCAATCCGGTCATCAGCGGCGGCCGCGAACACAACGCCATCGCCGGTTACTTCGGCCGAATCAACTACAACTACAAGGAACGGTATCTGCTGGAGCTGAACGGCCGCTATGACGGTTCTTCCCGCTTTATCGGCGACAAGCGCTGGGCCTTCTTCCCCTCCGTTTCCGTGGGATGGAATATCGCCAAGGAACCTTTCTTCGAACCCCTCTCCAAGCAGATCAGCACCCTGAAGCTGCGCGCGTCCTGGGGTTCCCTGGGTAACACGAATACCAACAACTGGTATCCTTTCTACCAGACCATGCCCGTGAGCTCCGCCGCCGGCAACTGGATCATCGACGGCAATAAGCCCAACATTGCCTCCATCCCCGGCATCGTGAGCGCCCTCATGACCTGGGAAAGCATCCAGACCCTCGACTTCGGTATCGACATCACCGCCCTCAAGGGCCGCCTTAACTTCACCTTCGACTGGTTCCGCCGCGTGACCAACAACATGATCGGTCCCGCTCCGGAACTGCCGGCCGCCCTGGGCGCCGCCGTTCCCAAGGTGAACAACGCCGACATGCTCTCCCGTGGTTGGGAAATGGAACTGAGCTGGCGCGACAACATCGGTCGCGACTTCTCCTACGGAGCCCGCCTGGTTCTGTCGGACGCCCGCCAGTTCATCACCCGCTACCCCAACGACATTTACTCCCTCTCTACCTATTATAATGGCATGGAAATGGGTGAAATCTGGGGTTATCAGGCCATCGGCCTGGCCAAATCGCAGGCCGAGATGGACAGCCACCTGGAGACCAACCGGCCCGGCTGGGGATCCGGCTGGGGTGCCGGCGACCTGATGTACGTGGATGTCAACGGCGACGGAAAGGTCAATCAGGGAAACAACACCCTGGAGGACCATGGCGACAAGAAAATCATCGGCAACAGCACGCCCCGCTACAACTTCGGTCTCGTCCTGGACGTTGCCTGGAAGGGTATTGACCTGCGCGCCTATCTTCAGGGCGTGGGCAAGCGCGACTACTGGGTAAGCGGTCCTTACTTCACCGGTGCCGGCGCTTCGGGCATGTGGCAGTGCGCCGCCTTCGACTCACACTGGGACTTCTGGCGTGACGAAGGAGACGAACTGGGCGCCAACCTGAACGCCTACTTCCCCAAGCCGCAGTTCGCCAATGGATCCAAGAACTTCCAAGTTTCTTCCCATTATCTGCAGAATGCCGCGTATATTCGCCTCAAGAACATCCAGCTGGGTTACACCCTTCCCAAGAAATGGACGGAAAAAGCCGGCATGTCCTCGGTCCGTATCTACGCTTCCGGCGAAAACCTTCTTACCTTCACCAAGATGTTCAAGGAGTTCGATCCCGAGACCATCGGTGGCGACTGGGGAGACGGAAAGGTTTACCCGCTCATGAAGACCTACTCCATCGGTATCAACATTAACTTCTAAGTCAGCCTGATCCTATGAAAAAGATTTATACCCTTTTGGCGATTGCCGCTACACTGCTGCTGGCTTCTTGCGACAAATTCCTGAACCGGGAGCCCATTACCAACATCACGCCCGAGAAATACTTCAAATCGGCCGATGAACTGGCAGCTTATACCATAAACTACTATACCACTTTCTTTACCTCCTACGCCGGCAACTACAGCGTGGGCGTAATCTGGGAAGATGCCTTTACGGACAATCTGGTGCGGGACGGATCCGGAAACGGAACGGCGCTCCAGTATTTCTCCGCCTCCAACACCCGCTGGCTGGTTCCCACCGGACAGGCCACCTCTACCTTGTTCCGCAACATCCGCGTGTGCAACTACTTCTTCGAGCAGGTGCTTCCCAAGATGGAAGACGGCACCCTCTCGGGCAAGGACGTGGAGCATTATGTGGGTGAAATGTATGTGATGCGTGCCCAGGCCTACTTCAGCGCCCTGCGCACATTCGGCGACTTCCCCATCATCGAAGAAGTTCTCCCGGACGACCGGGAAGTGCTCATCGAGGCCAGCAAGCGCGCACCGCGCAACGAGGTGGCCCGCTTCATCCTGTCGGATCTGGACAAGGCCGCTTCGCTGCTGAACCTTACCGACAAGCGCCGCATCACCAAAGACCTGGCCCTGCTGATCAAATCCCGCGTAGCCCTGTATGAGGCCACGTTCGAGAAGTACCACAAGGGCAGCGGACGCGTTCCCGGCGATGCCAACTGGCCCGGTGCCAAAATGAGCTACAACAGCGGAAAGAGCTTCAATATCGAAACGGAAGTGAACTTCTTCCTGGATCAGTGCCTCGCCGCTTCCGAGAAAGTAGCCGACGCCCACACTCTCGTGGCCAACAGCGGAGTCATGAACCCCACCAAATCCGCCTACGGCTGGAACCCTTACTTCGAGATGTTCAGCCAGCCGGATCCCAGCACGGTGAACGAGGTGCTCCTTTGGAGAGAATACAGCCGTGAACAGAACGTGGCTTCCGGCCAGGGCCCCTACATCTATGAAGGCGGTAACTGCGGCGCCACCCGCAGCCACATCGACGGATTCCTGATGAAGAACGGCCTGCCCATCTATGCTTCCGGCTCCGGATACAAGGGCGACGAAACCCTCGACCTCCAGCAGGAAGACCGTGATGAGCGCCTGCAGCTGTTCGTCTTCAACAACAGCGACGTCCTGCTTGTCAACGACGGCAAGGAGAACGAACTCTTCAACGCTCCGCTCTTCCTGGCCCAGGCCGAGCACCACGACCGTACCGGTTTCCGCATCCGCAAGACTTACACCTACGATGCCGCCCAAACGGCCGGTGCACACGGCAACATCATCGGCACCAACGGCCTGGTCCTGTACCGCGCCACCGAGGCTTACCTGAACTACATCGAGGCCTATTATGAGAAGAACGGCAATGTCTCCGGCAAGGCCGACACCTACTGGCGCGCCATCCGCAAGCGGGCCGGCGTGGACGAGGACTACAACAAGACCATCGCCGCCACCGACCTCTCCAAGGAAGACGACTGGGGCAAGATCTCCGGCAGCACGCAGGTGGATGCCACGCTGTTCAACATCCGCCGCGAACGCCGCTGCGAGTTCATCGGTGAAGGCTTCCGCTGGGACGACCTTATCCGCTGGCGCGCCTTTGACCAGCTTCTCACCAAGAAGTGGATTCCGGAAGGCGTCAACCTCTGGGGCGGAGACCTGTACGAGAACGATCTGTACAAGGAGGACGGCCAGACGAAGTTCGTGGAAGGTGCTTCCGGAGTCAGCGGCGCCAATGTATCGGCCAGGACCGACTCCAAGTACGTGCGTCCGCTGCGGATCATCTACGACAACAATGAACTGTTTGACGGTTACACCTGGCACAAGGCCTACTATCTGAGTCCCTACGGCCTGCAGGATCTGATCCTCACGTCTTCTGACGGAACGCCGGAAACCTCCGTTGCCTACCAGAATCCCTACTGGCCCAGCAAGGGTTCCGAAGGCCCTCTTGAATAATCCAATTTCTTATGAGATTGCCCTGCCCCGTGCGGGCAATCTCTTTTTTATCAACAATCTGCCATTCGATGAAAAGAACCGCAATTCCCCTCCTGCTTTTTGGCCTGCTTGCGGCCTGCACTCCACGCGAGAAAGGCTGGTCCCTGGTATGGACCGAAGATTTTAACGGCGACCGGATCGACCCGTCCGTCTGGACCCGGGTAGAGAAAGGTCCCTCCAACTGGAATGACATGATGTCGCTGCGCGAAGATCTCGCCTTTGTAGAAGACGGTGCCCTGGTACTTCTGGGAAAAGTGAATGACGGATCCACGGCCGACACCACCGCCTTCGTCACCGGCGGCGTACACAGCAAGGGCAAGAAGTCCTTCCAGCAGTGCAAAGTGGAAATCCGGGCCAAGTTCAACAGCGCCAACGGTTTCTGGCCGGCCTTGTGGCTGATGCCGGACCTGTCGCTTCCGGAACCGCTTTATGCCGAGCTGGATATCATGGAACATCTGAACCATGACGACTTCGTGTACCAGACCGTCCATTCCCGTTACTCGCTGGACGTGAGCCGGGAAGACCCGCCCAATTACAGGACGGGAAAAATTGACAAGGACGATTGGAACACCTACGCCGTGGAAGTGTACCAGGACAGCATCTGTATGTACACCAACAACATCAAAACCCTCACCTATCCCCGCGTGGAAGGCAAGAAGTACCAGTTCCCCTGGCCGGACTATCCTTTTTACCTGATCCTGTCCAACCAGCTTGAGGGGTCCTGGGTGGGGCCTGCAGACAAGCCGGAGGAACTTCCCTCCGAACTGCGCATCGACTGGATCAAAGTGTATCAATGGAAATAATTCTTAAAACATGTACAATCCGAGTTTACCCGGAGCTTTGATGATGACAGGAGCCGCGGCGCTGGCCGCAAGCTCCTGCACATCGGAGCATTCCGCAAAAAACTCGCTGCCCAACGTGGTGTTCATCCTGGCCGACGACCTGGGCTGGGGCGACCTGTCCTGCTACGGGCAGGAGCGTTTCACCACGCCCAACATCGACCGCCTGGCTGCAGAAGGAATGCTGTTCACGCAGTGCTACAGCGGCACCACAGTAAGTGCCCCCTCGCGCTCCTGCCTGATCACCGGCACCCATAGCGGCCATACCCCCATCCGGGGCAACCGCGAGATGGTTCCGGAAGGGCAGTTCCCGCTGCCGGAAGGCGTACAGACGATTTTCCACGACTTTCGCGAGGCCGGTTACACCACCGGAGCCTTCGGAAAGTGGGGATTGGGCTTCGTTGGCACTTCCGGCGATCCCCGGACGCAGGGAGTGGACCGCTTTTACGGTTACAACTGCCAGTTGCTGGCCCACAGCTATTATCCGGACCATCTTTGGGACAACGAGAGACGGTTGGATCTGCCGGAGAACCGAAACGACGAAAGCTATGGAAGCGGCTCCTATGCCCCGGACCTGATTCACCGGGAGGCGCTCGCTTTCATCGACAGCGCGGCCCGGGAGGGAAAGCCCTTTTTCCTGTGGTATCCCACCACCCTTCCGCATGCGGAGCTGCTGGTTCCCGAAGACAGTCTGATGCAGGCCTTCCGCGGGCGGTACCCGGAAACACCCTTTGCAGGCGCCCGTCCCGGGGATCCCTATTTTCTCAAAGGAGCCTATGTCGCCCAGGAGCACCCTCACGCCACTTTTGCCGCCATGATCACCCGCTTGGACCGCTATGTGGGAGAGCTGGTGGCCCGTTTGAAGGAAAAGGGCCTGTATGAGAACACCCTCATCATTTTCACCAGCGACAACGGCCCCCACCGCGAAGGCGGGGCAGACCCCGATTATTTCAACAGCAACGGTCCCTGGAGGGGATACAAGCGCGATTTGTATGAAGGCGGCATCCGGGTACCGATGATCGTATCCTGGCCGGGACACATCGAACCGGGCTCCCGGACAGCGTTCCTATGCGCGTTCTGGGACCTGATGCCCACTTTCCGGAATCTGGTGGGCCAGGCGGAAAAAGAAGGGCTGGACGGCGTGAGCCTGCTGCCCACCCTCACGGGGGACGTAGGTCAGCAGGAGCATGACCACCTGTACTTCGAATTCCAGGAACTGGGCGGCAGGCAAGCCGTGCGGAAAGGTCCCTGGAAACTGGTTCACATGGGTATCCGGACCCAGACGCCACAGTTGGAGCTGTACAATCTGGACGAAGACCCCGGAGAAACCCGCAACCTGGCTTCGGCCTTTCCCGAGCGTGTTATGGAATTGAAGGCCCTAATGGACGCGGAACACGTCACAAACCCCGATTTTCCCGTACTGAAAAATGAATAAACTCCTGTACACCCTGGCGGGCGGCGCCGCCCTGGCAGCCTCCTGCGCCCCCGGACAGAAAAACGCGCGGACGGGCAGCCTTCCGAACGTTGTCATTATCCTGGCCGACGACCTGGGCTACGGCGACCTGGGCTGCTACGGCGCCCTGAATGTCCGGACGCCGGCCGTGGACCGTCTGGCCCGGGAAGGCACCCGCTTCACCAATGCCTACGCCACGGCCTCCGTATCCACCCCCTCACGCTATTCGCTCCTCACCGGGCAATACGCCTGGCGCCGGAGCGACACCGACATCGCCGTGGGCGATGCAGGCATGATTATCCGCCCGGGACAGTACTCGATGGCCGATCTTTTCAAAAATGCCGGCTATGCCACCGGCGCCTTTGGCAAGTGGCACCTGGGGCTGGGCGAGGATGGCGGAAAGCAGGATTGGAATGCCCCCCTGCCATCGGGTCTTTCTGACATCGGCTTTGACTACTCTTACATCATGGCGGCCACCGGTGACCGCGTGCCCTGCGTGTTCATCGAGAACGGCCGCGTGGTGAACTGGGACCCGGAAGCCCCCATCGAGGTAAGCTACCGCCAGCCCTTCGAGGGCGAGCCGCTGGCCAAAGACCATCCCGAACTGCTGTACAACCTGTCCTCCTCCGTGGGACACAACCAGGCCATCGTGAATGGCATCGGGCGCATCGGCTACATGCGCGGCGGCGGAAAAGCCCTTTGGAAAGATGAAAACATCGCCGATTCCATCACCGTACACGCCCTGAACTTCATCGAGGAAAACAAAGACCGCCCCTTCTTCGTTTACCTGGCCACCAACGACGTGCATGTCCCGCGCTTCCCGCATCCGCGTTTCCGGGGAAAGAGCGGGATGGGCCTCAGGGGCGACGCCATCGTGGAATTTGACTGGACCGTCGGGGCCATTCTGGACCGCCTGGACGCGCTGGGACTGGCCGAAAACACCCTTGTGATTGTCACGAGCGACAACGGTCCCATCCTGGACGACGGGTATCGGGACCAGGCCCGGGAATTGCTGGGCGGACATGACCCTTCCGGAGGGCTGCGGGGCAATAAATACGGCACTTACGAGGCCGGCGCCCGCGTCCCCGCCCTGGTGCGCTGGACGGGCCATGTGCCGGCCGGGGCCACCTCCGAGGCCCTTCTCTCGCATGTGGACCTGTTCGCCTCTTTTGCGGGCTTGCTCGACGGACGCCTGCCCCGGGGCGCCGCTCCCGACAGCAGGGACGCCCTGGAGGCCTGGCTGGGCCGGGATCCGGCAGGCCGGGACTACGTGATTGAACAAGCCAACAACCGCTGCCTGAGCGTGCGTACCTCCGAGTGGAAGTACATCCCGCCCAGCGATGGTCCCGACGCCTACAGCTGGGCACCCGGCGCCGAGCTGGGCTATCAGAAAACGCCGCAGCTGTACCGGATTTCGACGGATCCGGGCGAGCAGGAGAACGTGGCGGAGATTTTTCCGGACATCGTGAGCGCCATGCAGTCAGTTTTGGATAATCTTTGAGAAATGCAGGACATGTTTTGACCCTGTCCTCTGTTTTTGTATCTACCTTTGTAGTAACCACACCCGATAACCGTAAACCTAAACCACCATGTCTAAGAAACACCGCCAACAAGTGGGAGCAAAATCCCGGCTGGTAATGGACACCTCCCGACTCATTTTCTCGCTGAGCGGAGCGGCGGCCGGCATGGCCGCTGTCTCCTGCGCCTCCGGCGGAGACAAAGCGCCCGCGCTGCCGGAGGGGCCGCTGAACGTGGTATATATCATGTGCGACGACCACTCCTACCAGACCATCAGCGCGTATGACAGGCGTTTTCTGTCCACACCCAACATCGACCGCCTGGCTGCGGAAGGCGCCCGTTTCACCAACAGTTTTGTGGCCAATTCCCTGAGCGGTCCCTCGCGGGCCTGCATGCTCACCGGGAAGCACAGCCACAAGAACGGGTTCACCAACAACGAACACGGCATCTTTGACGGCAGCCAGCAAACCCTTCCCAAACTGCTGAGAGCCGGCGGCTATCAGACAGCCATGGTGGGCAAGTGGCATCTGGTAAGCGAGCCTACCGGGTTTGACTACTGGGACATCCTCGTCGGCCAGGGAGACTACTACAACCCCGTTTTTATCCGGAACGGTGAACGGCTGGTACGGGAGGGCTACTCCACCGACATCACCACCGACGTGGCTTTTGACTGGCTCTCCGGGCGGGACCCCGAGAAGCCCTTCTGCCTCTTCCTGCACTACAAGGCCCCGCATCGCAGCTGGATGCCCGACACGCAGGATCTGGGGGCCTTCGACCAGGTGGAATTCCCCCTGCCGGAAACCTTTTACGACGACTATGCCACCCGCGAGGCCGCCCGCCTGCAGGAGATGAGCATCCTTGCCGATATGAATCTAGTCTATGACCTGAAGATGGCCGACCGGGAGAACGAAATCCATACGCCCGAATCGCCCCACCTGGAGCGCTACGGACGGGACCTTTACCGTCAGGACCTCCCCCCCGGAGAACTGGTTCCCGGACGCATGAACGCCGCGCAGCAGGCCGCCTGGGATGCGTACTACAATCCCATCATCGACGATTTCAAACAGGCCGGCCTGTCCGGAAAAGCGCTTTATCAGTGGAAATACCAGCGATACATGAGGGACTACTGCAGCGTAATCCGCTCGGTGGACCGCAACGTGGGCCGCATGTACCAGTACCTGGAAGACAACGGATTGCTGGACAATACCGTCATTATCTACACCTCCGACCAGGGCTTTTTCATGGGAGAGCACGGCTACTTTGACAAGCGCTTCATGTACGAGGAAAGTTTCCGCACGCCGCTGCTGGTGCGCCTGCCCGGCGGGCAGAAGCTCGGCGACGTGGATCTCTTTGTCCAGAACATCGACTACGCTCCCACCATCCTGCAGCTGGCCGGATTGGAGGTGCCTGAGGACATCCAGGGAGAAAGTTTCCTGCCCCTGCTGCTGGGCAGCAGGCCCGCGGACTGGCGCAAATCCCTCTACTATCATTACTACGAGTATCCGGCCGAACATTCCGTCAGACGGCACTACGGCGTGCGCACGGAACGCTACTCACTCATGCATTTCTATCATGACATTGACGAGTGGGAACTGTTCGACCTGGAGAAAGATCCGATGCAGCTGCACAACTTGTACGGAGCGCCCGGAACGGAGGAACTCACCCGGGAGCTGAAGGCCGAACTGCTGCGCCTGCAGCAGCAGTACGACGACCCGGTCTCGGAGCTGAACTAAAGGCTTCTGACCGCTGTTTCCACTTCCTGTTCCCGCCCCTGAGGAATCACCGGGGAGAGGAAGGACAGCATCTGGAGGGTGCGCGCTTCGGCTTCCGGAATGCCGCGGGAGCGCATGTAGAAGAGCTCGTCGACATTGAGCTGGCCCACGGTGGCGCCGTGGGAGCATTTCACATCATCGGCATAAATCTCCAGCTGGGGCTCGGTTTTTACCCGGGCCTCCGTCGTAAGGACAATATTGTGGTTCTCCTGGTAGGCCTCGGTCTTCTGGGCGTCCGGCGCCACCACAATGGTGCCGTGGAAGTCAATCCGGGCACGGCCACCGGCAATGCCGTGGATTTTCTGGGTGGAATGGCAGCCCGGGGCGCGGTGGTGCATGAGGATGCGGATATTCACCTGCTCCTCCCCGCCGCTCAGGTAAAGGACCTTTACATGGGCCTGGGCGCCGGGGCCGACAAGGTCTATGTTCACGTCTATGTCACGGGACTCTCCCGGCAGCACCACGTACTGCAGGTTCAGGCTTTCGCCTGCCGCGACGCGGAAGACAGATTCTTCGCTGCGCTCAGAATGACAAGCGGGCGCGTCGGCGTGACGGAACGGATCTATGTATTTGCCGTGTCCCATGGGCTAAAACTGGTCAAATCCTTTGGACTCAATGGCATCGATGAGCTCCCGGCCACCGGTTTTCACAATGCGGCCGTCCTTGAGCACATGCACCACATCCGGCTGCACATACTCCAGCAGTTTGTGGTAGTGGGTAATGATGACGGCGCTCTTTTCCGGAGTACGGAGGGTGTTCACGCCATCGGCCACTATCTTGAGGGCGTCCACGTCCAAGCCGCTGTCCGTCTCGTCCAGGATGGAGAGGTCGGGGTCTAGCAGGGCCATCTGGAATATCTCATTGCGCTTTTTTTCACCTCCGGAGAAGCCCACGTTCACCTCCCGCTTGGCAAATTCCGGCTTCATCTGCACCAGGGCCATCTTCTCCTTCATGAGCCTGAGAAAGTCTCCGGCCTTGAGTTCGGGAAGACCCTGCGCCTTGCGCTTGGCATTCACGGCAGCCTTCATGAAGGCGGTGATGGTGACGCCCGGAATCTCGACGGGATACTGGAAACTCAGGAAAAGCCCCGCCCAGGCACGTTCTTCGGGCGTTTTTGAAAGCAGGTCCTCCCCTTTGTAAAGGATGCTGCCCTCCGTGACCTCATAGTCCGGCCGACCGGTAAGGACGGCACTCAGGGTGCTTTTTCCCGCACCGTTAGGGCCCATGACGGCATGCACCTCTCCCGGGCCGATATGAAGGTCTATCCCCTTCAGTATTTCCTTGTCGCCTATTCTGGCGTGAAGATTCTTTATTTCCAACATGGCAGCGTTGCTCCGTAAATATTTAACTGTCAATTTTTTATCTGTTTAAACCTGGGTGGTTTTACACAGGTTGTTTTTCTTATTCCCCTCTATATCAATTACTTCCTTTTTCACGCTCTTTCCGGTAGAGCTGCATCCAGGTGGCCAGAGACCACAGGCCGTTAATCAGGTACAGGGCGCTCACCATGGACATGAGCACATTGCCCACGCTGAGGTGCAGGACAATCTGCGAAATGTTCACCAGCAGCCAGGCTATCCAGCAGTCCCATTTCTTCATGGCCGATAAAAGCTGGGCCAGGAGGATGAGCACGGTAACGCAGGAATCCAGATAGGGGTGCGGATCGGCCGGGAAAAGACGGTCCAGCGTCCAGCCCCAGACGGCGGCCACCAGAAGCACGGAAACGATGGCCAGCACCCGCTGACACCAGCTTAACATGCTTACCTTGAGGCTGTTGTCGGCCGCTTTTTCTTCTTCGCGGGGGTGCGTCCAGCGGAAATGGCCCACCATGTTGATGACCAGCGAGACCGGCTGCAGCAGAAGGCTGGCATACAGGTTCCGGTGCCAGAACAGCAGGAAGAGCGCCGCCGTATAGAGGTAACCCACCCAGAAATTGTACTTGGAATTGCGCCCGGCCAGGAACACGGTAAGGAGGCCCAGCACGGAGCTCACGAGGTCTATCAGGAGCACCGGGCGGCCGGCCAGTTCAAATATGATGGTGTCCAACATTTTCTGTTACAGATTCTTCACTCCGTTCAGAATGACAAGGGGTTAACCTACACTTCCTTCCAAAGAAACCTGCAGGAGTTTCTGCGCCTCAACCGCAAACTCCATGGGAAGACGGGACAACACCTCGCGGGCATAGCCGTTCACAATAAGTCCCACCGCTTCTTCCGGGCCGATACCCCGCTGGTTGCAGTAGAAGAGCTGGTCCTCCGAAATCTTGGAGGTGGTGGCCTCGTGCTCCACCGTGGCGGTGGGGTTCTGCGACTGAATTACGGGGAAAGTATGGGCCCCGCAGCGGGAGCCTATCAGGAGACTGTCGCACTGGGAATAGTTACGGGCGTTTACGGCGCCCGGAGCCATTCTAACCAGGCCGCGGTAGCTGTTCTGGCTCACTCCGGCCGATATTCCCTTGCTCACGATGCGGCTCTTGGTGCCCCGGCCCAGGTGAATCATCTTGGTGCCGGTATCGGCCTGCTGGTGGTTGTTGGTGACGGCCACCGAGTAGAACTCCGAAGAGGAAAAATCTCCTTTCAGTATAGTGGAGGGGTATTTCCAGGTAATGGCCGATCCGGTTTCCACCTGCGTCCAACTCAGGTGGGAGCCGTCTCCCTTGCAGATGCCGCGCTTGGTCACCAGGTTCAGGATGCCGCCCTTGCCGTCGGCGTCGCCGGGATACCAGTTCTGCACGGTGGAGTATTTGACATCGGCCCCTTTTTCCACGATAATCTCCACCACGGCGGCGTGCAGCTGCTGTTCGTCCCTCATGGGGGCGGTGCAGCCTTCCATGTAGCTCACGTACGAGTCTTCATCGGCCACGATGAGCGTGCGCTCGAACTGGCCGGTGCCGCGGGCGTTGATGCGGAAATAACTGCTCAGCTCCATGGGGCAGCGGACGCCCTTCGGGATGTAGCAGAAGGAGCCGTCGGAGAAAACGGCGCTGTTGAGGGCCGCGAAATAATTGTCGGTGGGCGGCACCACGGTGGCCAGGTACTTTTGCACCAAGTCCGGGTGCTCTTTTACGGCCTCGGAGAACGAGCAGAAGATGATGCCCTTCTCCGCCAGGGTTTTGCGGAAGGTGGTGGTGACGGAAACGGAGTCAAAAACAGCATCCACGGCCACCACACCAGCCAGCACGTCCCGTTCCTTGAGCGGAATGCCCAGCTTGTCAAAGGTTTCGGCCAGCTTGGGGTCTATCTCCTTGGGGCGGTCCTTATCTTTCTTGGGGGCGGCAAAGTAGATAATATCCTGAAAATCAATCTCCGGCATATCCAGATGCGCCCAATCCGGCTGCGGCATCTTCTGCCAGGCACGGAAGGCGTTCAGACGGAATTCCAGCAGCCATGCCGGCTCCTCTTTCCGGGCCGATATGAGCCGGATAATCTCTTCGCTCAGGCCCTTGGGCAGGAACTCCTGCTCCACGTCCGTCACGAATCCTTCCTTGTACTCGGCGCTGGTGAATTCCTGTATGATATTCTTGCTCTCAGACATACGGGTGCAAAGTTAGCAAAATTATAGCAGCCGTGTTACCGTTCAACAACCGGTTGGATATTTATTTGGTTCAATACTTTCTTTAATATACCAATCGTTCTATACTCCTCTGACTTCTCTTCAGCCCACGTAATCGTATCATACTCTTTGTTCAGTGGCTGAAGTTCTATCTTCGAGTGGCGCCAACCATCCTTGTCTTGAACCTTTTCGCTGTGATATTTTTTGATGGTGTACATGCCACCATAGTCCAAATCCTTTTGATTACATTCGGTCAAAACAATTTCTCCCTCGCGACTGCCACCATGATACCACTCAAAAACACAGATGTCGCCATCCTGTATCTTTGGCTCCATCGAGTGTCCTTTTGCATAAACAGCGAACTGCCGCTCGGCATCAGGCCTGAATCCCTGTTCGTACACATCAATCCATCCTTCTTTCTCCGCTTCCTGCCCTTCTGCGAAATGGCCGCAGGCTGCACGGAGCGTGTAAAGTGGTATACAACCCTCACGATATTCGGGTAGAACAAAGATCTTGGACTTCCTGTTTTCTGCCTCGCTTTCGTTAGAAGCGAAATCCACCGCCTGCTCGTATGCCTTGCGCTCACGGGCTATCTCGTCCTTCAGCCTAGCTATGCATTGTTTCTTTACGGCAGTGATATAGGTTTCCATAAAGGCGAAGTCAATAGTGCCGTCATCTGCTATGGGGAGAAACACTTCGTCGTTCTGTATTTTTGCCTTAGAGATAGAATCACCCCACGAATATTTCGGGCTTAGACTTTTGTAGAGGGCTGCAACCATATAGAGTTGAGCAGATTCTGTCCGTCCAACCTCATTATTAATAGTGAGCACGAGGTTGTGGCTGTCATTTGAGAAGAAATCGTTGGGTTGATAGGTAACAACCAACGTTTTACCTCCAATCATAATGGAGTTGCCTCTCTCTATCAAGTCTGACTTATATGAAATATACGACACAATAGAATTATTGCCTTCACTTGCCGTAACGTATGGAGTAGCCCCACTACCAAATACCACGTCCGATTTGAGGATATTATGAGAATTAGCCACAGTAAACTCGTCAACAATTCTAAAACTTCGCATTTGTTTATACCCCTTATCAATGCAGCGCAGCGCATTGAGTTCGGATTGCGTTAAAGTGCAATCCTCGAAGCCTGCCGCCATGAGGTAGGCTTCGAGTTCGCGGATACGCGAGGCTTCGAGTTCGCGGATACGCGACTCTTCGAGTTCGCGGATACGCGACTCGATATAATCAACGGCAACAGTTCCATTCTTGTAAGGCACAACTATTTCCGTATTATTAAATGCGTTTTCAAAGTCTCTGACTAATAAACCAAGATACTTTTGGCTTGATTTGTCAAACCAAGAGATAAACCAAAGTGCAACCCTTTCATTGAAACCATCAAATAGAGGAAATGCTGTTTTTGTAAATTGTCCAGCATAGAAGTCGTGTTTCATGTAGAAGAAACGCATGCCCATCATGCCAACAGCTAGAGAATTACCTTTAATAAGATGTTCATCGTCCAAGTAGTCTAC